>NZ_CP108518.1:301071-602142 GCF_035989885.1 Streptomyces sp. NBC_01232
GGCCAGATGGCAGCGCATGCTGCACCTGCTGCCGAAGGGTTATCAGGAGCAGTCCTACGAGGCGTTCACCGAAGGTCCGGTCAAGTACATCGAGGTTCGCCGGAGCGGTGGCACCGTGGGCTGGCTCTGGGCGGGCAAGGACGGCAGTTCTGCGGGATACGAGCCGCGCACCGCGGCTGGAGAGATCGCCTTCGCCGCCGGTGTACCCCTTCTGCTGGCGTTCGTCGAGGCGCGTCGAGCCGGATCGGCCGCACTGGACGCTCTCAGAATGGCGGCATTGTCGGAGCCCGATGCGGAGATCCGTGACGCGAGTTCACTCGATACCTTGCAGGAATTATCGGGTTGCTGAACCGGCTCCGCACAGTGGAGTGGGTCGGTGACTGGGACAGCGTGTTCGCGCGCGTGATGTCCCGCCGCATTCTCATGCGGGAGTATCTGAGGCGGGCCGGAGGGGACCAGGACCAGGACGCGCTCCCGGCCGACCTGTTCGGCGGCGCGTACGGCGACGAGGGTCTTGCCGCTGCCGGTGGCCATGATGACTTGGGTCCGCAAGCCGACGGCAGGGAGCTCGGCGCTGGAGCGGGGGGTGAGTTCCTCGACTGCGCGGGCCAGGGCTTCGCTCTGATGAGGGCGCAGCGGCGGAGCGGTGCGGGTGTCGGTGCCGGTCATGTGCTCGCCTTGTTCTCGGGTTCCTGGCCCTGGGGCCGGGAGACGGTCGGGGTGGGGGGCGGTGGGTGTGGTCGGGGCAGAGGTCGCGGCCGTCGCGCAGCCTGCGCTATCCGCATTCGCGCAGCCAGGCGCGGAGGGCCCGGTGGTGGGGCATCGGGACGGGAGCGAACCACTCGCGGTCGCAGCCGTCTCCGGACCCGGTCTCGCCGGTGTAGTCGCATCTGATGGTCGGGATGTTGCCGGCGGTCACGGCCGCGTGTTCCCGGCGGCCCAGATCGCGTACTCCTGGCGGACGTAGCCACTGGGGTTGGCAGTCCAGGCAGGGTCATCGGTGGCCCGACCACCCCGACACCCTCTGGAGCGCAACAACCTCGCCGATGTCCTCGCCCTGCTCGGAGCACAAGCGCCATCCGCACCTGCCGGCCAGCGGCGTTGGGGTGAGATCTGGCGCCGTAGGCGCTGGTGATCAAACCCCCTGTAATCCCTGCACAGGCCATGGGCCGCTGCTCAGCTCGCAGCGCAGCAAGTCACTGACCGAACCTGGGAACACCCGTCGCGATCGCCGGTCCGCACGTCGGGGCCGCCGCCCTCCCACCGGATCGGCCCGTCCTCGGACCGGTCCGCATCCTCCAGCCCGGCCCGGCGCAAGAACACCGACACATCCCCGGGCGTGAACGCCCTGCCGAGGTCCGCGTCCACGCCGAGGGCGCGCACGGTGACCTTGCACCCGCCCTGCGGTGACACGGGATGGATCACGATCTCCGTCCTGCCCGCCGACACCCCTCCGGCGGAGGTGAGCGTCGTGGGGCTTGGACCAGGCGTCAATGCGTCAGCGCTTGGTTCCTGCTTACCGGCGGCGTGCGGCAGCCCGCCGTACTTTCACCTGGCTGCCGGGAGGATGGCCCAGTAGGTGACTGTGTGCGCCAGGATGCGGGTGCCGTGGGCGCTTGCCAGCAGGGTGATGATGGCCACGCCCCGGCCGCGTTCTTCCGGTGCGCAGCTTGTGGCCCAGGTGCCGTGGTTGTCGGTGGGGCCGCCGTCGTCGACTTCGATGTGCAGGGTGCCGTCGTCTTCGGCCTGGTGCAGGTGGAGGGCGAGGGGAGGCAGGGCGTGTTCGAGGGCGTTGGTGACGAGTTCGGAGACGACGAGGAGTGCTTGGTCGATGGTGTCGTCGTCGACGTTCCATGTGTGGAGTACGGCGCTGGCGATGCGGCGTGCGGTGCCGGCGGACTCGGGGTGGTGCGGCAGCCACCAGATGCGGGGTGCGTTGGCCTGTGTGTGGGTGGCGGGCTGTAGCAGCGCGGTGGGGGGAGGTGCTGTTTCGGTGTGGGGGCTGGCGTCCATGGCAGGGTCCTGCCGGTCGGGTGTGTGAGAGGTGTGGGTGGAGCCGGGCTTGTGCGGCTTCGGTGGCCAGCGCAGGAGCTGGTCGAGGACGGTTGAGGCGAGCGCGGCATCGAGTGCGCCCACGCCGGTGAGGTCGGCGACCGTGATGGCTCTCTCGGGGCGGTCGAGGGGTGTTTTGAGGAGTTCGCCCGCCGCGATGTCGCTGTCCTGGGCGGTGGCCCCGGCCGCTGCGGTGAGGCCCGCGGTGCGCCCCTGCCCCGCATCGACCCGTCGTCCCTATCGCGTGGCCGCCGCAGCTTCACCGGGCAAGTGAATCCGGTACAAGCGGAGGTACGAGTGGGCAGGGCCTGCCCATGCGAGCACACCGGTTCTCGAAATCGGCCGGGAGCCAGCCACGGTGGAGCAGTCGGGGATGAGCTGTGAAACTTGCTCGCGCGGCCAGGACGAAGAGTAGAGAGGCCCACGGAGTGTGAAACCGCAGAGTGCACTGGCCTCCCTGGTGGGTGCGGAGCGCGATCTGAAAGTCCTCAGGCCCGACCAGATCGATGCTGTCCGTCACGCCAGTCCAGTACAGGGAAACAGGGGCGTGCGGATGGCCGAAGTAGGCGCCTTGATCAGTAACCGTGAGTTCCCCACTCCCGTCCAGGACCCAGCGAGGCTGCGCAGCGGCTTCGGCTGCACGGCGGCGTGAAGCATTTCCGAGAGCAGACCCCAGCATGCTGCCGATGACAAATGACGGACGGCCGACAGCAACCACGTTCGTGCGCTGGTAGCTGCCGTTCCCCCGGGCGCGCCAAGTCAGCCGCTGAGCTGGCCCCACCGCCAGGACGCGCTCATTCGGAGCGAGCCGCGCGTAAGTAGCCAGACGTGGGCGCCTCTGTAACCTGCCACTCACTAGATCCGCGAGGATGTCGCACGTATGCCACAGGTGGTCGTCCAGGTAGGTCCAGGATTGCTCGCCGTGAGGTAAAGCCCTCGGATGATCCACACACTCCCCCTCGAACGCGCTCCGACGTCACCGTCTCCCTGGCCAGACAGTATCCGGCCCGAGGCGCCCTCTTCGCATCAACCACATGAGAAGGACGGCCGGGGAACGATCATGCTGCAGTTGGGGAAAGATCTTCAGTCCCCTTCGGAGCTGCGGGTCATGCTCACTCGGGTTCTGGCACAACTTCTGTGGTGCGGCGCGTCCGCTCGGCGCATCGACGCCGTCGAGCGGGGGAAGCGCCGGGTCAACGGCCTGCGTCGAACGGGTCGCCGGCCCGCCGGGCTGGACTCAACAGAAGTTGTGCCAGACCCCTCACTCGTGAACGCCCCCTGTCAGAGCCGCCTGGCAAGATCACACGTATGACCAGCAACACCGGAACTCCCGTCCCACTCCCAGCCAATCACCGCATCTCCGAGACGTACGCCGACTGGGCACGTACTCGGGGGCCAGGCGTCGAAACCGACGCCCGCGACACGCTGGAACGGGCGGACAGCAGCCGGCACCGGGCCTGGGAGAAGCCCGGCCGGTTCGTGGACGACGCGGAGCGCCTGGCCCGGGGCCTGCTGGCCGCCCACCTGCCCTGGTTCTGGGACACCATCGGCCATTGGATGCTGGAGACGCACCGCCGCTCCGCCGCCCGCGCCTACTCGCAGGCGCGCGCCGCCGAGCGCACCCACGCTCTGCCGGTCGATCCCGACTGGCGGCGGGCGAACCAGCTGCTCTTCGCCCGCTTCGGCGCCCTGCCCGCCAGTGAACTCAGCGGAGCGGCAGCCTGGTTGGCCGGTGTCCTCGAACCGGATGACGCGCACCACGAGTTCGTCCGCCTGCTGAGCGCCTGGGCGGCGTCCCCCGGCGAGCTTCCCGCCGATCTGGCCCGCCGGGTCCGGGACTCGGCCCGTGCGGCCGGGCTCGGCAGCGAGGAGGAGGCCCGGGTGCTGGGCGGGGTGCTGGCCGCGGCCCGCGGCAAGGCCATACCCGACCGGCTTCTCAACGCGGCCGTCGGCCCGCTCGGCAACCACCCGCCCGCCGACGAGCAGGCCACCGCCCTCCTCGACCTGTTTCCCGAGTCGAAGAACGACGCGGCGGCCTGGCTGCGGCTGCTCATCGCGTGCGGTGCCGCAGACGCTGCCGCGGCCGGGCGGATCACCCCGGAGGGCGGCCTCGGCGACTGGCTGCGCCGATACGCCGCCGGATACTCGCACCGCACGGTGGGCGGCGGTGGGGTGACCCGCCAGCCCATGCCCACGGAACTCTTGGACCTGGTGGGCCGGTTCGCCCCGCTGCTGCGCGCGCACGGCACCCCGGTCCGGCTGCACGAGGACCGCTACCGGTGGCCGCATCTGGACGCCGACCTCCTCGACCTCTGCCTCGCCGAGGGCGTACCCGTCCACGACCCCGGTGCCGCGATCAGCCTGGAGTTCTGGGGTGAGCACTCCCAGCGCGACCTCAAGGCACTCGCCGCCGACCCGGTGTTCGGCCCCCGGCTGGAAGGCACCGTTCACGCCGGGCTCCGCACCCGTGGCGGCACTGCGATCAGCGGCACTGCCATCAGTCGACTCCCGCACAATCCGGGCATCACGGTCGAGGTGCACGCCCGCGTCGAGAAGCTGCTCGACGCCCTGCGCGGCGGGGGACTGGCCGCCGCCGACGAGGCCGTCGACGAGCTGCGCGGACTCCTCGACCGGCCCACCGCCATCGCCCTGGACGGCATCGAGGAGGCCCTCGAGGCACTCGACCTCACCGGCCCGCTGGCCCGCGCCCTGCGGGCCGGGCTCCCCGAGGAGCTGGGCTGGCCCGCCCTGGACCAGGCCCTCGCTGTCTTCCCGCCCGACGAAACCGTGCACGTCACCTGCACCTGGCCGGTGCTCACCGTGTACGGCGAGACCCGCGCCCTCGCCGTCGACCACGCCGGACTGCGCGCAGACCACACCATGGAACTGCCCGACGGCGCACTCGGCCACACCGTGCACTGGGTCGGCGGCCAGTTCCTCGTCGCCTGGAACGAGGAGCACAAGGAGAACCCTTCCAACACCGCCTACTGGTCCGACCACCCCGGCGAAACGTTCGAACCAGAGCAGACGTACGGGCTGCGCCCCTACGGCGGCAGTATCCAGGGTGGCCTCGGCTACCAGTTCGAAACCTCGGACGGGGGCGGCCGGTTCGACGGCGAGCGCGTCCTGCGGGCCGGCGGACGTGAGGGCATCGGCCACCGCGACTACCAGATGAACGACGGCCACACCCTCTGGAGCACCACGGTGTTCAGCGAAGACCGCGGCGGCTGGACCCGCATCGACCCGGCCACCGGCCTTCCCACCGCCGACCGCACCCTGCCCGCCTTCCACGACCCCGACCGGTCCCCGCCCGGCACGAAGCCCTTCCCCGACCACCGCATTCTCGCCGCACTGCCGCCCGGCGCCCCGCCCTCCCCGCTCGGTCAGGACGGCACACTCACCGGCTGCCGGGTCGACTACCGCACCCCGTACGCGGGTCCCTCGCCCCGCGAGTTCGTGCTGGAGTCCATCGACGGTCGCACCGCCTCCTACCGCAGCAACAACTGGGGCCGTCGCCCATGGGGAATCCTTGCCCTGCCGCTCGGCGGTGAGGACGCCGTCCTGAACGGAGGGACCACCATCCGCTGCCATGCCGCCGGCGACAACTCGTTGCTCTGGCAGGTCCAGGGCTTCCCCGGCAGCCGCCACAGGACCCGAAGCCGGGCCACCCTGGGCGAACTGGCCGGGCCGGTGCCGCCACCTGCCTTCTGGCACTTCCTCACCCCGCGCGACGAGCCCTCGTCCCGTGTCCTGCGGACGGTCACCGACAGTGCGGTGCGCGAGCTGCTGCACCAGGGCATCGGGTGCGCCCTGCCGGGAGTGACCCACCCGCGGGTCCAGGAGGGCGTCGACCGCGCCGTCCGGCTCGCCGCTGACGTACTGCGCCGCTGCCGGGAGCTGTCACACCGGGTCGCCGTCATGCGGGCCGGGCCGGTCGTCGACCTGCCCGACCCGGCGCCGGACAACCGGCTCGTCCCGGCCCTCCACGGCCTACTGCCCCAGCTGCGTGGCTACGAGGAACGGCAGCCGCAGCCACAGCCCGCCCTCCTCACCTCGGTCGCCGCCGACGGCCGGTACCTGCGCGGTGAGATCGACGACGAGGTGCGGGTGCTCGCCCTGCCCGCGCCGCCCTCCGAATGGGCGGTGCTGACCGGCCGGATCCATGCCGTGGCCTGGCGAACCGTCGTCGCGGCCACCCCCGACGAGCAGCGACAAGCGCTCGCGGCACTGCTCGGCGTATGGAGCCGGCAGCCGTTCGCGGAGGTTGGCAGTGCCTGGCGGACCGGCCGGGCCCCGGAGCAGCGGATCGCCGCACTGCGCGCGGACGGTTTCGCCGTGGCCTCCGGCCCGGAGCGCAGCGGCCTCGCCCTCTTCCTCCAGCGAGCAGCCGATCCGGTGCCCGCCGATGCCGAAGAGTGCGCCACGCACACCGTCGCCGCCGATGACACCACCCGGCTCCCCCGCCTGCTGGCCCTGCTCGCCGAACGAGGCCCGCGGCCGGTGCCCGAAGAGGCCGTGGACCTGTTCCGCTGGCGCACCGGGGTGCCGCGCCCGATCGCCGCCCTGGTCCTCGATGGATTCGCCGGCAGCGACGACTACGGTGCACACCGCAAGCTGGTCCGCTCCAAGCCGTACAAGGCCGACCAGAACACCCTCTACGCGTACGACGAGTTCCAGCGGCGGCTCGGTCCAGCCGGCCGGCGCACCGTGCTCGCCGCCGCTGTGCCCGGCGACCCGGCGGAGCTCTGGGCCCCCGGCGGGATGACCGCGGCCGCGGAACGCATGGCCGCGGCCTGGACCCGGCTGCTCGGTGCCGCCCCGTACACCGATGACGGCAGCCATGCCGCTGCCCTCGCCGCAGACCACGGACTCCCGGAGACCTGGACCACGGCCCTGCTCACCGGCCGCCTCGAGAAACCTCTGGAGGCCGACAGCATGCAGGCCGCCGCCACCGCTGTCGCCTGGGCTCTCGCCGAGCGCCCGGTGGAAGACCCTGCGGCGCAGGGTGCCCGCGCCCTGCTCGGCGGGCTTACGGACCTGCCCGCTGATCTGCTCACCGCTCTGCGCAGGCTGGCGGACCGGTCCGCCACGACCCCCGTTCCGCCAGGCCAGTACGAGACCAACCCGCTGTTCAGCGTCCCGGACCTGGTGGACGAGGTGGCGGCGGCTCTCGGTGTCAGCCGTGACGCGGCCGCCCTCCAGCTCCAGCTGCACGCTTTCGACCGCCCGGCCGACCGCACCGTCCGCCGCTGGAACTCCTGGTCCATCGATCATCACCGCGCCGTCCGCAAGGAGCTGACCGCCGCGAAGGCCCCGCGCCCCAAACCTGCCGCCCCGGCAGAAGCCCCCGCTGCGGTCCCGGCACCCGCGCACGAGCGGTTCACCCGAGCCTGGGCGGACAGTGCGGGACGGCCAGCAACGAAGGCGTGATGCTGCTGCACGCCTCACGCAAATACGGATCCTAGTACTGCAACGGTGTTTGCTGTGATGGTTTGTTGGCTTCTGGTGGTGTGTGACCGCGTTGTTTGTAGTGGCTGACACGTGCCTGGAACTGTCGTCGCCGTCGCCAGTGTGACCAGTGCAGGACGTGGTCGATGCTCGGGCGGGGCCGGGTGAGGTAGTGGATCAGGCGTCGGAGTTCGGGAAGGGTGAGGGGTATGAGCTGGGAGGATCCGTTTCTGCTTTCCCGGTGTCGATTTCGCGGGCCCGCAGGACGGTGAGGCAGGCATGGGCGGCGATGGCCAGGGTCATGTGGCGGTGCCAGCCGTCGTAGCGGCGGACCTGGTAGTCGTCCAGGCCGCACTCCTGCTTCGCGCTCTGGAAGCATTCCTCGACCGCCCACCGGGCACCGGCGATACGGATCAGCTCGTCGAGTGTGGTATCGGCCGGGTAGTAGGCGATGTAGTAGGAGATCTCGTCCGGTCGTCGGACGCTGCGGCGGGCGATCACCCAGTGCCGGCGGTCCTCGCGATGCCAGGGACGGACCTCGACCCTGGCCCAGTCGTAGACCCGCGAGCCGTGGGCTCCCTCCCCGCAGGAACGGCGCTTCCACTTCTGCCGGGGCAGCCCCGGGAACAGGTCGTGGACGGGGTGGTCGATGGCCCAGCGGGTGACGACGGTGTCGTGCCGGGTGGTGGCCATGACGTGAAAGACATCGGCCCGCTCCAGTTCCGTGCGCCAGCCTTTGGAGAAGCCGTAGGCGGCATCCGCGGTCACCCACCGGAACGGGATCCGGTCCGTGATCGCCCGGCGGACCATGGCCTTGGCCATCACCACCTTCGTCTCGAAGCCGACCGTGTCAACGATGCCGGCGGCCCGGCACCGATCGCGGTCATCGGTCCATGACGTGGGCAGATAGAGGCGGCGGTCGATCAACGTGCGGCCACGGCCGCCGGCATAGGCGAGGAACACCCCGATCTGGGAGTTCTCCGTCCTCCCGGCGGTTCCGGAGTACTGGCGCTGGACGCCGGCCGAGCGGACACCCTTCTTCAGAAACTCCGTGTCGTCCACGATCAGCACCGCTCCCGGGTCGCCGAGATGCTCGACGACGTAGTCCCGCCCATCGTCCAGGACCTGATCCGCGTCCCAGTCGATCCGGTTCAGCAGCCGGTGGATCCGGTCCGGACCCGCATACCCGGCCTCCTCCGCAAGCGTCCAGCCGTTCTTCCGCTCCAAAGGAGCGATCAGCCCCCGCATATACGCGAGAGCCGACTCCCGCGGCTCCGACCTGGCGAAACGGTGTACGAACCGCTCATGCAGAGCTTTCAGTTCACCAGCCCACAACCGGGCGTCCCCATGTTCCCCGCCCACGAACCGACCACCAACCGACCTGCCCAATCGTCACGGCAAACACCGGCAGTATTAGCGCCCGTCTGCACGAACCTCAGCGACGAATGTGATCAAGGAACTCGACTTCGTGCACTAGCCGGCGCCCGAACCCGTCCTCGAACGGCGGGCAGCGTTACCCGAGCGTCTCTCTTCTTCCCCCCGTCATGGGTCACGCCATGTTGGACCATGGACTGTTCGTTGGCGTGGTACTCCTCGGAGGGCAGCTGTTGAAGTGGTACTTCTCGGAGGGCAACGAGTCCCATTCGGTATGCGCGCCATCGCGCGGCACCATAAAGAGCGGACGCGATCGGATGACCTCCCCGACCCGTTGCGCGCGCATGACGATCCCGGGATCATCCGGTGCTGCGTAGCCCTCGGGCATGATGCGAAACTTCACGTCCATCGCCTCGGCATAGGCGATTGCGTCGCTCTCCAGCTCCGCCATGTCCCTCCCGACCAGCGGGAGACCGTCGTATGCAACCTGGGGACCCTGCACAGCGTCGGCAGCGATGCAAAACAGCCCCACAGCCTGGCTCACATAGGCCGTGGCGGCAGGCGGAGAAGCAGCGGCCTCGCGACGGTGGACTTCGGCCCTCCAAGTCGGCGAGAAGATCGCGTGGTCCCGTCATACGCCACCCCCACCCGCAAAGCCGCCGGACCCGGCACGGCTTCCGCGGCCTGCGCCAGCATCGGCTCCACCGGCGGCCTGAGCATCACAGGGACCTCCCTCACGGCTTGTCGGCCCCTCTTCCAGGGTCGGCCAGACCAGCCGGAGGCGGCCCTGCAGGACGGCCATCGCATCATCCATCCGAGGGGCGCAGCGGGCCCGTCACAGGCGCCCTGCGGGGCTTATGCGGCACGGTAACGGCATGCGTCACCGTCCACCCCGTCCCTGCCTCAGCAATTGCGGTCAAGTACGACCACGTCGTCGCCCATGCCGATGACGAGACCTTGGCCGACGGCGGTCATGCACTGGGCCCGCGTCGGCAGCGCGACCTTCTCCCGGAGCCGGGCCGGCGCGAGATCCCAGACGTGGACCGTACCGCTGCCGTCCAAGGTGATGGCCTCCGTACGGTCGTCCCGCGTAGTGCAGGCCACCGCGAGAACTCCTGACGGGTGTCCCGCAAGGGTGGACCGCAGAGTGCCGTCCGTCAGATCCCACACTTGTACTGCGCTGTCGTTCCCGCCCACGGTCAGCGCGTGGGGACGGCCCTCCAGGACGGTGTCGGCGAGTGCCCGTATCCAGTGGTGCCCTGTGTGGACGGTGGTGGTGACGCGTCGGCCCTTCTCCGTGAGCCTCCACAGCCGCAGTGCGGCGTCATCGCTGCCCGTGAGAAGGTGGGGGCGGCCGTCGATGGTGATGGGCTCCATGGCCCGCACCGCCGACCGGGTGCGGTCGCTGTGGAGCGGGTGCTCCACGTCCTCGTCCAGATCCCACACGCGTATGGTGCGGTCCTGGTCGGAGGTGACCACGTAGGGACGGCCGTTGACGTCCGCCCACGCCACGGTCTCCACCCGGCGGTCGGGTCCGGGAAGGTCCCGAAGCCCGGTACCTGCGGCAAGGTCCCAGACCCGGGTGACGCCGCAGCAGCCTCCGACCGCAGCGTAGGGGCTGTCGTGGACCGTTGTGCAGGCCAGCGCCTCCACACGGTGCCCGTGGGGCAGGGTGCCTCGTTCCGTCCCATCGGCCAGGTCCCAGACCCGTATTGTGGTGTCGCCTCCGGTAACGACGTGCGGACGGCCGTCGATCTCCACGGCGTCCACGGCCTGCACGGTCCCGGTGTGGCCCTTGTGTCCCGCGGGCAGGGCGGCGTCACCCAGGTCCCATACGCGCGGGGGCGCGGAATGGCCGCCGCTCACAGCGTACGGGCGCCCGTCGATCTCCGTGCTGGCCAGCGCGTCCACATAGCCGTGGTGTCCGGTCAGGACGGCGCGCTCCGTGTCCTCGGTCAGATCCCACACGTGCACCGTGCAGTCACCACCGGCGGTCAACACGTGGGGGCGTCCACCAAGTTCGAAGCAGCTCACGGCAGCTATCCACGAGGTGTGCCCGCCCAGCACCGCGCGCTGCGAGCCGTCGGTCAGGCACCAGACCCGTGCCGCGTGCTCCCCGCCGCCCCCGGTGATGGCGTGGGGGATGCCGTCGATCACCGTGCAGGCCACCGAGTAGACGGCCGACGTGTGACCGGTGAGCACGGCCCGCTCGACGCCGTCCTCCAGGTCCCACAGCCTCACCGTGTTGTCATAGCCCCCGGTCACAGCCACGGGCCGGCCGGCAACCTCGGAGAACGCCACCGCTCGTACTTCCTCGGTGTGGCCGGGCATCCGCGCACGTTCCGACCCGTCGACCAGGTCCCACAGCCGGACCAGGCAGTCCTCTCCCGCAGTGACGGCGTGCGGCCGGCCGTCGATCACCGTGCAGCCCACCGCGTATATCCAGCCCTTGTGACCTCCGAGGGCGAACCGCTCGGCCCCGGTATCCAGATCCCACACCCGCAGGCTGCCGGAGCAGGTTCCTGTGACGACATGGGGACGCCCGTCGATCTCGACGCAGTCCAGTGCGTAGACCCCGTCGTCCTCGGTGATGACAAGGTGTTCGGTTCCGTCGACCAGGTCCCACACGCGGACGTTCCCGTCGTAGCAGCCGGTCACCGCGTGGGGACGCCCGTCGATGATGGTGCACGCGGCGGCGTCCACGCCCAATCCCGTCTTGGTGAAGCGCAGCGCTGGATGAACCATCGTGCCGGTCGCCCACCGCGGCCGCCACGGGCGGCCGCGAGAAAGCTCCAGGGCGAGGCCGGTCTCACCGTGGCGAGCGGCGTCAACGGCGAGGATGTCCCGCCTTTCGGGCAGGCTCACGGTGGCATGGACGTGGACGGATGCTCGGTAAATACTCCGCCGCACCGTCCCCTGGGACGAGCCCGGGATGTTGAGCGCGCGGAGCAGCCCCCGCGGGTCCGCGTGCACCAGGTACTCGGCGTCCTCGAGTATCTCGTCCAGGGCACCGGCCGCGGCGGCGTGGGCGGCGAGATGGTCGACGATGTACGGTGCGGCAGCCAGCCAGTCGCGGTGCCCGCTGTCCCCGTCAAGGGGCACCTCGGCCAGCAACGCGCTCGTGACCGCCCGTTGCGTCTGCTGCTCGCCCGACCGGGCTTCCCGGGCACGCAACCGGTAGGCCGCACCCTCCGGTGTCTGAGTCTCGACCAGGAGTTCGCCCGCCCGGTCCCGGAACACGCTCACGTCCTGAGCCGTCCACGGGTGACCCGACAGGGCACGTGCCAGGACCACCCACAGGGCAAGTGGCAGACCCCTGCCTTCGGCGAACGCCAACGGCAGCAACAGCGCGGCTTCGTCGTCGGAATCCTGCGTCTGCCCGACGGCCCTTGTAGCGTTCGCCATCGCCCCACGCTCCTTGCAGCCCGTTCACGACCCCGTCCCTCCCTATTGCGGGTGGACGGGTCACTAACCTGGCCACGGATGCTACAGACAGCAACTGACATTGATACGGCCGCCCCATCGCCGTCACCTGCAGCGCCGACAGCACGGTGCGGGTCGGGGACCTCACCACCTGCCGGGCCGTCGGCAAACCTCTCACCGGCCACACTGGCATCGTGTACGCGGTGGCGTGCACCTCACTGGACGGACGACCCGTCGCCGTCACCGGCAGCGCAGACAACACGGTGCGGGTCTGGGACCTCACCACCTGCCGGGCCGTCGCAAAAATCCTCACCGACGACCCACAGAGCATCGCGCTCACCACCACCGGAGATCTCGCCATCGGCTTCCACCACGATCTCGCCGTCTACCACCGCCAACCACGCAACGCCACAACACGCGACCGACCAGCCACCACAAGCCCGACGACGGACCCTCTCATCACACCGGCACGGAAGCACCCGGGCGATCGGCGAGGTGCGGCCCCTGCTCGCAGCCCGCGGCTGCACCATCGCGGCCGGCATCCGGCTCCGCACCCTCGCCGAGGTCATCGACCACCTCGGCGCCAGCGGACAGACCGGGATCATCGACGGCACCGAGATCCGGGTCCGCACGCCCGCTGCCGGCCGCAAGGACCGGGAGAAGTTCATCTCCGGCAAGAACAAGCAGAACGCGGTCAAGGCCACGGTCCTCACCGACGCCAGCGGCAGACTCCTGTTCTGCAGTCCAGCCCAGCCGGCCAGCTGTGCCGACATCACCCACGCCCGGCAGTTAGGCCTGGTCAAGCACCTGACTGGCGGCCCGGCCGTGGAGATCCTTGCCGACGCCGGCTACCAGGGCCTGGGCGCCCAGACCGGCGCCCGCGTCGTGACACCACCACACCGCAAGTTCAAGAAGAACCCGCCGGAGTGGTACGAGGAGATCTACGAGCGCCAGCGCAAGGCGCACTCCTCACGCCGTATCCGAGTCGAGCACGGCATCGCACACCTCAAGAACTGGCGGGCACTTGCTCGCCACCACGGCCGCCGTGACCACATGAGCGACACGATCCAAGCCATCGCCGGACTGCGCTCACACCAGCAGACCGCCACTCGCAGGCTCAACGAGCCACAGTGACCACCGGGCCGACCTGCACTCTTCGACGCGTCACCGCCAACCATGCACGAGCTCGTTAGGGACCTGGGTCAGAGATTCGTTGGCATGCGGCGGCGACTCTGTCGAGGATCTCGTCGGCGGCCTTCGTCCGGGCGAAGGGCCGTGGGCGCTCGTTCCAGTCGGCACGCCAGGCCCGGATGTCGCCCGCGGCCGGAACGAGGGGCCGGTCGCCGCTCCCGGTGACGTTGACGGTGAGGGGGTTGAGCGCCTTGTGTCCTGCGGCCGACGCCCGTGGGCCGCTGCTGCCGGCTCTCGGCATCGTGCACGTGACGTGGCACCAGCGCTGCGTGCCGGGTAAAGGTCGCACGTTCTTGCATGATCCTCCCGGCGGCGTCCGCCTCCCGCCGGATTCGTGCTCCGATGGGGACGTGCCCCGGGTCCCCGGGGCAACACCCCTGCACAGACACGAAGAAGGACGAAGAAGTTGAGTGATCAGGTGCTACGGCGTCCGCTGCCGCACGACTTCCACCCGCCGGTGCCCGAGCTGTCGGTGAGCAGCACGGACCTGACCGCCGATGGGCCCCTCCCGGATGCCCATGTGTACGCGAAGGGCAACTCCTCGCCGCAGATCGGCTGGTCGGCCGGGCCGGATGGTACCGGCAGCTACGCGATCACGTGCTATGACCCGGACGCACCGACCGGCAGCGGGTTCTGGCACTGGACGGTCTTCGACATCCCGGCGGATGTCGCCGAGCTGCCGGCGGGGGCCGGAACCGGAGGCTTCGAAGGATTGCCCGCCGGTGCCGTGCAGGTGCGTAACGACTACGGCAGCAGGGACTTCGGCGGGGCAGCACCTCCGGAAGGGGACGGCCCGCACCGGTACGTGTTCACGGTGTACGCCGTCGACCAGGAGAATCTGGGCCCGGATGCGGACGCGACGCCGGCCCTGGTGGGATTCCACCTGAGGTTCCACGCCATCGCCCGCGGCCGGCTGATAGCCCACTACGAGGAGCAGGGGACCGGGGCGTAGCCGCCCGGCGGACCGCCCCGCCACTCCCCCCGATCCGGCGCGCGGGAACTCGCCCGATCTCCGCACGTCCTTGCACGATCCTGCTCCAGGCGGGGGATCGTGCCGGCCGGCGTGGTGAGATGGGGGCATGTCCCTCGACGAGCTCCGCGACCTGCTGGGCCGCCATGCGCGGCCCGATCTGAGCACGGCCATCG
Organism: Streptomyces sp. NBC_01232; assembly: GCF_035989885.1. Lineage (GTDB taxonomy): Bacteria > Actinomycetota > Actinomycetes > Streptomycetales > Streptomycetaceae > Streptomyces. The sequence goes on from NZ_CP108518.1 coordinate 315,706, forward strand.
ACGGCGTCCGGATCTGCCGAGCCGAACCGGGCGCCGAGCCGGAGTACGCGATGTCCGGCGTAGTGCTCGCGGTCATCGCCCAGGGGGCCAAGCGGCTCGCGCTCGGAGACAGGGTGTACGAGTACGGCGTCGGCCAGTACCTGGTCGCCTCGGCCGACCTGCCGGTGGTCGGACGCATCGCCCAAGGACCCGAACTCGGTTTCGGCATGACGCTGGAGCCGGCCGTCATCGCGGAGCTGATGTTGCAGGCGGGGCCGGGCGACCTGCCGCCTTCGACCCGGTCGGTCCGGCCCGGGATCACGATCAGCGATGCACCGGCAGAGTTGATCGACGCGATCGTGCGGCTGCTGCGCCTGCTGGATCGGCCGCGCGACCGCCGGGTGCTGGTCCCCTTGGCCAAGCGCGAGATCCTGTGGCTGCTGATGACGGGAGAGCAGGGCGAAGCCGTTCGGCAGCTCGGTCTGGCGGACAGTGGCCTGACCCACATCACCCGAGCCGTGGGCTGGATCCGCGGCAACTACGCCGAGGCCTTCCGCGTCGAAGACCTGGCCCGGTCCTTCGGGATGAGCGTCTCCGCGTTCCACCGGAACTTCCAGTCGGTCACGGCGATGAGCCCGATCCAGTTCCAGAAGCAGATCCGCCTGCAGGCGGCACGGCTGCTGCTGGCCCGTCGCCCGAACGACGTGACCGGAGTCGCCTCCAGGGTGGGATACGACAGCCCCTCGCAGTTCAGCCGTGAGTACAAACGGCAGTTCGGCGCGCCGCCGCGCGCGGACGCGGCACGCATGCGGGCCCGTACCCAGCACGCTGCGGTTGTGACGGCCTGACCGCGGGGGCGCGGGTGACGCCTGCCGGTCACGAGACCGGCCGGTGAAGCGTCAGGGCCTGCCCTTCCCGGTCACAGCACCAGTGACCTGAGTCAGAGAACCTCTGGCAGATCGCCGCGCGCCCGGTCTGGGCCGGCCTCCCGACCAGCGGGCCACGGCCGCTTGGATCGAACGCCGTATCCAGCAGAGAACTTCCGGCACGGGTCACTAGGGTGGAGCGCGTGATGACGACCTCATCGATCCTCGGACAGTTCGATCACTGCGCGGACAAGGGAGAGTTCCCCGACCTGGACAACGGCTACTCCTACCCGGTCGATGCGCGGATCCACCTGTTCGCGGACACCACGCGCTGGGCCGTGGTCGCCGAACTGCTGGGCTACAACCCCCGCGCCGGCAACCTCACCGACGTCATGTACCGCTTCGGCAACTGCCTGACGCGCGGCGAGCCGGGGTTCGGGGACTTCCTGGACCGGGTCGACAACATGGATGAGATCGATCCCGACGGGGACGAAGCATTCGCCGGAGGGGTACCCGTGGTCGTACGGGGGACCGCGCTGGCGGTCGGCGCCGGGGCCGGAACCCCTCTGCAGGACGTGTTCCGAATGCTCGCACCGGAACACAGAGGGACTCTGCTGGCCGACGAGGCCGAACTACGGGCTGCCGGTGTCCCGGCCGACCTGCCCGTGCTGCTGCGGCTCGACGAATGGCGCCAGCCCGAGGACCTCTGGGACGTCGCGCCCGGCCGCCACGAAACCTTCCGGCTGATCGCCGACGTTCTCGACTCCGGTGATCCGAGCCGCTACCGGCCGTCGGCCCCGCCGAACACCCACTGGTCCCACTGGCCGGATGCGGGAACCCTGTAGGGGCGGCCTCCCGCCCGGTAGGCGTGCCGCCGGGTGGGCGGGAATTCCTCCGGCGGGTCAGGGCCTGGGCTGCGCGTCGAAGGTGCCGGACCAGATGGGTACGAAGGGCTCCGCCTCGCGCTGCTGAAGAAGTGCCACGGCGTCCTCGACCCGGCCGAGTTCGATGAGGTGGCCCGCCAGGGCGGTGTGATGGTAGGGAGCGTGCTGTTCGAGGATGGCGACGGCCTCCGCGGTCCGGCCGGTCGCCGCGAGCAGGTCGGCGATGAGGCCCGCCGCGTACCCGGGGTCCTCCCCCGAGTACACGCCCGCCTGCTCGATCGCTTCGTCGAGCAGACCGCAGTCGGCCATGAGCCGAAGCCGCGCCCTGAAGACGTCCTCTTCCTCCTCGCCGCCGCGGCGCGCCCTGAGGGCGTCGAGGTGGGCCACGCCTTCGCGGGCGCGCCCGTGTTCGGCGTACTGGGTGCACAGCGCGTGGACGATCCGGTCCTCCGCGCCGCCGGGTGCGTCCGCGAGCGTGCGCAGCACCTCGATCGCTTCGTCGCCACGGCCGTGCCGGGCCAGGAGCAGGGCCAGTTCGACCGTATCGGGGTGCCCGCCGGCCGGTGGGCCGTCCGGCTGCCGGTACACGGCGAGCGCGCCTTCCAGGTCACCGCGCTCCTCCAGCAGCTCGGCGAGGCGCCGGGCGGCGTTCCCGTGGGCCTCGATCGCCGCGTACGCGCGCAGTTCCCCGGTCCGGCCGTGCCTCGCCAGCAGGTCCGCCAGCCGGTCGCGTCCGCCGGAGGAGCTGACCTGCCGGGTGCGCAGCAGGGCGATCGCCTCGTCGAGGCGGCCTTGGCGTTCACGGATCACGGCGAGCAGCCCGATCGCCGTGTCGGGGTCGAGTCCGCGACAGCACCACGGCTCGTCGCACCGGTGCCGGGCCGGGATCCGGGCGGCCAGGAGCGCGGCGACATCCTCGTCCCGGCCCGTTCCCTCGGTGACCTCGACCAGTGCGGTGGCTAGGGCCGGGTCCTCGATTCCGGCGCTGAGCAGCCCGACCGCCTCGTCCCTGCGTCCGTGCCGGGCCAGGAGTCGCGCGAGGAACTCCAGCTTGAACCCTCCGACCCGTGCGTACGGCCGGGCCAGCGCGATCGCCTCCGCTGCCCGCCCCCAGCTCTCCAGCAGTTCCGCCTGGGCCTGCCCGGCCGGCCACCAGCCGGTGGCGACGTACGGTGCGAGCACCTCCAGCGCCTGAGCTTGCCGTCCCCGGTCACCGAGGAGCCGCGCCCACTCCCGCGCGCAGAACCATTCGCCACGGCGGGCCTGGAACTCCACCTCCTGCTCGTGTCCGAGCTCGAGGAGCCGGGACACCAGGAGTGGAGGAATGCAGCCCGACAACGTCCGGGCCCGGCGGTCGAGATCTGCAGCGTCCATGGCAGTGCACCCTAGCCAGCGCCTCCCGACGCGGCCCACGGCCCCCTGGGAGATCCCCCCTTCCGATCCTCGGGTGGCCCGGATCGCTCCCCCTCGGGGGCGGAACCGGCGTCACGTCATGGCTGCGACTCCGGCGAAGTCCGGCAGTACACCCCTCAAGGCCGGAAGCGCAGGGGGTGGTCCGGCGGGACCTCCACGACCGCGATCCGTACGCCGTCCGGGTCGGCGATCCACATCTCGATCAGGCCCCAGGGCTCTCGCCGGGGAGGCCGCAGTACCTCGGCGTTGCGGCTGCGCAGCTCCTCGTACGCCGCCTCCGCGTCCGCCACCTGGAGCCACAGCCGCAGGCCCGGCGCGAGCGGGGCCTCGGCGCGCCCCGAGACCTCGAGGAAGCCGCCGCCGAGGAAGTAGACCGTGCCGCGCTCGGGGCCGGTGCCGAACTCGCGGTAGACCTCCAGGCCCAGGGTGTCTCCGTAGAAGGCGCGCGAGCGTTCGGGGTCCGTGGGGCACAGCAGGATCCTGCTGCCCAGTACATGCACCATGTCCCCACCTTCGCTCACGCGCCGTCCCGCGGGGACGATTTCCGCGGCATCCAGCGCCTGTGCCACCCGGCCAGTCGTCCCGTGCGCCGCGTGCGGGCGTGCTGGTCGAGTTCATCGAGGAGGCGTTGCGAGCGTTTGTCCACGCCCAGTTCGTCGAGGACCCGGTCGATCTCGGTGAGCAGCGCGCCGCGCAGCTGCCAGTGCGCGGGGTCCTCGCGGGCGGAGGCCAGCAGCAGGACCGCGAGCCGGTCGCGGTGGGCCCGGGCGACGGCGAGCTCCCCCGTCAGGCGGGCTTCCGCCTCTTCCGCGTTGGCACTGACCTGCGCGGTGATCAGCTGGGCGAAGCTCTCCACGGCGATGGCCGTGTGGCGCAGTACCTGCCGCAGTGCGGCCGCGGTCGCGGGGTCGAAGAGGGGACCGTCGGGGCGGGCCTTCGCCAGGTCGGTCAGGGTCCGGCAGGCGACGCGGAGCACGACCGCGCAGATCTCGAGCGTGTCCAGGCCGGTGCGCAGCACCAGCCGGAAGAGCAGTCCCTCCTTGACCCGCGGATTGAGCCGGAGGCTGTCCTCGGCCTGCCGGAGGGCGGCGTCGACCTGGGCGATGTCGTTGTCGAGGCGGCGTGCCTCGTGCAGCCTGGCCGCGGCCTGTTCGACCCTGGTGGGTCCGGAGGGGTCCTCGCCCAGGTGGTCGAGGAGCCGGCTCATGCGCCCGGCGAGGTCGGTGATCGCGGCGCCGGCGGGTCCGACCCACAGGGGTGGCGCCAGCAGCAGGTTGACCAGCAGCCCGACCACCGCGCCGATGATCGTCTCCAGCACCCGGTCCCAGGCGGTGTCCGTGACCTGGGTGACGCCGAGGACGAGCATGGCGCTGATCGCGACTTCGGGGACGAACTCGTCGACGCGCACCAGGTGGCCCACGACCAGCGAGGCCAGGATCAACAGGCCGAGGCTCCACCAGGTCAGACCCACCAGCGCGCTGAAGCCGATCGCGATCAGTACGCCGACGACGACGGAGTTCACCCGGCGGATGCTGGTGGTCAGCGTGGAGTACAGCGTGACCTGGACGACGAGCAGGGCCGTCAGGGGGGCGGTCAACGGGAGCGGCTCGCTGCTCAGGCGGAGGGCGACGACGTAGCTGATCACGGCCGCCGCTGTGGAGCGCAGGGCCTGGACGGCGACCGGCTCGCGGCGGCGGCGTGCGACACGGGTGGCGAGACTGCTGATCGTTTCCGGCATGCGGGGCGCCTTCCCGCTGGTGGGCCGGATGACGCATCGCGTGGCCGCTCGGGTCCGGACGCCCCAGGATGGGTCGTGTGAGGAGGGTGGCCGGGCCGTTCGCGGGTAGGCGGAGGGTGTCCGGAATCCCTGTCCATGAGATCTGCGAGGGAGCGGCAGCCATGAGCGGTATGGAGAACAAGCGTCAGAAGCCGGGCAAGGGCCGGGAGGAGCAGGTGCAGGAGCACCCCGGCCCGGACCCCGTGCACCCGGAGGCCAGCAAGCGGGTTTCCGGCAAGAGCCCGGAGGAACTGCGGCAGCTGCAGGAACGGAAGATGACCCGTACGGCCGACGACGACGCGGAGTAGTCGCGCCGGGGCCCGCGGCGCCGGGGCAGATGCGGTAGCCAGCCGCAGGGGCCGAAGCGGCGGCAGAGGCTGCGGTTGAGGCAGGGAGCAGCGGCGAGGTGCCGCGGGTCTGGGGGGGCCTCGCCGATCAGGCCGGATCAGGGAGCCCGCGAGCCCGGCGTGATCGGCAGGACACCCCTCAGGGGCCCTCGTCGTAGGTCCCTGCCTCGATCTCCAGGGCGAGTTCCTGCAGGACTCCGATCGAGGAGATGTCCGTCCGCCCGCTGTCGTGCACCATGGCGAGGCTGGTGAAGGCCAGGCTGAAGCCGGAGACCATCGTGTGCAGGGCGGGGCCGAGCGCCTCCGCGACGAGCGCTGCCACCTGCTGCGGCGTCGCGTCGGCCGGCACCCTGATGGACGGCAGCATTTCGTTCAGCAGCAGAGTGGCCACTCCGGCCGTCGGCTCCGGGATCTCGCCGTCGTCCCCGGCCTCGGCGGCCCGGCGGATGTCCTGGGCGTCGGTGAGGATCCCGATCACTCGCTTGAGTACTTCTGCGCGTTCCATCTGCGGAGCGTAGCTCCGTGCTCGTGAGCCCCGCCGGAGTTCACACCGACAGGCAGCCCGACCCGCCTCACCGCGACCCGAATCGGACGTCGTGAACGTGAACGTGTAGCCGCGGCGCCGCGGGGCAGGCGCGCCCTGACGGACACGAACCGATGAAGGGAGCTGTTTCCCGCATGTCAGAGAGCGCCTGGGCCTACCGCATCACCGTTGGCCGCATCGAGGGTGTGGACCTGTCCGGCTTCAAGGTGGAGGCGGTCGACGGCTCCATCGGCAAGGTCGACAAGCACTCCGACGAGGTCGGATCCGCCTATCTGCTCGTCGACACCGGTCCGTGGATCTTCGGCAAGGAAGTCCTCCTCCCTGCGAGTACCGTCACCGGTATCGATGTGGAGGAGGAACGGATCCACGTCGGGCTGACCAAGGAACAGATCAAGGACGCCCCGGAGTTCGTACGGGACGAGCACCTCCAGGACACCGACTACCGGAATCTGCTGGGCGGCTATTACGGCCTCATCCCGCACGGGTGGCGGTGATCCCCCGGCCGGACATCCCGTCGGTCACCGAAGGGCGCTGGGCCGTGACTGCGGCCCAGCGCCCTTTTGGTGACCCCACAGCGCATAATCGGTGCACATCCGCGCAGTTTTGGTGCAACCATGGTGTACCACGTGAACAACAGGAAGGCTTTCGCCATGGAACAGCTGCCCCTTCACCCCGACAGCGAGCGGTACTCCGTGACCTTGTGCCCCCCGGCCGTCACCATCGTCTCCGAGCTGACGGCCGCGACCGGCGTCAGCAAGTCCGACGTGATCAACCGAGCGGTGCTCCTGCTCGGGTTCATCGAGCGCGAACGCGCCAAGGGCAACGACCTGATGATCCGCGACACGGAAGGCGCCCTGGAACGCATCCACATCATCTGACCGCCGTCGCACGACCGCGGGCCCTGCCGCGGCACATACTGGGCCCATGGCACGGGCGACGACGGCTGTCGAGCGGATCAGGCGGCGAGCGGGCGAGGCGGTCTTCCTGCGCGTCGCCGGGCCGGACGGGCCCAGGAACAGGGCGCGGATCCACACGACGCCCGGTCCCCGCTGGTTCGCACCGGACCGGCCGGTGCGGCAGGTGCACGGGGACGCATCGATGTTCATCGGCGGGCTGGCCGCCCTGCTGCTCCAGTCCCTGCACCCGGTGGCGATGGCCGCCGTGGCGGCGCACTCGGGATACCGGGGCGACCCGTGGGGGCGGCTGCACCGGACCAGTACGTTCCTCGCGGTGACCACGTTCGCCACGAGCGCCGACGCCGAGGCGGCCGTGGCCCGGGTACGGGAGGTGCACGCGCGGATCCGGGGCCGGACGCCCGACGGCGTACCGTACCGGGCCGACGATCCGGAGCTGCTGACCTGGGTGCACATCGCCGAGGCGGACTGCTTCCTGCGGGCCCACCAGCGCTACGGCCGGAGCCCGTTGGACGCCGCCGGCTGCGATGCGTACCTGGCCGACACGGCGCGCGTGGCCCGCGCCCTGGGTGCGGACGGGCCGCCGGAGAGCGAACGCGATCTGGCCCTGCTCATGGCGCGGTACCGGCCCGGTCTGCGGGTGACGGCGGCTTCCCGGGACACCGCCCGGTTCCTGCTGACCGATCCCCCGCTGCCGGGAGCCGCCCGGTTGCCGTACGCCCTGCTCGCGGCGGCAGCCGTTGACCTGCTGCCGCCCTGGGCCAAGGCGGCCGTGGCCGCCGATGCTCCGGCGGCCGCCCGGATACCGCCCGTGGCCGCCCGCGCCGGCGGCCACGCGGTGACCCGGGCGATCCGCTGGGCGCTGCCCGAGCGTCCCCCACCGCCGCCGACCGGTTGAGGACGGCGCTCTCTCAGTACTCCTCGTCGGGGTAACCCCACCGGATCTCCGGCTTGGCTCCCGCCGCCACCGCACCGACCGTCACTCCGAAGACCCCCTCGAAGTGCGGCTGCCACAGGTAGAAGCGGGAGATGCCGAGCGGGAAGTCGGATTCCCCGGAGACGAAGTACGAACCGTCGTCGTCCACGGCCACCCCGATGGTGACCTGGTTGGCTATGTCCTCCTCGTACATCAGCTCCTGCAGGGCGCGGACGATCGCCCAGGCCTGCGGCTCGTCGGCGACGCCGGTGACGGTGAAAGCAAGATCGATGTTCACTGACATGCCGGAAGGATAGGCGGGGCCACTGACAGGTCCGCTCGCACCCTCAGAGCTCGGCGTCGGCCGTGAGCAACACGATCCCCCGGGTGGATCCGGGCGTGAAATCCCCCATGTCCGGGGCCGGGGCTACGGGCGGGTGGCGGTCACGAGGTAGTAGTCCAGGATCTGCTGCTCCCAGGCGGCCAGGAAGTTCCGCGGCCAGGTCCCGGGGGCCCAGAGGCGGGCGAGCCAGCGGTCCCAGCCCGGCCAGACCTGCGGGCCGATCGAGACGGTGCGGACGTCGGCGAAACCGGCTTCGGTGAGGGCGTCGGCGAGGCGGGACACGGGCCGGGCGATGTCCAGGCCGCTGGCGAACGAGTCGAGCAGCCCCGCGAGCCGCCTCGCGGGCTCGGGCGCACCGCCGACGGTGAAGAAGCTGGTGACCGCCATCCGCCCGCCGGGGCGCAGGACCCGCGCCGCCTCCCTGGCGAACGCGGACAGGTCCGGGAAGTGCTGGGCCGCCTCGACGCTGTAGAGGCAGTCGAACTCGCCGTCGCCGAGCGGCAGGTCCTCCGCGGCACCGAGTACGAAGCGCAGCCGGTTCGGCTGGGCCTCGAGGAGCGTGGAGTTGGCTTTCCGGGCCCGCTGGAGCTGGTGGGGATGGATGTCCACGCCGGTGATGGCCGTGGGCCCGTACTCCTCCAGTGCGAGGGCGCACCCGAGGCCGAGTCCGCAGCCGATCTCGACCGCCCGGCCGCCCTCGGGGGCCGCGGCATCGAGCACGTGCCGGTAGAGGTCCCGCTCGCTGCGGATCCGGTCGGCCTGGGACAGAGGTTGTTCGAGGTCGACCGCCTTCCAATAACCGAAGTTGATGAAGCCTCCGGCGAATACCGGAACGGCGCTGAGATCGGCCGGCCCGTACGTCTCCCACACCTCGGGCCGTACGACGGGAGCGCTCTGCTCCGTGGGGTCACCCGACGACAACACCCCACCACCTCCTCGTGACGGGGGCGTTCTGCCCCGGAGCCCTCAGTGTGGCCGGTGCACCCGGGCCGCGACAGAGGACCCGCCTGCGCACACGTTTTCAGCTCGCACGGATTGTTCGTTGTTTACCGAAATCATGGGGCATCCTGGACGTATGAACGAGATGCATCCCGGGCCGGCGCCCGCGAGCGGACCGGCCCCCGCGGCCCTCCTGGCCGCCTTTGCCGCCGCCCTGGCCGACGAGACGCGGGCCGCGATCTGCATGACGCTGCTGGAGGGGCGCGCCTGGACGGCGGGCGAGCTGGCCAGGATCACCTCGGTGGCGCCGTCCACGATCAGCGGTCATCTGACCAGGCTGCTCGATGCGGGGATCTGCGTGACCGAGCGGCAGGGCCGCCACAGTTATGTGCGGATCGCCGACGGGGCGACCGCCCGCCTGCTCGACGAACTCGCCTCCTACGCGATTCCGGACCGGGACGCGGCGCACGCCGTGCCCGTGGTCGCCGCACCGGACCCGCTGGCCCGCGCCCGTACCTGCTACGACCACTTCGCAGGGCGGCTCGGCATGGCGGTGACCGATGCGATGGAGCGGCGCGGGCTGCTGCGTACGGAGGACGTGTTCGAACTGACGGAGGCCGGCCGGGCCTGGTGCGACGAGGCCGGCATCAGCCTCGCCGGCGAGGGGCGCAGACGACTGGCGAGTTCCTGCCTGGACTGGACCGAGCGACGCCGCCACCTGGGCGGCCTCGCCGGGGCGCGCCTGTGCGCGCGGGCGAAGGACGAGGGTTGGGTGGTGCGCCCGGTGGGAGGCGGGCGGGCACTGGAGGTGACCGGGTCCGGTGAGCGGGCCTTCGCCGACCTGCTGGGCCTCACGCCGGAGTCGTGGAGCTGAGCCGGAGGGGGCCACGGAAACGGGGGAAGCCGGGCGGCGAGGCCCGGGCGGGGCGCCGTGGAGCGGCCCGGGTTTCCACCCGGAGAACAGTTAATTCGGTCGACACCGAAATGTTCGGGTCGTAGGGTGGGCGTATGACGTTCCGCTCGAGTCCGATCCCGCCCGGCGTCCTCACGGTCGGCGCCGTCACCTTCACGGTGTTCGCCTGGGCCTCCGCCTTCGTCTCCATCCGCAGCGCCGGGGCCGCGTACTCACCCGGCGCCCTGGCCCTCGGCCGGCTGCTGGCCGCCTCGCTGGTGCTCGTCGTCCTGCTCCTGGTACGCCGTCAGGGCCTGCCTCCCCGCGAGGCATGGCGCGGAATCGTGGTCTCCGGTGTGGTGTGGTTCTGTGGCTACACGATCGCGCTGAACTGGGGTGAACGTCTGGTCGACGCGGGCACGGCGTCCCTCCTGGTGAACACCGGGCCCATCCTCATGGCACTGCTCGCGGCCCGCCTGCTCGGCGAGGCACTGCCCCCGCGGCTCCTCGTGGGCATGGCGGTCTCCTTCGCGGGAGCGGTGGTCGTGGGCCTGTCCATGTCCTCGGGCGAGGGCGGCTCCACCTCGGTGCTCGGAGTCGGCCTCTGCCTGATAGCCGCCGTCGCCTACGCGACCGGTGTCATCGCCCAGAAGCCCGCGCTCTCCTACGGCACGCCCTTGCAGATCACCGCCTTCGCCTGCCTGACCGGAACGGTCGCCTGCCTGCCCTTCACGGGCCAACTGCTCGCGGAAATCCCCAAGGCACCGGTGTCCGCGACCCTGAACATGCTCTACCTGGGCGTGGTGCCGACCGCCCTGGCCTTCACCACGTGGACCTACGCACTGGCGCGCATGCCGGCCGGCAGGCTCGGCGCGACCACGTACGCCGTCCCGGCCATCGTCGTGCTGCTGAGCTGGGGCCTCCTGGGCGAGGTACCGGCCTGGCTGACCCTCCTCGGCGGGGTGCTGTGCCTGGCCGGTGTGGCGGTCTCCCGGTACGCACCGCGCTCCCCGCGCACTCCCGCCGAGGACAGCCCCCTCGGTGCGGGCCGAACCTGACCTGACCTGACCGTATCGGCCGCGTCGGGCCGCAACTCCCCGCACGTGTGCTTGCGCACCGGCTCTGCTCCCACGAAAGGCATTCCCTCATGAGGATCCTCACGGTCGGCGCCGGAGCCGTCGGCGGCTTCTTCGGCGCCCGGCTCGCCACAGCGGGCCAGGACGTCTCCTTCCTGGTCCGGCCGGCCCGCGCGAAGGCCCTCGCCGCCCGCGGACTGCGCGTATCGGGCCAGGGCGAGGAACTCCGCCTCACGCCGAAGCTGGTGACGGCCGACGCCGCGGGCGGGCCGTACGACCTGGTCCTGCTCTCCGTGAAGGCGACGGCCCTGCGGGCGGCCCTCGCGGACATCGGATCCGCAGTCGGCCCGGAGACCGCCGTCGTCCCCCTGCTCAACGGGGTCGCCCACATCGACACGCTCGTCTCGCGCCTCGGAACCGGGACGGTACTCGGCGGGGTGGCGAAGGTGGTCACCACCTTGAGCGAGGACGGCGACATCCTGCGGATGGCTCCGCCCGCGGTCATCCTGACCGGCGAGCTCGACGGCCGTCCCTCGGCCCGCGTGGACTCGATCCGTACCGTCCTGGCCGGGGCCGGCATCGCCTCGCCCGCGACCGAGGACATCGTCTCCGCGATGTGGCACAAGTGGGTCTTCATCTCCACGCTGGTCTCGCTGACCTGCCTGATGCGCGGCACGGTCGGAGAGGTGAACGCCGTACCGGGCGGCTCCGCCCTCGCGACGGCCCTGGTCGCCGAAGCCGGGGCGGTGGCGGAGGCCGCCGGTCACCCGTTGACCGACGCCGAGCTCGCCTTCACCAGCTCGACCGTCACCGCCCCCGGCTCCCCGCTCACCCCCTCCCTCTACCGCGATCTCGTCGCCGGAGTGCCGACGGAGGCCGACCACGTACTGACCGACCTCACCGAGCGCGCCCGCGCCCTTGGAGTGGCCACTCCCCTGCTGGACCTCGCCGCCCTGCAGCTGCGCGTCCACGAACACCGCCTCACCGCGCAACGACCCTGAGGATCCCGCCCCCAGCCCCTCCCGCGCTCCGGGGGCCGCCCGTACACACTCACCCGGATGCCCGGTCCATTGGGCATCCGGGCCGCCGGGCCTTTGACTGGGAGGTCCGGACGTCCGGAACACCGTGGAGGCATGATGGCGGCGGTCGCGTGGATGCGTGGTGCGGCAGGTGTGGTGGTTCTGTCGGCGGTGGCGCTCGGCGCCGCGGGCTGTTCGGACGGCGAGGGCACGCCGTCCGGTGCCGTATCGAGCGCTGCTTCGGCGGTGAAGTCCGCCGGCGAAGCCGTCTCGTCGGCCGCCGCCGAGGCCTCGCGCGCCGCCGAATCGGCAGCGGCCGTCGCCAAGGACAAGCTGGCCGGGGTGAAGGACGGGGTCGACGCCAAGGACGAGACGTCCTTGGGCCCGGTGACGACCGACGCCGACGGGTACACGACGGTTCCCGTGACGGTGCAGAACACCGACGACGCGACGAAGTCCTTCGCCGTACAGGTCGAGCTGAAGGACGAGGCCGGCAATCTCATCGACACCGTGGTGGTGACGATCACGAACGTGGCCGGCAAGGGCACGGGGCAGGGGACGGCCCGCAGTACGCACAAGCTGTCCGGCACGGTCACGGCCCGGACCGGCACGGCCCTGCGCTACTGACGCCCACCGGTGCGGCCTCATCCGGACACGGATCAGGACTTCGCCGGAGGCGGCCCGGGGATCCGGTGGCCCACGGGCTAACTTCCTCCCATGCACATGCAACGGGCCGACATTCTCAGCAACATCGCCGCGAGCGGAACCGGCACCGCCCCGCAGCGACTCTCCGAACTCGCCGCCGAGCTCGACATACCCGCCGCCGACTTACTCGTCGTCGCGGGCCACCCGGTGCCGGCGGAACTCCTTCCCCCGGACCGCGACCCCCGGGTCATGCGGGAGTTCGCCTTCCGCGCGAGTCACTGCAACCACCTACAACTGGCCTCGCTGGAGGCCTTCGTCCGCTCGCTGCCGCGCCACGCGGCCACGGCACCCTTCGTCCAGCCGGTCTCCGGGCCTTACCGCCCCGCCGAGACCGGTTTCGGCTCCGTGCTCAACGGACTGATCCGCAATCGCGGCTTCGGGGTCCGCGAACTGCCCTTCATGGGGCTGTCCCGCAGTACGTTGAACATGATCGTGACGGCGCCGTGGGAGCCCGATCGGCATCGGCGGCATCAACTCGTCTGCCTGGCCGGTCCGCTGGCATGGACCCTTCCCGATCTGTTCGCACTCGCCGGTGAGCCGTACTCGGAGGAGTTCCGCCCGGGGACGCTCTGCCGCCACGTCGGGCGGGTGTTCACGGCCGCCGTGCACCTGACCACCTCCCAGCTGATCGAGGCCACCGAGGAGGCGGACCGACTGACCGCGCGTGAGGACTACGGCGTGTTCCAGCTGGTCTCGCAGGGCTTCGTCGCGGAGTGCCCGGACCACCTCTGACGGTGCGGGGTGATACTTCTGCGGTGCTGTTGACGTGGATATCCGAAGTGGCCGACGAGCCCTTGACCCTGAATCCCGCTGACCGGCGAGTGGAGGTGGAGACCAACACCTGGCTGCTGAGCATGGGTTCCGCGGACCAAGGGGTGCTGACCGTGCCCGAGGTGGTGTCCGCCTTCCATCGCACTGCCGCCCGCATTCACCGCCGCATCCGCGAAACGGGCCATTCCGCAGTAGCGACCTTCTATGTGTGGCACGACGAACAGGCCGGGCAGCTCCGGTGCTCCACCGCTTCCCTGCCCCCGGAGGCGTTGCCGTTCGGCGGTCTCTACGTGGCGTGCGACGACCTCGACGCGATCGTCGAGGGGTTCCTGGCCGACGGCGAGCCGGGCTTCACCCCCTGGTCGGCGCTGGAGGAGGTGCAGGAGGTACAGGAGGTGCAGGACGCCGAGGACGCGGCGAACCTCGCGGAGCAGGCCGGGACCGCACCGGAGATCCCCTTGCGCGTCTGGGTCAGCAGCGCCGGCTGACCGGCGCCCGCGGCAGCCTCTTCCGGCCGGCGGCGCCGGCGCGCCCCGGGCCCGCGCCTCCCCGGGGCGCGTCGCCGCCGTTACCGCAGTCGGCGCCGCGGGTGCGGTATACGTCCTCTGGGGCTTACCCGACGCGGGCGAAGGGACTGGTTGCCGTGGTTGCCGTGGAACGGACCACCTGCTGTGTGGTGGGCGGAGGGCCCGCCGGAATGGTGCTGGCCCTGCTGCTGGCCAGGGCCGGGGTGGAGGTGACCGTGCTGGAGAAGCACGGCGACTTCCTGCGTGACTTCCGCGGCGACACCGTGCACCCGTCCACCCTGTCGCTGCTCGACGACATCGGGCTGGCGGACCGGTTCGCCCGGCTGCCGCAGCGACGGGTCACCTCGGTACAGCTGCCCATCGGGCCGGACCGGTCCCTCGTCACGGTCGGGAACATCGCGGCGCTGCACGGCAAGTACAACTACATCGCGATGGTGCCGCAGTGGGACCTGCTGGACCTGCTCGCCGACGAGGCCCGCCGGGAGCCCTCCTTCCACCTGCGGATGAACACCGAGGCGACGTCCTTCCTCGTCGAGCGCGGAAGGGTCGCGGGCGTGCGGTACCGCACGGCGGACGGGGCCGTCGGCGAGCTCAGGGCGTCGCTGACCGTGGCCTGCGACGGGCGTGGATCGCTGTCCAGGGCTCTGCCCGAGCTCGGGCTGGAGGACTTCCCGTGCCCGATGGACGCCTGGTGGTTCCGGATTCCGCGCCACGAGGAGGATCCGAGCGGGCTCGTCGGAGGCATCGGTGACAGGCTCTTCGTCGCGCTCATCGACCGTGGCGACTACTGGCAGTGTGCGGCGCTGATCCCCAAGGGGTCCGACGCCGGGCGCCGCGCCGAAGGCCTGGAGCCGTTCATGGCCCAGTTCACGGACGCCGTCCCGTGGCTGGCCGACCGGGCCCGTGCCGTCACTTCCTGGGACGATGTCAAGCTGCTCGACGTACGGCTGGACCGGCTGCGCCGCTGGCACCGCCCGGGGCTGCTGTGCATCGGCGACGCCGCCCATGCCATGTCACCGGTCTTCGGGATCGGCATCAACCTCGCCGTGCAGGACGCGGTGGCCGCGGCCCGCCATCTGGTGGGACCGCTGCGCGACGGCACCGTGGGGCTCCGGGACGTACGTCGCGTCCAGCGCCGCCGCCTGCCCACGACCGTGGCGACCCAGGGTCTCCAGCGCCTGGCCCACGCCCAGGTCATCGAGCCGCTGCTGTCCGGCCGCGTCGCGTTCGGCGATCCCCGGCGGGCCGAGCGGCTCACCGAGCTGATCACCGAATCGCGATGGCTGAACCGGCTGCCCGCCTACTTCCTCGCCTACGGGGCGCTGCGCGAGCGGCCCCCGGGGGAATCACTCCGCTGACCCCGCCCCGCGGGAGCGGGAAGCACGAAACAGTAGATATGGCCGGAAAGCGACCTCTGTGCAGGGTCGGGCGGATAGCCTCGCTCTCCACAGCGAGGACGACGTGCTTCGGGAGGCATGATGAGTGAGCAGCCCACCCCCCTGCCCTACGCCGACCCCACCTTCGTCGCGGACCCGTTCCCCCTCTACAGGCAGTTGCGCGAGGACGGACCCGTGCGCCGCGTCGTCGTCGCGGGCGGCCTCGACGCGTGGCTCGTCACCCGCTACGAGGACGGGCTCGCGGCGCTGTCCGACTCCCGGCTGAGCAGCGACGTACGGGACGCCTCGGACGGCCGGCTGCTGCGGCAACTGCCAGAAACGGAGCGCGAGTCGATGCTGAGCAACATGCTCCGCAGCGACCCGCCCGACCACACCCGCCTGCGCCGCCTGGTCTCCAAGGCGTTCACCGCGCGCCGCGTGGCGGGGATGCGTCCGCGGATCCAGGAGCTCACCGACCGGCTGCTGGACGCGGTCGTCCCGGCCGGACGGGCGGACCTGGTGGCGGACTTCGCGCTGCCGCTCCCGGTGACGGTGATCAGCGAGCTCCTCGGGGTTCCGGTGGACGACCGGCACGACTTCCAGCACTGGGCCGACCGGATGCTCCGGCGGGGCGCGGAGGCGCCGGATCCCGCCGTGGTGAGCGAGGCCTGGGAGCACATGCGCGCCTACCTCGCGCGGCTCATCCACGCCAAACGGGCGCAGCCCGGCGACGATCTGCTCAGCGGCCTCATCACCGCCCGGGACGAGGAACAGCGGCTGAGCGAGGACGAGTTGGTCGCCATGGTGTTCCTGTTGCTGGTCGCGGGCTACATCACGACGGTCAACCTGATCGGCGGCGGCATCGCCATGCTGCTCGCCCATCCCGGCCAGCTCGAGCTGCTGCGGTCCGACCCCGAACTGCTGCCGGGGGCGATCGAGGAGTTCCTGCGTTACGACGGCCCGGTCAGCCCCGGCATCGCGCGGTTCGCGCGCGAGGACGTCGAGATCGCGGGCGTGGCCGTGCCGCGCGGTGCGACCGTACTGATCGGGTCGGCCCTCGCCGACCGCGACCCGGAGCGGTTCCCCGACCCCGACAGCCTGGACATCACCCGGCAGGACAACGCGCACCTCGCGTTCGGTCACGGCATCCACTACTGCCTGGGGGCTCCGCTGGCCCGGCTGGAGGGGCAGATCGCCATCGGTACGGCCCTGCGCCGGCTCCCCGGGCTCGCCCTGGACGTGCCGCCGGAGAAGATCCCCTGGCGTCCGGGCGGGCTGCGGGGCCCGGAGAGCCTGCCGGTGACCTTCGCCCCCGGCGGCTGAGGCCGGCGGCTGCTGAGGCCGGCGGCGCCCGCCGGGGGCGGTTCAGCCGCCCTCCGCGGAGAAGTGCTGGTAGTCCGGGGGGCTCCAGCGGCCGCCCCAGTACCAGCCGGCCTCCCGGAAGGCCCGGGTCACCACGCCGTCCGGGGTGATCATGCCCGGGGCGACACGGCTCCGGTCGAGGTGGGTGCGTCCGTTCGGGGGATGGCTGGTGCCCTGTACGTCGACGTACGGGTTCTCGACCGGGTTGATGTCGATGGCGTCGCCCCAGGCGTGCCGGGACAGACGGCTCGGGTCGCCGGTGACAGGCCGGCAGTTGAAGGCGGAGGTGTTGTCGTCGGCCATGGCCGCGGCGTCGCTGCCTCCGTACGCGGCCGTCACGCGCATGCGGCGGATCGGGAAGCGGGCGTCGAAGGCCTTGGTGAAGACGCGCAGCACCGGCGCGACCACGTCCTCGTGGACCACGAGCTCGCCCCGGTGCACCCGGCCGTCGAAGCCCCAGTGGTTCATCCGTATGAGCCTCAGCCGCTCCGGTGGCACGGGACAGCCCGGGCGGTAGGTGGTTCCCAGTTTGTCCCGGGGAACGGTCGTGACGTGCGCCGACAGCGTCTTCACCGCGGGCTGCGGCGCGATCTGGAAGTGCGACCCGGACTTCGCTGCCGTGCACGACAACGCGGTCGCGCACAGGGTGCCGGTCAGGGCGACACAGGCGAGACGATGGCTCACCGTTCCACCGTAGGCAGGCCGGGCCCCGCGGGCATGCCGGGCATGTCCAGGTCCGGTCCGGCGGCGGCTTCCGGGTCCGCGGGCGGGCGGGCGCGGGCTCGGGCGGCGAGTACGGCGACGTCGTCCTCCGCGTGGGAGGCGTCGAGGCCCTCCACCACGGCGTCCACCACCGCGTCGACCCCGGCCCCCACCGGTGGGCGCACGCCCGCCAGCCGGGCCAGCGAGACGTCGATGTCCTCGCCCCGCCGCTCCACCAGTCCGTCGGTGAACATCAGCAGGGTCTCCTGCGGGCCGATCGCGCGGGTGACGGCCTCGTAGCCGCCGACCCCGGTGCCCAGCGGCGGGCCGACCGGGACGTCGACCAGCGTGGCCGAGCCGTCGGCCCCGAACACGGCCGGCGGCAGGTGCCCGGCGCTGGCGAACATCGCGACGCCGCGCGCGGGGTCGACGCGTACGAGCAGGCAGGTCGCCGGTCTGCGGGCCGCGTCGCCCGCGGCCAGGGCGTCGAGCTGGCGCAGCACGCGGTGCGGGGCGAGGTCCGTCGAGGCCACGTCCCGCAGGGTGGAGCGGTACGCGTTCATGTCCACCGCCGCGTCGAGCCCGTGGCCCATCACGTCGCCGACCACGAGCAGGGTGCGGCCGTAGTGGAGGCGGACCGTCTCGAACCAGTCGCCTCCCACCAGTGCCCGGGGGCCGGCGGGCAGGTAGCGGCTGGCCACCTCGAGGTTGGGGTGCGGCCGTCCCGGTTCCGCCACGAGCGCCCGCTGGAGGTGCGAGACCGTGTCCTCGGTGGCGGCCAGCCGCCGTGCGTGCCCGAGGTGCACCGCCGCCAGCCGGGCCGCGAAGCGGACGGTCGCCGCCTCGTGGTCGCTGAACTCCGTCCGGGCCCGTACGGCGGTCAGCACGCCGTGGAAGCCGTGGCCCCGGTCCGCGTCCTCACGGTCCCGGTCCGGCACGGGGACCGTGAGGACGTGGACCGGAGTGCCGTCGGCGACCGTCGCCCGCGCGGAGAGCCCGTGTCCGCGGTCCGTCGCCCGTAGCGAGGACGTCGCGGCGGTTCCCGCCGCCAGCAGCCTGACGGCTCCCGCTGTCGTGACACGGAGGGAACCGCCGTCCTCCGCCAGCAGGTCCACGGCGACCGCGTCGCAGACGTTCCGGAGCAGGAAACCGGCCAGCTCCTCGCAGGTGGTCACCGCGTCCAGGGTCGTACCGATCTGCTCGGCGGCGTCCTCCATCGCCCGGACGCGCGCCGGCAGCCCCTCGTGCCCGCCGAGGGGCCCGGTGGACTTCCCGTCACGCGGCGGCAAACGGACCTCCTCGCCACGGATCGCCGAAGACCACACCGCCTCATCCAGTCGACCATGAACTCATCCGGGCCGCGACGGCCGGATCGCCACCAGGGTAAGCAGCCGACGCCTGCCCTTCACAGGTGGGACCCCGGCGCCGGTCTGGTCCGCATCGGCGGCGGCCGCCGGCCTGGCGAGGCCATGGGGCGGACACGATCGTCGCCGTGGGTGACCGCGAGCGGGGAACGGTCCCGCCGTGCGGACGGTGCCGGCAGCTGCTTCGCCGTGACGGCTGCCGCGACGGCGCGTCTCGAACAACCTACCGAGGCATCAACTTCCGTACCCGTCAAAGGTGATGGCCTCGCGCGCCTGATTCTCACCGCCGGCGCCCGGGGGCGTATCGTGCCCGCATGCCCGCTGATCTGATTCGCATCGTCTCCCGCGATTCGCCGATGGCCCTCGCCCAGGTGGAGCGCGTGCGCGCCGAACTCGCCGCGCTCCACCCGGGGATCGAGACCACCGTCCTGCCGGTGAAGACCACCGGCGACAAGTGGATGGGAGACCTCTCACAGGTCGAGGGCAAGGGCGCCTTCACCAAGGAGGTCGACGCCGCGATCCTCGCCGGGGAGGCCGACCTCGCCGTGCACTGCGTCAAGGACATTCCGGCCGACCGTCCGCTGCCCGCCGGGACCGCCTTCGCCGCCTTTCTCGAGCGCGACGACATCCGCGACGCCCTGATCCACCCGGCCGGGCTCAGCCTCGCAGAGCTCCCGCCCGGCACCCGCATCGGGACCTCGTCGGTGCGCCGGGTCGCCCAACTCGCCGCCGCGTATCCGCACCTGGAGTGCGTGCCGATGCGCGGCAACGCCAACCGGCGTCTGGAGAAGCTCGCCGCCGGCGAGGCGGACGCCCTCCTCCTCGCCGTTGCCGGCCTCCACCGCATCGGCCGCGCGGACGTCATCACACAGGTCCTCCCGGTCGACACGCTCATGCCGCCCATCGGTGCCGGGGTCCTCGCGCTCCAGTGCAGGGAGGACGACACCGCGCTCATCGACACCGTCAGCGCCCTCGGCCACCCCGACACGCACCGCGAGACGCTCGCCGAGCGGATGCTCCTCCATGTCCTCCAAGGCCACTGCAACAGCCCGATCGCGGGGTACGCACGGGCTGAACGCGGAGGGGATCTCTCCCTGCGCGCCTGCGTGTTCTCACCGGACGGCAAGGAGGTCCTGAACGCCCACGAGTGGGCGGGCCGCCTCGACCCGGCCACCCTCGGCACGTCCGTCGCCGTCGCCCTCCTCCGGCAGGGTGCCCGGGAGCTCATCGACAGCATTCCGCACTGACCCCACCCACCCAGCCCGCGGTCCGCGACCGCGCCGGACTCGCGCCTCGGATCGCGCTGCCCAGACCCCCGTCCGAGGCAGTGCGGTCCGGCGCGGTCCGGCGCGACCGCCGGTGCGGTGCGTCCGATGGGCTGGCCGACCCCGCACCGCGAGAACGATCACCACGCTAGGGCCGCGCAAACCGCTTGCCCCGGGGCCGCTCACGCCAGCCGGGGGACCGTGCGCGCCACGAGGGGACCCGGCACGCCGAGTTGGGGACATCCGGCGCCAAAACACATGGATGACCTGGTATTTCGGGCTGGTCTATGCTCAACCCCTGTGATCTCGCAAGCACACCGGGGGACCACGTCCTCCGCCCTCACCCGTCTGAGCGTCAACGCGGCGCAGAGGTTCGGCATACCCGCGCACGGATACGCGCACCTGCTGGGCCTGGCGCCCGAGCACCTGAACGACGATCTGTGCCGGACCCCCGCGGCCACGGGCATCCGCATCGCGGAACTGACGACCGTCCACGCCTCCTGGACCGATCTGTCCGCCCTGCTGACGGACCAGTCGGGCATCGGCGCCCTGGGCGTGTGGGACTACCTGGTCACCTCCGCGCCCACTCCGCTCGAGGGAATCCGGGACGCCGCCGCCCATCTCGCCATCGTCGCCGACCCCGGCACGGACACGATGCGGATCACCGAGGACGGCGAGCAGGTCGTCATCAGCCACGTCAACGAGGCCGATCTCACCTACGAGGCCGCCTGCGCCATCCGTGCCTACGCGCTCGGCCTGTACCAACGGCGCCTGAGCGAAGCCGCGCAGCGCCGCCTCGTTCCCCTCCGCGTCACGCTCGCCGCCAAGGCTCCCCGCAGGCACGACGCCCTGGTCGAGCTCTACGGCACCCGCGCCATCGACTTCGAGGCCCCGGCCACCACCATCACCTTCCTCGCCTCCGACCTGACCGCGCCGACACCGCACACGCAGCCGGGCCTGTCGGCCGTGCTCCGAAGACATGCCGAGCAGAGCCTCGCCGCCGCCATTCCCCTGCACAACTGGCTGGACCTCTTCCGCACGGCACTGGCCTCCTTGTACGACGAGACCGTTCCGACGCTGGCCGCGGTGGCACGCCGCATGGCCGTCAGCACGAGAACCCTCCAGCGCCGGCTCGACGAGCACGACACCACGTGGAGCACAGAGGTGGAGGGCGCACGACGGGACCACATCACACACCTGCTCCACGGCACCGATCTCAGCATCGACGCGATCGCCACGCGCAGCGGCTACGCCGACGCGCGCGCTCTGCGCAGAGCGGTCCAGCGCTGGTACGGCACCACGCCCGCCGCCCTGCGCAGGACGGGCCGGCTGCCGAACGATCCGCCCGTCCCCGGTGCTCCGCCGAGGTGACTCGGTACGGTCGCACGCTTCCCCCGCTCGCGGCGGGCCCACGGAGCCCGGACCTGCCCGGACCTCTTCGTGTCGACCTGCGTCATCACGGCCGCGGAGGGCTCCGCGCGGCGTTTGACGCGGACATGCAGGACCGTCTACGTTCCGACACCTGGCCGGCTCCGCTCGAGACAAGGCCCCCTCTCCACCGATCCCTTGGGGGAACCCGTGCACTACTACACCGATGTCCTCAAGAAGTACGCGGTCTTCAGTGGCCGGGCCACACGACGTGAATACTGGATGTTCACGCTGATCGACACCGTGTTCCTGATCGCCCTGATCCTCCTGGACTCGTACCTCGGCACCACCGTCCCCGAGTCGGTCTACGCCCTCGCCGTGCTTCTGCCCACCATCGGGGTGTCCGTCCGCCGTCTGCACGACACGGGCCGCTCCGGTTGGTGGATCGTCGTCGCTCTCGTCCCGCTCATAGGGGCCTTCTGGCTCCTGTGGGTCATGACGATCCCCAGCTCCACGGACGAGTCCTATGGCCCCTACCCCGGCACCGCCGACCCGCTGCCGGCGCACTGACGCGGCCGCGACGGCTGCCGCGGGGCTCGGGACATCTGCGCCGGCCGACGGCGCCCGCCCGGTGCCGATACCGATGCCGATGCCGATGCCGATGCGGCATCATCTGGATCATGACGCACCCCTCCCTGCCGACCACCGAGTCGGCCGTCGCCGCGATACGAGCCATCGCCGAGGAGTACCGGCTGGCCATGGACGTCACCGACGACATCGGCGCCGACCAGACGTCACGGCGGACCTCCGCGGCCCTGTTCACCGTCCTCGACCCGGACGGATCGCTGCCCCACGAGGCATTCGTCGAGCTGGGCGGGAGCCCGGCCGTCACCGTGCGGCTCTTCCCCGAGGACGATGCGAACATCACCGTGGACGGGGTGGAGTTCCACGACGTCCCCCGGGACGCCGTCCCCGCCTTCCTCAGGTCCGTACACAGCGGGCTGGCCTTCGTGAAGGGGCGCTTCTTCCCGCCGGGCCACTGGCTCTCGGTCCCCCTGCCCGGCGACGAGACGTACCGCGAACTCATCCCGGGCGTCGCGCTCAGTCCCTGGCTCTCCGGCCGCGTCCGCAGCTAGGCCGTCTCTTTCGGATCTTGCTCCCCCAGCTACCGCTGGGAGGTGCCCCCAGGCCCGCGTTGCCCGGCACCGCACCTCGCTGTGTTGTCGGGGCTCCCGAGTACGTCCAGTACGCGGGGAGCTCCTCCGCCTTGCGATGCACGGCACCGGACAACGCGGGCTCGGCCGACAAGATCCGAAAGAGACGGCCTGGCGCGTGTCCCGCGGCCCCGGGACCGGTTCCTTCCGTGCGCCGCTCCGTGCCACCCTGCTGGGCATGAATGCTTCCGACACGACCGTCATGGCTCACGAAGTGCACCACCGGTGGCGCGCCCGGGAGGCACCCGACGGGGACTTCATCATGTTCTCCGACGGTTCCCTGTCGGTGATGGACCTGCTACGCCTCTCCCCACCCGATCGCCTCGACGACGTACGGGCCGAGCGATGGCAGTGGAACGAGCTGCTGCGGGCGACCGAGTGGAGTGCCTCCAACTGGGTGGAGGTCGCCACCGTGCTCTGCTCGCACGCTCATGCCGGAAGCCGCGCCCTGGCGGGAGAGTCGGCTGATCACGGAAGCATCGGCTGGGTCGCCCTGACCCGGGACGATGACGAGGGCACCCTGGAATGGATCGCCACCTCCAACTGGTCGAACCCGTTCTCCGAGGTCACCTTGGATGAGACCACCGTGACCGCCGTCAGCACCGCGGGCCGTATCTGGACCTTCCCCCGGAACGCACCTCAACAGGTCAGGATCACCGAGGATCCCGCCCACCCGTGGCGTGGCTGACGCCGGTACCGGCCGGTCTGCCGAGGCGGGACGCGATGCGGAACCGCATCTCGCCCGCAGCCCTGCGGACCTCCTCCGGCAGCGCGTCGTGGTCGAGCAGGCCGAGGAGGACCCTCAAGGCCCTGGCCTCGTCCCCGCTGATCAGCTTCAACCGCGGCTCCGTCACACCGTCGAGCAGCACGTCCAGTACGTCCAGCACGTCATCCATTACGTCATCCATGCCGTCATCAACACCCGACGCCCCTGCGGGGTCACTCTCAGAGCGGATCGCCGAGGGGGCCGTACTCCTCCTCGAGGTTCCTGGCCCAGTGCGCGGCGAAGTCCGGCCGGCTGCCGTCGGCGTCCGTGAATCCGTATTCCTTGTGGAGATCCCAGGTGGCCAGCGCCCGGCCCGTCCTGGCGATGACGTCCGGGTCGGCCGCCAGAGCCACGACCGCCCGGCCCAGGTAGGCGGGGGTCTCGGAGTGGGCGAAGTTCGGGTCCTCGGCCGCGCCGTCCCGCCAATTGGCCTCGGTGACGCCGAAGTGCTCCAGCAGCGCCTCCGAGCGCAGGAACCCCGGTGTGAGGGAGACGGCCGCGACGCCGTGCGGCTTGAGCTCGGCGGCCTGTGCGACGGCGAGGCGGATCACCGCCGATTTCGCCAGGTCGTAGAAGAACGAGCCGCGGTAGCGGGCGGTGTTGCCGTCCGTGACCTCCACGACCAGGCCGCGCTTGCGGGCGACCATCAGCGGCAGCGCGTACCGGCTGGTGATCACGTGGGTTTCCACCGCCTGCCGCAGGAGGCGCAGGCCCTGGTCCAGGTCCTGCTCCCACAGCGGGTGTTCCCAGTCGGTGAGCGGGTCGCCGCCCCAGACGGAGTTGACGAGGACGTCGAGCCGGCCGTCCTGCTCGGCCGAGATCCGCGCCACCAGGGCCCGGACCTCCTCCGGGCGGCTGTGGTCGGTGCGGACCGCGATGCCCAGGCCTCCGGCGGCGGTGATCCTCTCGGCCGTCTCCTCGATGGTCTCGGGGCGGTCGAGGTCGGAGCGCCGGGTTCCGCTGCTGCGGCCGGTCACGTAGACCGTCGCGCCGGCGGCTCCGAGCTCGACGGCGATTCCCCGTCCGCCGCCCCGGGTACCGCCCGCGACGAGCGCCACCGCGCCGGCCAGTTGCCGTGTCCGCTGCGTCTTTGTCATGTCGTCTCCAGGTCGTCCGACGGGTTCGGAGGGAAGGCGGTGGCGTGCGGGGCCAGCACGGCGTCGAGTCCGTGGCGGACGCGCTCGACGAGGGTGCCCCGGCGGTCGAGCGCCCAGACGAGACCCGCGCCCGAGGTGACGGCCTGCACGGTTGCCGTGAGCGTCTCGACGTCCGTCGCGGCCTTGAGCTCTCCGGAGGACACGGCTTCCGCCAACAGCGTCCCGATTGCCCGGTGCTGGGCCCGGTGCACGGCCAGGGCCCGCTCGTGGAGCTCCGGGTCCGTCAGGTCCATGCACAGGAACGCCAGATGGTTGGCGAAGGTCTCCGGCGTGACCATCGGAGCCATCCACTGCGCGATCAGCGCGGTCAGGGCGCCCAGCGCCGCGTCCTGTCCCTCGCGCACCCGGCCCGGCAGCGCGTCCACGTCCCGTACGGACTGATCTGCGAGCGCCAGCATCAGGCCCCGCTTGGAGCCGAACCGCTGCACGAGCGTTCCGGGCACCAGACCGACCTGGCGGGCCACCGCCGCCAGCGTGAGCCCGGAAGGACCCACCTGCCCCATCACCTCGGCCGCCGCGCGCAGGATCACCAGGTCTTCCACCCCGCGGGGACGTCCGGCCACAGACACTCCTCATTAATAAATGATTGTTCATTTATTAAAGCAGCCGACCCGTCCCGACGTAAAGCCGGCGCCCGGCCGTACGCGGGGCCCTTACGGGTCAGGCTGCGGGCCTGCGCCTGCTGGGTACGCACCACTGCGATGGTGAGCCCATCGTTCGCCAGGTCGCGACGCGCCTCCTCGGGCAGCCCCTTGCCGAGCGGGGCGTACACGTGGCGGAGCAGCCCGAGGCGCGCGAGCAGCAGGTTGACCGCGATGACCACGCGCTCCGCACGGCGGAACAGCGGACGGAAGAGCAGATCGGCGCCCTCGTCGATGGGGTCCACCAGCACCAGGCCGCGGATCCGGTCCCGGCGCCCGGCCGCGACGAGGCGGACGAGCGGGCCGCCCGCACTGCGGCCGACCAGCACGAACGGTCCGGGCCCGAAGCGGTCCAGCAGGTCCTCCAGGTCGTCCGCCATGCGGCGCATCGTCCGGGAGCCGGGATCGGCGGGGCTCAGGCCGAGTCCGGACCCGCCTTGCGCGGCGGGCTACTACGGAAGGATCGAGTCCACGTAGCCCCCGTCCACCCGCAGTGCTCCGCCCGTGGTGGCCGAGGCGTACGGCGACGCCAGATAGACCACCATGTGGGCGATCTCCTCCGGTTCGATCAACCGCTGGATCAGCGACTGGGGACGGTGCGCGCGCATGAATGCCCGCTGCGCCTCGTCCCAGGGCAGGTCCCGGTCGACCAGTTCGTAGACGAAGTCCTCGATCCCGCCGGTGTGCGTCGGTCCGGCGATGACCGAGTTCACGGTCACGCCGGTGCCGGCCGCCTCCTTGGCGAAGCCCCGGGACACCGCGAGCAGGGCGGTCTTGGACATGCCGTAGTGGATCATCTCCGCGGGGATGACCACCGCCGAGTCGCTGGCGATGTTCTGGACGCGGCCCCAGGAACGCTCCACCATGCCGGGGAGGTACTGCCGTGTCGTCCGGACCGCGGTGAGCACGTTCGTCTCGAAGTACCGCCGCCATTCCTCGTCCTCGATCTCCAGCGCCGGTGCGGCTCCGAAGATTCCGAGGTTGTTGACGAGGATGTCGACGTGCGGGACCGCGTCGAAGACCGCCCGCGCCCCTTCGTCCGTCGTGATGTCGCCGGGCGCCGCAATGAACTCACCCCCCGCGGCGCCGAGCGACCCGAGCGCCGCCTCCACCGATTCCCGGCTTCGGCCGTTGACCGCGACCCGGGCGCCCGCGCCCGCCAGCGCGGCCGCGATGGCCGCGCCGATGCCCTGCGTGGAGCCGGTGACCAGTGCTGTCCTGCCGGAGAGGTCGATCAGCACGCCGATACCTGCCTCGTCTGCCGCCGCGCGGCCCGTCGGGTCCGTTGTCCTGGTCACCGGTTCCCCGTGACAGCGGTTTCCTCACCCGGAACCCAGGATGTGGAACGCGTCGGACGGCCGGCGCACCCGGACGGCGCGCTGCCCGCCCGCCTCCGGGGCGCAGCCATCGGCCGGCCCTACGGTGGACGGCATGGCCCCTGACGAGACGCCCCCGGCCGGGTCCCCCGGCGGCGCCGCCCCCGGACCGGCCGCCGAGCAGGCCTTCGATCGCGATCCTCGGTTCGCCGCAGCGCAGCTGAAGGAGCGTCTGTACGCGACCATCACCATGATCTCGGTGGTGATCGGGCTCGCGGGCTCCGATCACACCAGCGCCGGGGGAGCCGCCGCGACCGTACTGACCACCGCGGTGGGCCTCTGGCTGGCCGCGCTGGTCGCGGACCAGCAGGCCCACCGCGTGGTCCACGGCCGCCTGGCCACCGGCCGCGAGCTGCGCCGCATGCTGTCCGTAAGCAGCCCTCTGCTGCTGTCCGCCGCGGGACCGCTGGCCCTGATCGGTGCGGCGGCGCTGGGAGCGATGGCGGTGGACACGGCTCTCCTGGTGTCGGCCGGGGTGAGCGTCGCCGGGCTGTTCACCTGGGGCTGGTACGGCGGCATCCGTATGGGCGGCGGCACCGGCCTGGCGCTCCTGGCGGGCGCCCTGGACGCGGCCATCGGCACCGCGGTCGCGCTGGTGAAGGCGGCAGCCGGACACTGACCCGATCCTGTGGGTGCCCCCGCCGCCGGCCCTCCCGTACGGCCGACCGGGGCGCGGGGACGCGCGAACCCGGGACGCGCCGTAGCGTGGAAGCATCAGATCACTCCGCGGTGAGGGGCGATGCGCCATGACCTGGGCTTCGTGGACGACGACAGGAGTCTTCGCTGGACGTGGCGGAGTACGCACCGAGGAGGCGGGGGTCCTCAATGGAGACCTGACCGTGCACACCACCTGGTCGGCTCCGGAGGCCCATGTGGCCGTGCAGTACAGCGGCGGCTCGGACTGGTTCACCGTGGCCGGCAGTCCGGTGCGCTGCGAGTCCGAGGAGGGCAGCCGCCTCCTGCACCAGGCCGTGGTGGACGCCGTACGCGCCGGTGGGGCCGCCTCGGTCCCTCACGACCTGCCGGCTGAGGCCCACCGGTTCCCGCGCGCCCCGGCACCCTGACTGATCGCTTCGCCTCGGCGAGCCGGACCGCGTCGGCGTCGGTCGGGGAGCGCGGCCGGCCGGCGGTGTCGTGCATGGGGCGTGGGGTCAGGCGAGCTCGATCGTGACGATGCCGTGCACGACGAAGGCCGTCACGGCGCCCACCAGCAGCGTGAGGCGGGCGGCCGAGAGCCACAGCGCGAAGCGCCTCGAGCGGTCGGACCGGGCGCGTGGGTGCAGGGTCGCCGTCACGGCCAGGGACGAGATCAGCAGGAGGGCGGTCGCGAAGATGGCGAGGGCCGTGGGTGACGTGGGCCCCGTGGCGGGACCGTAGTCCTCCGTGAGCCCGGGCAGCAGGAGGCCCGCGGCGCACAGCCCGAAGGACACCATGAGGGTGGCCAGGGAGTCGCAGGCGAGGACGACGGCCCGGCCGACGGACGGCCGGCGGACCGGACGCGGCCTCTGGTTCACCACCATGTGTCTCTCCGGGGAACGTCGGGTGGTGCGGGGTGGTCCTCCACCCCGCACCCCGCACTCTACGAACCGTCAGTGCCGGTCGCCGCGGCGGGTTCAGGCGCTGCAGTGGCTGCGCCTGTGCCTGTGCCTGTGGCGGCGCCGAACCACTGGGGCAACCGGCCGAGCAGTTCCTGCTGATCGTCACCGGCCCACGCCACGTGGCCGTCCGGCCGCAGCAGGACCGCGGGCACGTCCAGTTCCTCGCTGACGTCGACGACGTGGTCGACGCGGTCCGCCCAGCCCGCCACCGAAAGCCGGCCCGTCTGGTCGAGCAGCAGACCGCGGCCGCCGCGCATCAACGCGTAGAGGCGTCCCTGCTTCAACGCCACGTCCCGCATCCGGCGGCCGAGCAGTTCGTGGCCCTCACCGAAGTCGTATCGGACCGCGATGGCGGTGATCTTCTCGATCAGGTACCGGTTCACCTCCTCGAAGTCCAGCAGCTCGGACATCAGCCGGCGCAGCGCCCGCGGGCCGGGCTCCGTCGACATCAGCTCCATCTGGGCACGGGTGTTGTCCAGCACGTCGGCGGCCACCGGGTGCCGTTCGGCGTGGTAGCTGTCCAGCAGCCCCTCGGGGGCCCAGCCGCGCACGTGGGCGGCCAGTTTCCAGCCGAGGTTGAACGCGTCCTGAATGCCGAGGTTGAGGCCCTGCCCGCCGGTCGGCGGGTGGATGTGCGCCGCGTCACCGGCCAGCAGCACCCGGCCGACCCGGTAGCGCTCGGCCAGGCGGGTTGCATCGCCGAAGCGGGACAGCCTGCGCGGTGAGTGCACGCCGAAGTCGGTGCCGGCGAACTTGCGCAGCTGCTGCTTGAAGTCGTCGAGGGTCGGCGGGACCGTGCGGTCCTCGGCCACGCCCTCGGCGGGCACGACGACGCGGTACACCCCGTCCCCGAGGGGGCCCGCACCGAACCGCTTCTGGGTCCTGCGGACCTCGTCCACCACGGCGGCCAGCGTCTGCGGGTCCGCGGTCAGCTCCATCTCTCCCAGGAGCGTCTCGACCCTGGAGGGCTCGCCGGGGAAGGCGACGCCGAGCAGCTTGCGCACCCTGCTGCGGCCTCCGTCGCAGCCGACGAGGTGGCGCGAGCGCAGCCGCGTACCGTCGGCCAGCTCGACGCTCACCCCGTCCTCGTCCTGGCTCACCCCGACCAGTTCGCAGCCGCGCCTGATCTCGGCGCCGAGCCCGGTGGCGTGCTCGGACAGCAGGCGGTCGGTGATGGTCTGCGGGATGCCGAGGACGTACGAATGGGCCGTGTCCAGCCGGTCGGGCCACGAGGTGCCGAGGCCGGCGAAGAAGCCTCCGACCCGGTACTGCCGGCCGTGTTCCAGGAATCGGTCCAGCAGACCTCGCTGGGCCATCACCTCGATGCTGCGCACGTGCAGGCCGAGCGCACGGACGTGCTGCGTCGGTTCCGCTTCCTTCTCCAGCACGAGGACGTGGACACCGTGCAGGCGCAATTCGCCGGCCAGCATCAAGCCGGTCGGTCCACCGCCGGCAATGATCACGTCAATCATCGGAATCCCCCATTCGGCAGCCTGCGTTGTGCCGGCCGGTCCCGGCAGGTGCCGGCTTGGACGGGAGAGTCTGCAGCACACCGGGGGCCTTGCCGCAAGGCCCCCGGTCCGCTATATCTTGAGAGTGGCAAGGGGTGGTTCACCTCCTTGCCTCTTCTTTTTGTCAGCCAGGAGATCCGCTCGCGTCGGGCACGCTCAGTACGTGCCACTGGCGCACGGAGCGCCTGCTGCGCAGATAGAGGTGCCGGCCCCGGCCGACGGGGCGGGCGTATCGGTGCACGGGATCGCCGTTCGGCCAGCTCAGCTCGCCCCGCCCCACGATCGTCGCGCCGTCGTCGGTCTGCCGCAGGAGGTGGAGCGCGCGCCGGTGCGTGTGGGCCGCCCCCGGCTCGCAGCCCCCGAGCAGGAGCAGACGGTCGTCCCGTACGGCGAGACCGCGCGGGTCGGACACGGGCAGCATCCGGAAGCGGAAGGGCTCGCCGGGCCGTATCTCGACGAGCGACCGTCCGGGCCGGTAGGCGGCCCGCACGACCGAGTCAGTGACGTTCATGGCACTGATCCCGGCAAACAGGTGGTGGGGTTCCGGGGGCCGGAAGTCCCACAGCTGGTTTCCCCTGTCGTTCCATCGGATCAGGCCGCCCGCGCTGACGGGGTCCCCGAAGACGCCTTCGTCGGCGTAGCCGGTCCAGAGGTGGGACCGGCCGTCCGCCAGCAGGTCCAGCAGATGGGAACCGAGGGCGAACCGGCGCCGGGGACGGCCGTCCGGTCCGAAGACCTGGCCGTTGCGTTCGCCCGGTCTGCCGGAGCCGGCCACGACGAACCCGTCCCGGGGAAGGGCGTCGATGCGGGCCGGGGCCCCGGTCACCCCGTGCAGGGGCCGCTCCAGGATCCGGCTCCCGTCGCCGATCACGACGAGAGCCTCGTAGGGCACGCCCAGGAGTTCGGGAACGCGGGCGTCGTGGCAGATCAACCAGAGGGCCCTCCCCCACGCGTCGACCGTGGAGGCCAGGACCTTCCGTTCGTCGTACTGCCGAGGCAACAGTGCGTGGGGACGCAGTGCCGCCTTCGTCAAGAACATCACCTCGCGGGCGAAGGAACAGAGCTCCCCATGGTCACACAGTCCGCCGCGTCACCCCTTGCAGAACGGAGCGGGGGCGACCGCCCTGTGGTCGCCCCCGCCTGTTCATCGCGGCTCAGAAGTCACGCGCGTCCCGCACCGTTCCGGACGGTCAGAACTGCAGCGCCCAGGAGTCGATCTTGCCGGTGTCGATGTTCGCGTTGTCGTTGACCCGGAGCTTCCACACTCCGTTGGCGACCTCGGAGGAGGCGTTCACGGTGAAGCTCTTGATGATGTTGTCCGCGCTGCCGCCGGTACGGTTGTGCAGGGTGTAGACGGTGCCGTCGGGCGCGACCAGGTCGACCTTGAGGTCACCGATGTACGTGTGCTTGATGTCGACCGCGACGCTCAGCGCCGCCGGGGCGTTGCCGGTGACACCGCTGACGGTGACGGGCGACTCGACGGTGGAGTTGTCGTTGATCGCGTAGTCCGCGGCGTTCTCGAAGCGCTTGCCGGGCGGAACGGTCCCGCCGTCACCGACGTTGAGCAGCAGGTTCGGGGATCCTGTGCCGGGGCCGGTCACCACGTTCGGGGTCGCTGCCGCCACCAGGGCGTCGCGGACCTGGGCCGGGGTGCTCGAGGTGTTCTGCGAGAGGTACAGCGCCGCCGCGCCGACCACGTGCGGGGTGGCCATCGAGGTGCCGGAGATGGTGTTGGTGGCGGTGTCGCCGGTGCCCCAGGAGGAGGTGATGGAGGATCCCGGCGCGAAGATGTCCAGCACGGTGCCGTAGTTGGAGTAGCTCGCCTTGGCGTCGGTGTTCGTGGTGGCGCCGACCGTGATGGCCTCGGCCACGCGCGCCGGGGACTTCGTCGAGGCGTTCGTGGATTCGTTGCCCGCGGCGACGCCGTAGGTGATGCCGGAGGCTATGGAGTTGCGGACGGCCGTGTCGAGCGCGGAGTCCGCGCCGCCGCCGAGCGACATGTTGGCGACGGCCGGCTTGACGGCGTTGCGGGTCACCCAGTCGATGCCCGCGACGACCTGGGCGGTCGTGCCGGAGCCGTTGTTGTCGAGGACGCGGACGCCGACGATCTTGGCCTTCTTGGCCACGCCGTAGGCGCCGCCCGCGACGGTGCCGGCGACGTGCGTGCCGTGGCCGTGGCCGTCCTGGGCGGTGTTGTCGTTGTCGATGGCGTCGTAGCCGTAGGAGGCGCGGCTGCCGAAGTCCTGGTGGGTGATGCGGACGCCGGTGTCGATGATGTAGGCGGTGACGCCCTCGCCGGCCTTGTCCGGGTAGGTGTAGCTCTGGTTCAGCGGCAGCGCACGCTGGTCGATGCGGTCCAGGCCCCAGGACGGCGGGTTGGGCTGGGTGGCGTCGACGGTGAAGACACGGTTCTGCACGACCGACTTGACCGCCGGGTCGGCGGCGAGCTTCCTGGCCTGCGCCTCGGAGACCTCTACGGAGTAGCCGTTGAGGGCCGCGCTGTAGGTCTTGTCGATCTTCGCGCCGTACCGCTTCGCGACGGCCTTGCCGCTGTCGGCGGTGGACCGGGCTGCGGAGTCTTCGAGGGTCACGATGTAGCTGCCGGAGATGGTCCCGGCGGCGCCGGCGTTCTCGATCACGCCCTGCGCGCCGCTGTCGGCCGCGGAGGCGGGTAACGCGGCGGCCGCGCCGAGCGCGAGGGCCACGACGGCGGTCGCGCTGATGCCGGCGATCTTCCGGCGGGTGTGACGCATCACGGACATGTGGGGGGTCCTCCTCATAGGTGGTGCACTGCGGGGATGAGGCAGAGTCCGATGGCCATGTTCATGACAACGTGTCCAACAGGCTGCCGCCCCCGAAAGGTTGACCCACCCCCCGCTCACCCACAAGAGGTCAACGGACGCGTAACATCCTTGCCATGCCCCGGCCATGAATCAGCAAAGACGCCCCGCACATGACGCGGGCACGGCCGCGGCGGACCCCCCGGCGCCGGTGTGCCCGCCGCCGCGAGGACGGCTCCTGGGTACGACGGGGTTCACGGCGGCCCGAAGGACCTCGATTTCACGCCGGACCCGACTCGGCACCGCATCCGGCCGCCTGGTCGGACTCCTTGCAGTGCTACGGGTCCGTGCCGCGGCTGCCTGGAACGTTCTCGGCGCCCCCGGCGGAGGGGCATGCTCCAATGGGTCCGCCGGTGCGGCGGGTTCACGCCAAGCCGGACCTCCCGGGCCGGCCCTGTCGTTTCGCGGACCGGTAAGCGCAGGCTCCTGCGGAACCACCCCCGAGGCCGGATCCGGAGCGGCTCGTGGCGGGCGGCACCGCAGCGGGGTGGCATCCGTGGAGGCACATCGGGCGCGGGCCGGGCCGAGTTGTGAAATTTTCGTGCACGGGCCGGTCCCCGGCCCGGCGCAGGCTCCTGGGGGTGCTGCGGGCACCCGTCCCCCTAGGTCGTCTCTTTCGGATCTTGCCGGGCCCGCGTCGCCCGGCACCGCACCTCGCCGCGTTGTCGGAGCACCGCAGTACGTCCAGTACAACGGCGCTCCTCCGCCTTGCGATGCACGGCACCGGACGACGCGGGCCGACCGACAAGATCCGAAAGAGACGACCTAAGGGGCGAGGTGCCACCACTGGTCGTCGTACTGCTCGCCGCAGGAGGTCTGTGCCGCCGGGCGGGCCGGCTCGCGGCCCTGCACCACCAGGCACTTGGCGTTGACCGCGTTGCGGAGCACGAAGTACTCGGCCCGCTCGCCCGTCCCCCACATCAGTTCCCAGTGCTGGTTGTCCCCGCGCCGGCCGGTGCACGCGTGCTGGCGGGCGGGCGAGTGGTTCTCGTTGCCCGCCACGGCCAGGCATCGGCCGCTGTCCGCGTTGCGCAGGGTGCGGGTGGTGCCGCCGTCCTCCTGCAGTGCGAGCGTCCAGGTCCGGT
The DNA here is from genome assembly GCF_035989885.1 of Streptomyces sp. NBC_01232. Classification (GTDB taxonomy): domain Bacteria; phylum Actinomycetota; class Actinomycetes; order Streptomycetales; family Streptomycetaceae; genus Streptomyces. The sequence continues at coordinate 349,243 of NZ_CP108518.1, forward strand.
CGGCGGCCCCGGTGCACGTGTCCTGCACCGGCACCAGGCCGTCCCCGGGCCCGGGCACCCGTAGGCACAGCCCGCTGCCGCGGTTGATCAGCCGCCCGGTGAGCGCCGACGGATCCGGCCCGGCCGTGCCCGGGGTGGTGCCCGGGGGCGTGGCCGAACTCGTGCCCGGCGTCGTGGCCGTGCTCCCGGCGGGCGGGGCGACCGACTCGGTGCCCCGGTCACCGCCCACCCGGACGGCGATCACGGTCGCCACGCACACCAGCGCGACCGCGCAGGCAGACAGGATGCCGACGCGGTGCTCGTGGACGTTGACCTGCAGGTTTCCGCTGCCGCGCTGCACCCCGGCCGCACCGTGGAAGGCGTCCCCACGGCGGTCGTCATCGGGCCCGGACCCGGTCACGGGCGGGAGTCGAACCGGTTCACCTGGACGTTGCCGTCCCCGGACTGGACCGCCGCCGGACCGAGGAAGACGTTCCGCGCGACTCCCCCGGCGGCCGGGCGCACCGCATCCCCGGCCTCGGCGAGCAGGGCCCGGAGTTCCGCCGCGACCGCGGCCCGTTCGACCGGTTCCAGCTGCTCCAGCAGGTCCTCGGTACGGGTTCGCCAAGCCGCGCCGTGTCTCGCCCGCTCCTCGCCCCCGTCGCCCACCGGGCCGCCGGGGTCCTGTTCCGTTTCTGCCGCCGACAGTTCGGCCGCGGTCCGGTCCAGTCGCTCCAGCTGGACGGTCTCCTGCTGCCGGTCCCCTCGGCCGAGCAGCCGGGCCAGCCGGTTCCGCAGAGCCAGCCAGGCGTCCGTACCGGCGGCCTGTACGACGCCCGATCCGACCGAAGCCGCCAGCGCGACCATCGCCTCGTCCAGCATGGGTCCCCCTTCGCCCGTCGCCCTCCCCCGGGCGCGGCCTCCACGGTAGCCCCGCCCGCCGCAGCCGCGACAGCCGTACGGGCTGCAGAACCGGCCGAGTTGGGGGCCGGTGGCGGAGACGGGCCGGGTATCGTCGCGCCGACGAGGGGAATCTGATGACTTCACATACGCCTGCCGTGGCCCGGACCCTTTCCATCGGCGGTGAATACCCGGTGCCCCGGCTCGGGTTCGGTGCCATGCGGCTGCCGACCGGCTCGGGAGCCGAGAGGGACGGCGCGATCGCGGTGGCCCGCCGCGCCGTCGAGCTGGGGGTCGGCCTGATCGACACCGCGCACCTCTACGGATGGGGCGCCAACGAAGAGCTCCTCGCCGAGGCCCTCCACCCCTATCCGGACGACCTGCTGATCACCACCAAGGTCGGGGTCGTCCGGAGCGACGGCCCCGAGGGCTGGGCCTACGACGCACGGCCGGACAGCCTGCGCGAGCAGGTCGAGCACGGACTGCGCCGGCTCCGTACGGAACGGATCGGCCTGCTCCAACTGCACCGGATCGACCCGAAGGTGCCCGTGGCGGAGCAGGTGGGTGCGCTCCGTGAACTCCAGCAGGAGGGCAAGATCGGGCACATCGGGTTGTCCGAGGTCAGCGCCTCAGAGCTCGCCGAGGCCCGGCGGACCGCGGAGATCGCGAGCGTGCAGAACCGGTACAACCTGCTGGACCGGGAGTACGAGCCCGTCTTGGAGGCCTGCGAGGCCGCCGGGATCGCCTTCCTTCCGTGGCGCCCCGTCGCCGCCGCCACGCCCGGCCGGGCCGGGGAACTCGATGCCGTCGCCTCCGAACTCGGTGCCACGACTCCCCAGCTCCTGCTCGCCTGGCTGCTCGCCCGCTCCCCGGTCGTGGTGCCGATTCCCGGTACGGCCTCGCTCGCCCACCTCGAGGAGAACGTCGCCGCGGCGGACCTCCGGTTGAGCCCCGCGCAGCGTCGGAGCCTCGACGGCCTGGCTTAGGGGGTGCCGGGGCGCTGCGGGGTGCTGGCGAATCCCGTTGGCCGGCCGCTGAGTTCGGCGTCGAGGGTCTGCTGGGCCGTGCGCATCGATGCGGCGTACTTGGGCTCCGCCATGCGCCGCCAGGCCTCGTCCGGTGCGACCTCCTCGACCCGGCTCGTCACCCACCAGATGTTGCCGAACGGGTCCCTCACCCGGCCCCCGCGGTCTCCCCACGCGCTGTCGACGGCCTCGGTGACCACCCGGGCCCCATGAGCGACGGCAGCGGCCATGGCGGCGTCCGCGTCGGGCACGTAGACCCGCAGCATGGCGGGCATCACCGGCCAGTCGGGCCGCCGGTCGAAGGCCAGTACGACCGTGTCGCCGACGCGGATCTCGCCGTGGCCGATGCTGCCGTCCTCGACCTCCACCCTGGCGATCTCCTCGCCGTCGAAGGCGGCGGTGATGAAGTCGAGCAGGGCGCCGGTGTCGTCGGTGACGACCCACGGTGCGACGCTCGTGTAGCCCTCGGGGGCAAAGCGGTCCATCGGCTTCGTCCTCTCCTGTCGCTCCTGATGACGTGACGTGACATCACCACCGTAGGCAGGAACGAGGTCAGGTCCTGTCCTCGTTCGGATGCGGATCCACGACGTGTCGCCGGAGTGCCGTCCGCCCGCCCCGGTGTGTCGGTGGTGGCCGGGACGCCTTCCGTCCGGCACGGTGGGCGCGGTCGGTGGCCGTCGCGTCCCGTGCGGCGGTCGTGAAGCGCGCGGGAGAGGTTCGCATGACCGAGAACGGCAGTTCCCCGACCAGCCGACGCGCCCTGCTGCTGGCTGCCGGATCGGCCGGGGTCGCGGCACTGACGGCGGCCTGTTCCGGCGCGGCAGGGACGCGAGGGGCGGCCGGGCAGCCGTCCGCGCCCTCGTCGCGCGCCGCGTCTGCGCCTGCGTCGCCGTCGCCCGGCGCCAGCGCTCCCGCCTGCGTCCTCGCCGTGAAGGCGGGGGCCGGACCGTACTACCTCGACCTGGACCGGGTCCGCTCGGACATCACGGAGGGCCGCAAGGGCGTGCCGTTCCGGCTGGACCTCACCGTCGTCCGGGTCTCCGCGGGCTGCCGGCCGGTCGCCGACGCTGCCGTCGACATCTGGCACGCCGACGCCGCGGGCGACTACTCCACCGGCGGGGACACCTTCCTGCGCGGCACCCAGGTCACCGACGGCGCCGGCCGCAGTACGTTCCGCACGATCGTGCCCGGCTGGTACGCGGGGCTGGCGCCGCACATCCACTTCAAGGTGCGTCCCGACAGCCGGACCGAGACGACCTCGCAGTTCTTCTTCCCCGAGGACCTCCTGCTGCAGGCGTACGCGCGCCCGCCGTACTCCGAGCGCCGGGTGCCGAAGCACCCCAACGCCCGCGACAGCCGCTACCGTGCCGCCGGAGCCGCGATGACGCTGCCCCTGGTCCCCGACGGGGCCGGCTACCGCGCCGCGTACACCGTGGGAATCGGCTGAGGGTCAGAGCGCGAGGCCCTCGATGACCTCGGCGCCGGGGAGCTCCGCGAACAGTTTGCCGGGGGCGATGAGCTTGCCGCGGCGGCGGCCGCTGCCCACGAGCACGTACGGCATGTCGGCGACCGCCGCGTCCACCAGCAGCGGCCAGCCGTCCGGCAGACCCAGCGGGGTGATGCCCCCGTACTCCATGCCCGTCCGTTCCACGGCCGTCTCCATCGGCGCGAAGGACACCTTGCGCGCGCCCAGGTGCCGGCGGACTGCTCCGTTGACGTCGATCCGGCCGGCCGAGGGCACGAGGCAGGCGGCGAGGGTGACCTCGCCGCCGCGCTTGGCGGCGACCACCACGCAGTTCGCCGACTGGCCGAGCAGCTCCTGCCCGTAGTGCGCGACGAAGGCGCTCGTGTCGGCGATCTCGGGGTCGGTGTCCACGTAGAGGATCTGTTCGGCGGGCACGTCCCCGGCCCGGCCTCCAACGGCTCCGGCCACGGGCGGGACGAGATCCGCCAGGCAGTCGGGAGCCGGCACCGCGTTGTCGAAGGGCCCGATGGGAGCGCGCATGCCCGCACGCTAACACGGCCGGCCCAGCGGCCCGGGAGCCGTCCTTGCGCTCCGTCAGCGGGCGAGCGCAATGGCCAGTTCCGGGTAGTCGAGGACCATTCCCCGCTCGTCGAACTCGATGTCGCTGCGGAAGTCGCCGGACGAAAAACGGACACGCGCGCCGCGGCGTCCGGCGCGGGCGTCGTGCGGGTCGTGCGCATCTCGTGGGCCGCGCAGGTCGGCACAGCCCCAGGTCGCAGTCGAGCGCGCCGTCGAGGTCGGGACGGTGCGTACCGTCGACGCTCCAGCGGCCCGCGTCGTTGCGCAGGTCCAGGCTCAGGGTCCGCCCGCCGAGGTCCGCGGTGACCCGGAGCCGGGACGTCACGAAGTCGTCGCCGGTGTCGAGCCCGTACGTCACCCAGTAGGGCTCGGGCACCAGCCCGACGGCCCGCCCGCGTGCGGCGAGCCGGCGTCCCGTGAGCTCGGCCCAGGCGGTCGCGTACCCCTCGCAGGGGAGGACCTCCCAGGTCCGGACGAGGCGTGTGGTGATCACGCACCAGAGACTAGGCCGTCGCCCCGCCCACTCAGCCGACCTGGATTCCGATCACGCAGGTGTCGTCGTCCGTGTCGGACCGGCTCTCGGTGAGGAGGCGGTCCAGCCGCTGGTCCAGGTCTCCGGCGCAGGCGGCCGCCGCGTTCACGAGGTGGCCGAGGGAGTCCTGCACCGAGGAGTCCCGCCGCTCCACCAGGCCGTCCGTGAACATCAGGAGGGTGTCCTCCGGTTCGAGGCGCACCTCCCGCTCGGCGTAGGTGACTTCGGGGATCGCACCCAGGAGCAGGCCCTCGATGAGCGGGAAGGCCTCGGCCTCGCCGCCGCGGACGAGTACGGGCGGCAGGTGCCCGGCGCGGGCCCAGCGCATCACCCTGGTGGTGGGGTCGAAGAGTCCGCAGACCGCGGTGGCGGTGACGTGCTTGGCGAGGTGGTGGGTCACCGTGTTGAGCCAGGACAGCAGCTGGGCGGGGCCCGCTCCGGTCACGGCGAGTCCGCGCAGGGCGTTGCGCAGGACGACCATGCCGGTGGCGGCCTCGATGCCGTGCCCGGCGACGTCTCCGACGGACAGCATGATCAGCCCGGAGGGCAGGACCACGGTGTCGTACCAGTCGCCGCCGACGAGCGACTCGGTCTCCGCGGGCCGGTAGCGGACGGCGACGCGCAGCCCGGGGGCCTCGATGGCCGGCGGGGTGGGCGGCATGATGGCGTGCTGGAGCTGCAGGGCGAGGCGGTTGCGCTCGGCGGACTCGGCCTCGCTGTGGGCGAGTTGGTCCCGGGTCGCGGCGAGGGCGACCTCGGTCCAGTGCTGTGCGGAGATGTCCTGGTAGGCGCCGCGGACGGCATGCAGGCGCTGGTCGGCGTCGAGGACGGGCTCGGCGACGACGCGGACGTGGCGGGTGATCCCGTCGGACCTCCGCAGGCGGAGGTTGACGGATGCCGGACGGCGGTAGCGCAGTACGGCCCGCAGGAAGCGGCCCAGGGCGGCGGAGTCGTCGGGGTGAGCGTAGTCGGGCAGTTCCCGCAGGTGTACGGGTGGCGCGGTGGCGGGCAGTCCGTGCAGCGCGTACAGCTGCGCGTTCCAGGTGGTCTCGCCGGTGACGAGGTTCTCCTCGAAGCCTCCGATCCGGCCGAGCCGCTGGGCGTGCTGGAGGAGGTCGGCCAGTCGCGCGGTCTCGTCCTCGACGCGCCAGATCAGCAGGACGGCCGCGCCGTGCCGGCTGACGCTGATGTCCGCGACGGAGGTGAGGGGGATCTGGTCGACCAGCGCGGTCAGGCTCATGCGTTCGGCGCGGAAGGGCTCGCCGGTCGCGTGGACGCGCTCGACGATGTCGAACAGCCCTCTCTCGCCGGCCGCCATCGGGTAGGCCTCCAGCAGCAGCGCGCCGTTCACGTCGCCGCGCTGCCGCCCGGCGGGATCGACGAAGCGGCTGCTGGCGTGGCGGATGCGGAAGTCGGTGAGCCGGCCGTCGGTGTCGAGCACGGGGGTGAGGACCACGGCGGGATCGTGGAGGCCCTCGGAGAGGTCGATCAGCTCGGCGACGTCCGGGAGCACCGCTTCGGGGGTGCCGCGCCCGCCCGGCGGTGCGGCGTCCATGGTGCGGGCGCACAGTTCGGCGAGGGCCTCGACCTGGCGCTCGATCTGCGGGGGCTGCGGCGCGAGCGGCTGCGGCCAGCAGATTTCGAGGACGCCGTGGATCCGGCCGCCGGTCCCGGCGGGTACGGCCATCCGCCCGCCGTCGGGCCACTGGAGGTGGCCGATCGAGGGAAGCCCCTCGCGGCTGAGGCGGGCGAGCGCGACCAGGCGGCGCTCGCGCAGTGCGAGGCGGGCGACGGTGGAGACACCCGGGGGTACGTGGCGCCAGCGCGCGGCCTCCCCGGGCGCGAACCCGGCGTGCCCGGCGAGGGCCAGGGAGCCGTCGGGGGCCGCGCTCCACACGGCGACGGCGACCGCACCCAGGGGGCCCAGGGCGTTCGTGAGGAGGGACTCGGCCACCGCCTGGGTGTCCGCGGCCGCGGCCAGTACCCCGCTCTCGGCGGTGCGCAGCCGTACCGCGACGGCGGTGGACCGCTCGGCCGGTTCCGGTGTGCCGGTGCGCCGGGCGAACTCGGCGGCGACCTCGCTGACGTGGTCGCGGGCCGCCTGGTTGACGATGTCGGCGGCGAGTTCGAGCGGGGGCAGCCCGGTCTCGCGGGACAGCTCGTCGAGCTGCCGGGCCGCCGCGGCGGGGGTGCAGTTCAGCTGCCCGATCAGGATGCCCTTGGCCAGTTCGACCAGGGCCCTGCCGTCGGCGGCGGCGTGTGCCTCCCGCACTTCGCGGCGCAGCCGTTCGACGGTGGCGACCAGGCGTCCGAGCGGTGTGGGGGCCTGGTGCGGAATGGCGTTGCGGCATGGCTCCCCGACCACCGCTCCCGGTGTCCGGGCATCGTCGTGCTGCTGTGTGTCGGGGGTACTCACCGTACTGCCGGCTCCTTGGTGGGACGGTCGGGGTGGCCCTGCTGAACGGGCTGCGGGGCTCCCGACCGTACAGGCGGTGCGAGCGGGGCGGCAGGGGCAGGAGGGATGGCGGTCATCCGGTGAGCCAGTGCCGGACACGGGCGATGAGGTCGTCGGCGTCGACCGGCTTCGTCACGTAGTCGCTGGCCCCCGCTGCGAGACTCTTCTCCCGGTCCCCCGGCATGGCCTTGGCGGTGACGGCGATGATGGGCAGCCCCGAGTAGGCCGGCATTCGCCGGATCTCGGCGGTCGCCGCATAGCCGTCGAGTTCCGGCATCATCACGTCCATCAGGATCAGGTCCACGCCCTCGTTGCGGGTGAGCGTGTCGATGCCCTTGCGTCCGTCCTCCGCGTGGAGGACGCGCACACCGTGCAGTTCGAGCACACCGCTGAGGGCGTACAGGTTGCGCGCGTCGTCGTCGACGACGAGGACGGTGCGTCCGAGCAGGCCGTCGTCGAGCACCGGGGTCACGGTCTGCTGCCCCTCCGCCCCCTCGTGGACGAGCGGAAGGACGTCTCCCGGCTGGTCGGCGGACAGGTGCAGCACGATGCGTTCCCGGAGCTCGTCCAGGCTGGACAGCAGCTCCAGGTGGCGTGACACGGACCGCTCCCGCAATGCCTGTTCCTGTCCCGACTTCCAGCGGGGGTTGTTGTGCGCGAGCACCGGCAGGGAGGACAGGGCCGGGTCTCCGTCGAGTGCGTCGAGGAAGCGCAGGGCTTCGCCGTCGGGCATGTCGAGTTCGAGGACGACGCAGTGGAAGGAGTCCGCCGCCAGGGCGGCGGCGGCATCCCGCGAGCTCGTGGCGTTGACGACCTGGATTCCGCCGTGGTCCCCGCCCGACCGGTGGCGGGGGGCGAAGTCCCGGTCGGCGCTCTCGGCGACGAGGGAGAGGAGGCCGTTGGGCCGTTCCTCGATCACCAGGAGGCGGCGGGCCTGCCGCTGGGGCGGGACGGCGGCCGTGGCCGCGCCCCCGGACGGCTCGGCGGCCGCGGTGGTGGCCGCCGTGTACGGGGCCTGCGCGGGGGCGTCGGGAAGGCGCTCGCCCTCGTAGTCCGCGCGGCTGACCGGCAGGTAGAGGGTGAAGGTGCTGCCCTGCCCCTGGGTGCTCTCCGCGGTGACGGCGCCGCCGAGGAGCTGGGCGATCTCGCGGCTGATGGAGAGTCCGAGGCCGGTGCCGCCGTACTTGCGGCTGGTGGTGCCGTCGGCCTGCTGGAACGCGCCGAAGACGGACTCCAGCTGCTGGTCGGGGATGCCGATGCCGGTGTCCCGTACCCGGAAGGCCAGCATGGGCCCGCGGCCCTGGAGCCCGGCGGGGAGCTCGGGGGCGGTGGCGGGTTCGATGCGGAGTTCGACGCCGCCGCGCTCGGTGAACTTGACGGCGTTGGAGAGCAGGTTGCGCAGGACCTGCCGCAGGCGTGAGTCGTCGGTGAGCAGGTCGGCCGGGGCGTCGGGGGCGGTGGTGACGGTGAAGTCGAGGCTCTTCTGCGTGGTCATCGGGCGGAAGGTGGCGTCGACGTACTCGAGCAGCTGCGGCAGATGCACCCGCTCGGGGTTGAGGTCCATCTTTCCGGCTTCGACCTTCGACAGGTCGAGGATGTCGTTGATCAGCTGGAGGAGGTCCGAGCCCGCCGAGTGGATGATGCCCGCGTACTCGACCTGCTTCGGGCTGAGGTTGCGCGTCGGGTTCTGGGCGAGCAACTGGGCCAGGATGAGCAGGCTGTTGAGCGGGGTGCGCAGCTCGTGGCTCATGTTGGCCAGGAACTCGGACTTGTAGGTGGAGGCCAGCGACAGCTGCTGGGCGCGGGTCTCCAGTTCCTGCCGGGCCTGCTCGATCTCCAGGTTCTTGGCCTCGATGTCCCGGTTCTGGCTGGCGAGGAGGGCGGCCTTCTCCTCCAGTTCCGCGTTGGAGCGCTGGAGTTCCTCCTGCTGGACCTGGAGTTCCTCCGAGCGTGCCTGGAGTTCGCCGGTGAGCCGCTGGGACTCGCCGAGGAGCTCGTCGGTGCGGGCGTTGGCGACGATCGTGTTGACGTTGGCGCCGATGGTCTCCATCAGCTGGCCGAGGAAGTCCCGGTGCACGGGTGTGAAGGCGGAGAAGGAGGCGAGCTCGATCACGCCGAGGACCTGGTCCTCCACCACGATCGGCAGGATGATCAGGCTGCCCGGGGTGGTGTGGCCGAGCCCGGAGGAGATGACGTAGCCGCTGGGGACCTGGTCGGTGGCGATGATGCGGTGGCTGCGTGCGGCCTGTCCGACCAGGGATTCGCCGAGGGCGAAGCCGGTGCCCTCGCCCGCTCCGGCGGGACGGCCGTACGAGCCGACCAGGGTGAGTACGGTGCCGTGGGGGCTGTCCTCGGCGAGGTAGAAGGCGCCGTACTGGGCGGCGACGAGCGGCGTCAGTTCGTCCATGACGAGCTCGGCGACGGCGGCGAGGTCCCGGTGGCCCTGCATCAGGCCCGAGATGCGGGCGAGGTTGGACTTGAGCCAGTCCTGCTCCTGGTTGGCCCGCGTGCTCTCGCGCAGCGAACCCACCATCGAGTTGATGTTGTCCTTGAGTTCGGCGACCTCGCCGGAGGCGTCGACGGTGATGGACCGGGTCAGGTCGCCTTCGGCGACGGCGCTGGCGACCTCGGCGATGGCCCGGACCTGGCGGGTCAGGTTGCCGGCCAGCTCGTTGACGTTCTCGGTCAGGCGCTTCCACGTGCCGGAGACGCCCTCGACCTCGGCCTGGCCGCCGAGCCGGCCCTCGCTGCCGACCTCGCGGGCGACGCGGGTGACCTCGGCGGCGAAGGCGGAGAGCTGGTCGACCATCGTGTTGATGGTGGTCTTGAGCTCGAGGATCTCCCCGCGGGCGTCCACGTCGATCTTCTTGGACAGGTCGCCGTTGGCGACGGCCGTCGTGACGAGGGCGATGTTGCGGACCTGGCCGGTGAGGTTGTTCGCCATCGAGTTGACGTTGTCGGTGAGGTCCTTCCAGGTGCCCGCGACATGGGGAACCTGTGCCTGCCCGCCCAGCCTGCCCTCGGTGCCGACCTCGCGGGCCACCCGGGTCACCTCGTCGGCGAACGCGGAGAGCGTGTCCACCATCGTGTTGATGACTCCGGCCAGCGCGGCGACCTCGCCCTTGGCCTCGACCATGATCTTCTGCGAGAGGTCGCCGCGGGCGACGGCGGTGGCGACCTGGGCGATGGAGCGCACCTGCCCCGTCAGGTTGGACGCCATGACGTTGACGTTGTCGGTGAGGTCCTTCCAGGTGCCGGAGACCCCACGGACCGTGGCCTGGCCGCCGAGGTTGCCCTCGGTGCCGACCTCACGGGCCACCCGGGTCACCTCGTCGGCGAAGGCCGAGAGCTGGTCGACCATCGTGTTGATGGTCTCCTTCAGCTCCAGGATCTCCCCGCGCGCGTCCACCCGGATCTTCTGTGTCAGATCCCCCTGGGCCACCGCCGTGGTGACCTCCGCGATCGAACGCACCTGGGCCGTCAGGTTGTCGGCCATGACGTTGACCGACTCCGTCAGGTCCTTCCAGGTTCCGGAGACACCCTTGACGTCCGCCTGGCCGCCGAGTCTGCCCTCGGTGCCGACCTCACGGGCGACGCGGGTGACCTCCCCGGCGAAGGCGGAGAGCTGGTCGACCATCGTGTTGATGGTCTCCTTCAGCTCCAGGATCTCTCCGCGCGCGGTGACGGTGATCTTCTGCGAGAGGTCGCCCTTGGCCACAGCCGTCGCGACCTGCGCGATGGAACGCACCTGGGCGGTGAGGTTTCCGGCCATGAAATTGACCGAATCCGTGAGGTCCAGCCAGGCTCCCCCGACCCCGGGTACGTCCGCCTGACCGCCGAGCGTGCCCTCGGTGCCCACTTCGCGGGCCACCCGCGTCACCTCGGACGTGAACAGGGACAGCTGGTCGGCCATCCCGTTGAAGACCGTGGCGATCTCGCCGAGCAGTCCGTCCGCCGTGTCGGGCAGCCGGGTACGGAAGTCCCCGTCCCGTACGGCCGTCAGGCCGGCCAGCAGTTGGCGCAGTTCCGATTCGCCGATCCTGTCCTCGCCGGGAAGTGCGGGCGAACCGCCCAACGCCTCCGTGCCCGTCCGCTCAGCCATCCGCCAACCTCACTCTAGACATCGACCGTGCCGGTACACGGGACAGGACGCGGCGCGTATGCGCACCGGACGCCCTGGCCCGGCCGGGGGATCCGCCACCGACATACGACCAGTGATGAAGGCTAGCGCCGACCCGGGGCACCTGATCACCCGTTCACCGGGCCGCCGCGAATCAGCTGCTCCCCGCAGGGCGGTGCGAGCCGTGGGTGCTCGCGCGATCGGGGGGTAGACGAACCGGTGACGAACGACACAATTGATGAAATGAGGTGAGGGCGTTGGCGGTCAAGGCCGTGGGCTGGGCACGCTCGTTCCCGGTGTCGAGGGGGGTGCGGGCGGCACGGCAGTGGACCGCCGCGCATCTGGACTCGTTGCCGTGGGAGGACGCATCGGCTGCGGACACGGCTCATTCCGTGCTCCTCAGCGTCTCCGAACTCGTCACGAACGCCCATCTGCACGCGGAGGGCACCGCCCACCTCGTGCTCTCCTGGGACGGTGTCTGCGTCCATGTGAGCGTCGCCGACGGCGATCCTCGCCTGCCCCGCCCGAAGGAGGCCGACGCCGACGGCGATGTCGGCGCCACGTCGGGCCGCGGGCTCGGGATCGTCACCGTCCTCGCCGACTCCTGGGACGTCCACGCGTGCCACGGCGGAAAGGCGATCACGGCCTGCTTCCGCCCCGTCGGCGCACCCGACCCGCATGCGCACCCGAACCCGGACCCGCACACCGGCCCGCCGGCCGGTCCGGGCGGGGCATGCCGTTCATGACCCCCCGGCGGCTTCCTCGACGCTCGGGTGCAGGGAGAGGACCGTGTCGGCGCCCGTCAGGGCGAACAGGCGGCGCAGTTGCTCGCCCGGGGCGGCGACGCGCAGCGTGGTCTGACGGTGCAGCCGCAGCAGCAGATTCAGGAACGACGAGTCGCCGAAGGTGATGGAGCCGGCGTCCAGTACGACCAGTCCGTGCCGGTCCGCGGCCGAGACGAGCGCCGTCTCCAGAGGGGCCAGGGTGTCCTGGTCGAGCTCCCCGTGCGCCGCCACCACCCACCCGGCCCCGGCGGGGTAACTGTCCCCGACGACGCCTTCGTGGTACGCGTCCGCTGCTCCGGTCATGTCCGCCTCCCCGGATCGTCACCTGTCTACGGCTTCGCAAGGGAGTATGCCTGCTCGTTGACGTGACGAGGACGCCAAGCCCCGCCGCACACACGCCCGGAGACCGGGCCCGCCTCCCCCTCCGGCGACCGGAGGAAAAGTTTTCCGCGCAGAGCGAATAGGACCCGGAAGTCGGGGCACAAGCGCCCGAGCAGCCGTCAGTCAATCGGGAGGGAACGGCCACATGACTCGCTCGGCCACCGCCGTAAGCCCCATTCGTGCAACAGACGTGCAGATCACGCCCGCTGCGCCCGCCGTCGTGGGAGCCCCCGGGCAGGACGTGGAACTGCCCGAGGTGAAGAACGCCCGGGAGATGCCGCCTGCCGACGCACGCGAGCTCTCGAAGCTCTTCTTCCTGAGCCTGCGCACGCTGGAAGAGGGCACGCACGAGTACCAGTACGCCCGGAACACGCTGATCGAGATGAACCTCTCCCTCGTGCAGTTCGCCGCGCGGCGCTTCCGCGCCCGCGTGCTGGGCGGGGGCCTGGACATGGACGACATCATCCAGGTGGGAACCATCGGTCTCATCAAGGCCATCGACCGCTACGATCCGGAGCGCGAGGTCGAGTTCTCGACCCTCGCCCTGCCGTACATCACCGGTGAGATCAAGCGGTACTTCCGTGACACCACCTGGGCCGTGCACGTGCCGCGCCGTCTGCAGGAACTGCGTACGGAGCTCGCCAAGGCCCAGGAGGCCCTGACCGACGTCCTGGGCCGGTCCCCGACGGTCAAGGAGGTCGCCCAGCACCTCGAACTGACCGAGGAACAGGTCATCGACGGGCTGGTCGCCGCGAACGGCTACACGAGCGGTTCCCTGGACACCGGCGCCGAGAGCGAGGAGCCGTCGGCCACGAGCCGCACGATGCGTCCGCTCGCGGACCGGCTCGGTGATGTCGACCCCGCCATGGAACTCTTCGAGGACTTCCACACCCTCGCACCCCTGCTGGAGCAACTGGACGAACGCGACCGGCTGATCCTGCAGCTGCGCTTCGGCCAGGAGAAGACCCAGGCCGAGATCGGTGCGGAACTGGGCATCTCGCAGATGCAGGTCTCGCGCCTGCTCTCCCGCACGCTGACCCGGCTGCGCGCCGGAATGCTCTCGGCGTAGGCCACGGTCATGCCCTCACCCCACCGGCACGACGGGTCCGTACCGCCCGTCGGCGCGCAGCCGCTCTACGACGACGTGATGTGGGCGGACGCCGTCGTGCGGTGCGCGCACACCGGTACGGGGACCAGTGCGGGCACCGGGGCCGGAACCGGGGCGGTGCCGACGCTGACCGCCCGGCCGTTGCGCGACCGTCCCGGCGCCCTGCTGAGCGGCAGCTGCGACCTCGACTCGCGGCCGATCCTGAGCGCGGCGCTGGGCGTCGTCATCCGGATCCCCGGAGCGGTCGTCCACCTCGACCTCTCCGCCGTGGCCTTCCTCGACGCGGCCGCCGTCGCCGCGCTGGTGCAGGCGAACGCCGCTGTTGCCGGTCAGGGGCGTCGCCTGCTGCTCCACCACCCGCCATACTCGCTCCGCAAGGTAGTGGAGATGTTCCCGGACGAATGTGCCGCGCTGGAGGTCGCAGCATGATCAACCTTCCTGCGTCGACCGATCCCGGGGCCTTCGTCCACCCCGCCCTCCTCTACCGGGGTCACGAGGAGTACCTGGCAGGCGTGGGAGGCTTCGTACGGGCCGCCCTCGCGGCCGACGAGCCGGTGATGGTGGCGGTGCCCGGCGGGCACCTGGACGCTCTGCGCGAGAGCATCGGCCCCACCTCGGCCGACGTCACGTGGGTGGACATGACACAACTGGGGCGCAACCCCGGCCGCATCCTGGCCTCCCTGCAGGATTTCGCCGACCGCCGTGCGGACCGGCCGGCCCGGATCGTGGGCGAGCCGATCTGGCCCGGCCGCTCGCAGGCCGAGGCGTTGGAGGCCACCCGGCACGAGGCGCTCATCAACACCGCCTTCGCGGGGCGGCGGGCCACCGTCCTGTGCCCGTACGACACCCTGGGCCTGCCGGCCTCCGTGGTGTCCGACGCCCGGCGGACGCATCCCGTGGTGATGGAGGAGGGCAAGGTCCTCCTCAGCCCGCACTACACCGACGCCGCCTCCGTCTGCGCCGGGTGCGACCACCCCCTGCCCGAGCCCGAGGGCGCCGCGCCCCGGCTCGCGTACACCCACGGGGAGCTGGGCGAGGTGCGGGCCCAGACCGAGGGCTGGGCCCGCGGCACGACGCTGAGCGCGGCCCGGCGGGGCGATCTCGTCCTCGCTGTCAGCGAGGCCGCCGCCAATTCCCTCGCCCACGGGGACGGGAAGGGCTCGCTCCGGCTGTGGAGCACCGCCGACGGCACGGTCGTGGCCGAGATCCGCGACGGCGGCCACCTCGCCGACCCGCTGGCGGGGCGCCGTCGCCCCGCACTGGCGTCGGCCAACGGCGGCCGCGGCCTGTGGATGATCCACCAGCTGTGCGACCTGGTCGAGATCCGCGCCCTCGACAGCGGCCTCACTCTGAGACTGCACATGACCACCTCCTGAGGGAACGGCTGTCCCCTAGAATGTCGCGGGCATGTTCAGGTGCCCGCGGGCCCGGGGGGACCGCTTCGTTCCCGCGAACAAGAACCAGCGTCAACGGTGGGGGTGAGAGAGCACAGTGGAAACCATCGGACCGGAAACCGGCGATCGACGGCCTGCCGGACCTTCCCTCGCGGGACAGCGCCGCCGGCTGGCCCTTTCGGGCGTGCGCGGCCATGTGGCCAAGGGCCGCGACTTCACGCGCCAGGCCCTGCTGGACTGGGGCTGGGACGGGACCGAGACCTCCGAGGACACCTTGCTCCTCGTGTCCGAGCTGCTCACCAACGCGTCGCTGCACGCGGGGGGGTGCGTCGAACTCGTCCTCTCGGCCGGTGAGGTCCTGCGGATCGAGGTCTTCGACGGCACGACGACGCTGCCCCGCCGCCACCCGTCCCCGCAGCGCGGACTGCCGGGCGGCCACGGCCTCTACATCGTGGAGCGTCTTTCCGATCGCTGGGGCACCCGCACCCACGAGAACGGCAAGGCCGTCTGGGCCGAGATCGAGGCGTCGCGGCTGACCTCCGGCAGGTCCACCGGCCGCTGACCCGGCCGACCCGTCCCGCGCCCGGGTTCCCGTACGGGAGCTTCAGCGCGGCCCTCGGGGGCAGGCGGGCGGTATGACATCGAACGCGCTCACCTCCCCGGCCCTGACCGCAGCGCCCGGTCCCGCCTGGGTCCATCTGATCGTCATCGCCTTCGCCCTTCTCGTCCTGGTCCACACGCTGGCCCGGCACCGGTAGGCCACCGTCCCGGTCCCCGCATGCTGGAACAGCGGGCAGGGGGTATCCGCGGGACATGGAAACCTCTTCGGATCGGCCGGGCGGCGCGCGTCGCCCGTGGTGGGGGCGCATCGCCGTCGGCCTGGCGGTGGTCGTCGTACTGCTCGTGCTCGTGGAGCGCTTCAGCCTGGTGCCGGGGTTCGGCGGACTGTTCGGTGCGCAGACCCGCGACCGCTCCGGCCCCGCGCTGCTCAAGTCACTGCAGGACATGCACCGTTACGAGGCCGCCGTCGGCAACTTCCAGGTGGTCGTGGACCTGGAGAAGGACGCGGCGTTCCTGCCGGATGCGATCCGGGGGACGCGCACCCTGTACGTCGGGGCCGGCACGGTCGGCGGTTACGTGGACATGGGCGGCCTCGGCGAGCAGAGCGTCACGGTGAACGGAGACCGGACCGAGGCCACCGTCCGGCTGCCGCGCCCGGTGCTCGGGACCGCCGCTCTGGATCCGGAACGCTCGTACGCGGTGTCCAAGCAGCGCGGCCTGCTGGACCGGATCGGCGATCTGTTCTCCGACAACCCGGCCGGTGAGCAGGCCGTGCAGAAGCTCGCCGCGCAGCACATCGGCGAGGCGGCCCGCGACAGCGGTCTCGCGGAGCGCGCCGAGAAGAACACGACGGCGATGCTGAAGGGGCTGCTGCACTCCCTCGGCTTCCGCACCGTGCACGTCACGTACCAGTAGGTACGAGGGTGCGGGGCGGCCCCGGCCGGCACGGCGTGGCCCACGTCACCGCGCTCTCTTCCAGTGCTGCTGTTTGAGCCCTCGATTCGCGGCCATACGCGTCAGTGTCGGTGGGTCGCCGTTTCGAGCGGGGCGGCGACCCACCGAGAACGGCGGCCGCGCCGGTGTCCCGTCCCCCCGGGCACCGCGTGCGGCCGCCGTCCGGCTTCCCGGGCACATGGCCGGTCAAGCCGGGTGCCCGGGGTCGATGTCCTTGACGTCGCCGTACCGCAACAGCACGGGGGCGGGCCGGACCGGTGGGCAGACCTCGGTGGGTGCCAGGAGGAAGCCGACGTGATCGCCCCCGTCGGTCCGTGCCTCGATCCGGCCGACGAACCAGGCGCGGGCTCCGCTCAGCACCGGGCTGCCGTCGGCGCTGGGCCGCCAGTCGACCCGCCCGAATTTGTCCACCTCGTCGCCCGTCTCCCCGCCGAACAGCTCGGCCAGCGGCTGCCCGCCGCGGTCCAGCACGTGCACCGCCAGGTGCGAGGCACCGCGCGCCACACGGTAGGTGTGGTTGCGCACGGAGAGCCACACCATGAAGCGCGGCGGCCGGATCGAGCACTGCGAGGCGAAGCCCACGAGGCAGCCCGACCGCTCGCCCCCGGCCGCCACGGTGACCACGTACACGGGGCCGCCCAGGACTTCGGCGAACGCGTCCAGGTCCGTCTCCGCCACGACCACTCCTTCCGCCCGGCTCTCGTCGCGCCCACCGGGCGCCTGTCACCGTGCTCGTCCCTGTGCTCGTCCCTGTCATCGGCATCGGAGCCCGGCGGCATGAAGCCGCATCGGCGCATGCGGGGCCCTGGGACGGGTAGCCGGGCCGTTGAAGGGTCCTCGCAGGACGCGGGGCCGCAGACGGCACGGAAGGGAGACGCATGTCGCACGTCGAGGAGTACGTCGAGGTCAACGTTCCCGTACGCACGGCCTACAACCAGTGGACGCAGTTCGAGGAGTTCCCGGCCTTCATGGAGGGGGTCGAGCGCATCGACCAGCGCACGGACACGCTCACCCACTGGGTGACGAACGTGAACGGCGTGCAGCGTGAGTTCGACGCGCAGATCACCGAGCAGCTGCCGGACCGCCGCGTCGCGTGGATGACGGTGGAAGGGGAGACGCGCCAGGCGGGGCTGGTGACCTTCCAGCCGATCGACGCGACCACCACCAAGGTCGTGCTGCACATGAACTGGGTGCCCGAGGGGCTGGCCGAGAGCGCCGCCGACAAGCTCGGCTTCGTCAAGCGCCAGGTCGCCGGCGATCTGCGGCGGTTCAAGCTGTTCATCGAGTCCCGTGGAGTCGCTACGGGCGCCTGGCGGGGCGAGGTCTGACCACCATGCGAAGCGCGCAGGCGGAAAAGGGCGTCCGGGCAGCGTCCCGCGGCGGCAGGGCGCGGGAGGTCACGGCGCGCTGCGGGCTGCTGGCACGCGGGGTGCTGTACGTACTGGTCGGGGTGCTGGCCCTGCGCGTCGCCCTCGGTGACTCCGGGGGCAAGGAGGCCGACCGGCAGGGCGCCCTGCAGGAGCTCGCCGGCAGGTCGTTCGGCAGCGTTCTCGTCTGGGCCGTGGCCATCGGGCTCGTGGGAATGATGCTGTGGCGGCTGTCGGAGGCCGTCTTCGGTGCGGCCGGGCCGGACGGGGACAAGGTGACGAAGCGGCTGGCCGCGGCGGGACGGACCGTCTTCTACGCCGTGGTCGCCTTCTCCGTCCTGTCCTTCGCGGCGGGCGGAAACGCTCGCTCCGGAGACCAGCAGTCACGCGATGTGACGGCGCAGGCGATGGACCTGCCCGCCGGGCGGTGGCTGGTGGGCGCGGCCGGCCTGGGCATCGCCGTGGCCGGCGTGGTCATCGCGGTGCAGGCGGCGCGGCGTACCTTCCGCAAGCATCTCGCCATGGGCGGGGTCTCGGAGCGGTGGCGCAAGGCGGTCGACTTCCTGGGGGTGGCCGGCGGCCTGGCCCGGGGCGCCCTCTTCGCGGCGGTCGGCGGCTTCGTCGTGTTCGCCGCGGTGCGCTACGACCCGGCGCAGGCCAAGGGCATCGACGACACCCTGAGGTCCTTCACCCAGACGCCGGCGGGGCCGTGGCTGCTGGTCGTGGTCGCCGTCGGGCTGATCCTCTTCGGGGCGTTCTCCTGGGCGATGGCCCGCTGGCGCGAGGTCTGATCCCGGGGCGGGTGGCGGGCGCACCACCCGCCCGGGTTCAGCGGTTCCACCAGTGCCTGCGGCGCGGGTGCACCGCCCGCCCCAGCCGCAGGCCGATCAGCAGGTAGCCGATGAGCGCCCCGGCCGTGTTGAGGATGACGTCGTCGATGTCGAAGACGCGCCCCGTGATGAGGGCGCCCTGGGTGAGCTCCACCAGGGTCATCAGGACGACCGTCACCGCCGCGACCCGCAGCAGCCCCCGGGCCGGGGGCAGCAGGACGGGCAGGAGCACCCCGAACGGCAGCCCCAGCAGCAGGTTCCCGCCCAGCTGGCGCAGTGCCTCGATCGTCGATGTCCCGTCCAGGTAGGCGCTGATCGAATGTCCGGGCCGGACATTGCTGTGCACGAGGTCCGCCGAGGCGGCGGACGGTTCCAGCGTCAGCCGGGCCAGCACCGCACTGAACAGGACGGTCCCGACGAAGGCCAGCAGCATGGCCAGCGCCCGGACGACCGGATGGGCCGGACGGCGTTGCCGCCCGGTGGCCGTCGTGGCCCGTTCCTCGGACTCCTCGGACTCCTCGACGCGCCGCCGCGCGTGGCTCCATGTCATGGGGGCGCGCTTACCCGGCCAACGGCCCGGTACGCGCCCACCGCTGACGGTCCGCCATGAATACTGCGACCGTGTCCGTCCGGCCGGCGGTGGTACTCGGCGACCCGAGGGCGCATGTCACGGGCCTGTCAGGGCACTCGCGCCGTGTGACCGACATTTTCCGCACCGCACCACGCCGAGCCGGTGCGCCCGCCGCCCCCGCGGCGCGCGTCCGCGCCGCGCTGCGGCGTACGGCCGTCCACGTGTGGACCGAGAACCTCACCGACCACGCCGCGGCCCTCACCTATTACGCCGTCCTCGCGCTCCTCCCCGCGCTCGTCATCGCGGTCTCCCTCGTGGGGCTGCTGGGCGAGGCGACACGGGACCGGCTGATCGCCGAGATCGCCTCGTACGCACCGCCCCAGTCGGCGCAGGTGCTCAGCGACGCACTCGGTGGCCTGTCGGCGGAGCGGACCTCGATGTGGGCCCTGCTGATCAGCGGTGTGCTCAGCGCCCTGTGGTCGGCGTGCAGCTATCTGGCCGTCTTCCGCCGGGCCCTGCACACGATGTACCGGGTGCCCGACACCCGGCCCCCGCTCCGTGCGGCCCACACCCTGCTGATGACCGCCCTGCTGCTGGTCCTGCTCTTCGTGGGCGCCGTGGGACTGCTCGTGTCGGGGCCGCTGGCCCACTGGGTCGTACGGGCGACGGGCGGGGGCGGCCCGGACGGCATCGTGCTGCTGCGCTGGCCCGTGCAGCTGGTGGTCGTCACCCTCCTGGTGCTGATCGTCTTCCGCACCGGCCCGGCCCGGATCAGGGGCACCCGGCGGGGTCCTGGCGGCCCTGCTCTGGCTGGCCGCCTCGGGGCTCTTCACGCTGTACACGGAGCTGGACACGTACGGCCGGCTCTACGGCTCGCTGGCCAGTGTGGTGGTCTTCCTCGTCTGGCTCTGGTTCGCCAACCTGGCCCTGCTCACCGGGGCCCAGTTCAACGCCGAGCGGGCGCGGGAGCCCGCCGCCCGGCCGGTGCCCGGCGCGAGGGCGACCCGGTGACGCGGGCGAATGGGCGTTTCACGGACGCCCCCGTCCGGGTACCCCCGGCCGGTGACCTCAAGGTCACCGGCTCGGAAGCGCTCCGCGCGTGCGCCGGCCGGTGCACAGTGACGGGACGTCCGGTGCGCACGCACGCACTCCACGTCGGACAGAGGGAGGCAGCATGACCGAGCATGCCCGGGACGGGCGCAGGGAGAGCGTGGAGGAGCGCGCCGACCGCCAGTGGCAGGAGCTCATCCAGGAGATCCGCGTCGCGCAGACGGGCGTACAGATCCTCTTCGGATTCCTGCTGACCGTCGCCTTCACCGCGCACTTCCAAGGACTGCCGCAGACCGACAAGGTGATCTACATCGTCACCGTGATGCTCGGCGCACTGGCGACGGGGGCCCTCATCGGTCCCGTCTCCTTCCACCGCATCGTCTCGGGCCGGCAGATCAAGCCCGAGGCGGTCGCATGGGCCTCGCGCCTGACCTTCATCGGGCTGATCCTGCTCCTGGCCACCTGCACCTCCGCCCTGCTGCTCGTGCTGAGGGTGGCCACCCACAACGCCGTCGTGCCGTGGCTGGTCGCGGGGGTCCTGGCCTGGTACCTGCTGTGCTGGTTCGTGCTCCCGCTCTGGGCGCGCGTGCGCTACACCGCGGCGGACTGAGCCGCTGCGGCCTCACGCGGCGGGCCTGGCCGTGGTGATATCCGCGCAGCCCAGGACGACGCCGGCGAGATCGCCCCGCTCGCTCAGCAGCGCGCGCTGCGTGCGGGCGCCGTTGCCGCGTTCCAGGAGCACGGCGATCTCCGCACACACCCGCTCCTGGTCACCGTGGTCGACGAGCGCCTCGCGGACGTGCTCGTGGAGGGCCCGTACGGCGTCGCCCGGCGCGATCTCCCCCATCGTCCGGGGGTCCAGCAGCGGTCCGTCCAGCCCCGACCGGCCGGCGCGCCAGCCCGCCAGCCGCAGCAGGTCCGTACCGACGCGGGCCGGCGGCTCTCCGGCGCGCCAGGACCGGGCGGCCGTTTCGACCAGCGCGCGGACGAGGGCGGCCAGGAGCACCGTGGTCCGCGCCTCCAGGCACACGTCGGCGACCCGGACCTCCACCGTGGGGTAGACGGCCGACAGGCGGGCGTCGAAGTAGATCATCCCTTCGTCGCGCAGCACACCGGTGCGCACCATTGCGCGGACCTGCTCGTGGTAGCGGTCGGCGGACCCGAAGACGTCCACCGGCCCGGCCGACGGCAACCGGTTCCACACCCGGCTCCGATAGCTTCCGTAGCCGCTGTCCGCGCCCTGCCAGAACGGGGAGTTCGCGCTCATCGCGATCAGGGTCGCGAGCCACGGGCGGATCCTGTCGAGGACGGCCACGCCCTCCTCGTCCGACTCGACCGAGACGTGGACGTGGCATCCGCAGGTCAGCTGCTCCTGAGCGGTGAGACCGAACTGCTCGGAGATCCACTTGTACCGCTTCCCGGCGCTCAGCGAGGGCCGTACGGGCAGGGGTGAGGTCCCGAGTGCCGCCACGAGGGCTCCGGCGGTCGCGGCATGCCGGGACGCCTCCGCGCGCCACCGGAGGATCTCCTCGTGGAGCTCCCCCATCTCGGTGACCGGCTTGGTGGCGAACTCCACCTGCTCCCTCTGGAGCTCCGGCTCGAAGACGTGCTCCTGCACTCCCCCGCTCCTGGAGCACTCCCCGGAGCAGCGGTGCGCGTCCTCCAGGACCGCGCCCGACACCGCCAGCGGCTCACCGGTGGTGGCGTCCACCAGCAGCAGCTCTTCCTCCACGCCCACGCTTCGCATTGCGCCGCCGCCCATCGCTCCCGGGTTCAGGTCGATACAGGTGGCCGCCTTCGAGGTGAGCGCCCCGATGCCACACGCACCCGCGGAAACCTTGCCGTCCCACGTTCACACGTATCGCGGCTCCGTGCATCCGTCGTCGCGGCCGACACCGCCGTGCACATGCCGAGGTCCCGCGCCCCTGGGGGGTGCGGGACCTCGGCGGAAACACTGGTGCGCGTCAGCGCTTGAAGACATCCTTGACCTTCTCCTTGGCCTGGCGGGCATCGCCCTTGGCCATTTCGGAGCGGCCCTCCGCGGTCATTCGTTCATTGCCCACCGCGCGGCCTGCCGTCTCCTTGAGCTTTCCCTTGGCCTGCTCGGCCTTGGCCCGGCTCTTCTCCTTACCCGACACAGCTGATCACTCCCCGGGGAATGTACTCGGAAATGGGAACCACGCACGCCTGTGGCGGCGCCGGGCCGACCGGCTACCAATAGTGGCGTCGGCCGCCGACCGCATGCCCGACGGAGCCGAGGATCCACAGCACCGCGCCCACCACGAGAAGGATTATCCCGATGGTCCACAGGATGGAGATCCCGGTCAGAAATCCGACGAGCAGAAGAATAAGACCGACAACAATCATGATGCCCTCGTTCCCACTTCGGAATTCGGCGGACCAGGTGGATCCGCCGTGGCGTCTCAGGTGGCGTGTACCCTCGAAATTCGCCTTAATCAGCGGCGCGCCCCATGATTTTCAACGGAATTCTCAACGGCGGGGCAGGCGTGGGCCGGGCAGCGGGGGATCCTGCGCCGTCACGCGCGATGGCTGCCGACCGGGCCTTCGCCGGGCAGCCCGCCGGTGCCGTAGTAGGTACCGAGCTCCTGCCGGTAGCCGGGGTCCTGCAGGTGCTTGTCCCGGTGGAACTCGGGGGCGTTCTTGATCTGGTCCTTCGTGGCGTTCACGTGGACCTTCTCCTCCTCCAGGTCGATCCGGGAGACGGTGCCCGCCGGGAGGAGGACCTCCTTGCCGAAGATCCACACACCGATGTCGACGACCAGGTAGGCGTCGCCCACGTCGTAGGAGTGCTTGTCGACCTTTCCGATGGTTCCGTCGGTGGCCTCGACCTTGTATCCGGTGAGGTCGGCCCAGGCCAGGTGACCCGATGCCGGCCGGTAGCTCCAGACATGCTCAGACACGCGAAACAGCTCCTCCGGTCGGGGTTGGTCCGCTTCCGTATGTGTTGACGCGGCTGCCCGGCCCCTCGCCGGCCAAACACGCGCCCGTGCGTCCGCTCTCAAGCCTGCGGCAGGGAGGTTCGCAACGCACTGCGCCCCTGCTCCCAGGCCTCGGGAGGTGCGCCGCGAGGCGGTCCTCCAGCAGGACGGTCGCGGCGCAGCCGAAGGCGACGTCCGCCTCGAGGCGCGGCTCGTCGGCGAGGAGGCCCGCGACGACTTCATGGCGCACGATCTGCTCGTGGACGGCGTCGGCCTCCACGTGTTCTTCAGAGTTCCGCGCGCGAGGCGGCCTGGGCTCCCCGTACGGCGACGTTGGCCGCGTCCTCCATCAGG
Organism: Streptomyces sp. NBC_01232; assembly: GCF_035989885.1. Taxonomy (GTDB): domain Bacteria; phylum Actinomycetota; class Actinomycetes; order Streptomycetales; family Streptomycetaceae; genus Streptomyces. The sequence goes on from NZ_CP108518.1 coordinate 372,592, forward strand.
GCCGCGTCTGCGCGGCCGCCGCCGCCCAGCGTCCACCCACACAGCGCCGACCAGGCCAGGGCGGCCGCGGCGGCCTTGGCGCGCTCGGTGCGGCGGGCCAGGAAGGTGCCGAAGAGCAGCGCGTCACCCGCGTCGACCGCGACCCGGCACAGAACGGCCGTATGCAGCGCAGCGCCCCCGGGGGCCGCCACCATCGCGGCGCCGATGACCGCGTCCCGTACGCCCAGGGCCCGGATCAGCAGGGCGGAGGAGCCGTGGTCCGGCAGGCCGCAGGGCCGTGCCAGCACACGGGGCCGGCAGGCGACCGCCACTCCGTAACCGAGCGTGGCCGCCCCCATGACCCGTGCTGCCGCCGTGCGCATGGCGATCACTCCCTTCTCCGGGCCGCGCCCCGCCGAACGGGGGACCGCGGATCCACGACGCGCCTACCCCCGCCGACGGGGCCGAATCCAGCCGGTCGCCGGGCACAGCCTCGCGGCCCGGCGCCGCCCCCAGGTCTACGGTGGAGGGGTCCGGTCCCCCCAGAACGGCAGATGAGGCTGACAGCTGTGTCGACTTCGAGCCACGAGATCTTCGGTGCCCCGTGCTGGGTGAGCCTGCTGGCCCGGAACCTCGAATCCACACGGCGGTTCTACGCCGGCGTACTCGGCTGGGACTTCCGCGCCACCCACCTCGAAGCCGGCCTCACGGTCGCGTTCCGCGACGGCGCCCCCGTGGCGGGCATCGGCTCACTCGGCGGGAGTCCCGGCGCGCCGGTGGTGTGGACGCCGTACTTCGCCGTCGAGGACGCCGACGTGACCGCCGCCCGGGTCGTCGAACGCGGCGCCACCATGGCGGTCGGTCCGCTGGCCTTCGGCACCGGCCGCATCGCCCTGGCGGCGGATCCCGCCGGGGCCGTCTTCGGGTTCTGGCAGGGGGAGGTCGTGCCCGACTGGTCGGTCGGCCGGGGCAGCGCGCCGGCGTGGCTGGAGCTGCGGACCCGGGACGCCTTCGCGGCGGCCATCTTCTACGGGGAGGTCCTCGAGTGGGCCGGATCGCGTCCCGGCTGCTGCGCGGTCTCCTACGAGCACGCCCACGTCGTCCTGCGTCACGGACACGACACCGTGGCCCGCATCAGCGGTGGCGCGCTCGAGGAGGCGCCGGATCCCGAGGTGCGCCCCCGGTGGCACGTCCACTTCCGCGTGCCGGACCTGGAGGCGGTGGCCGACGCCGCGACCCGGCTGGGCGGCAGGGTCGCCTCTCCCGTGCAGACGTCCCGGATGAACCGCTGGGTCGTCCTCGCCGATCCGGAGGGGGCGCTCTTCACCGTCGTGGCTCCGCAGGACGGGGTTCCGGTACGACTCGCGCAGCCAGGTACGCGCGGTTGACGGCTGACGGCGTCTTCGAGGCAGGCGTGGGTGGGCAGGGTGAAGCGGCGGGTACGGCCGAGCCGCCAAACGCCCGCCGCGGCGGTTGAGGGAGTGCGCGGGGCCGCTCGGTGCTGCCGCCCCACATCACCCTCGCACGATCAGGACCTCTGGTGGGAGGGCGGCCTCGGCGCGTTGACCGGACCCGAAGTCCCGGGGCACGCTCAGGCCAAGTCCGTTCGAGGGCTGCCGATATACGACGGCAACCGGCAACCAGTGAGGGCGCGGACCGGCGTCGGCCGCCCGACCGGGGACAGCGATGCGCTCACGCGGCCTTCGTCGCCTACCCGCTCATAGGGGTCAACGGCGCACCCGATAGCGCAGGTGAAGCACCCGGTCGCCCTGAATCACCACGTCAGGATCCTCCAACAGGTGCTGCGCGTGGACCGACCCGAAGTATCGCTTGCCCGACCCGAACACGACGGGTGCGACGTCCATGCGCACCTCGTCGATCAGGCCCGCGGCGAGCACCTGGCCACCGACGTCGCCGGCGGCGACCTCGACCAGGCGGTCACCCGCAAGCTCCTGGGCCTTGGCCACGGCTGCCTCGATGCCGTCGACGAAGTGAAACGGCGCCTCCGGATCCCAGCCCTCGGGCGCCGGCCGGTGCGTCACGACGACCACGTGGTCGATCCCGCCCGGAGGCTTCCCGTCCCATCCGTCCGTGATGTCGAAGACGTGGCGGCCGACGACTGTCGCCCCGATCCGATCCCAGTACGGCCGGGTGTAGTCGTAGGACGTCTGCGACACCTTCAGCACGCCGCTCTCGTCCAAGGGGACGTCACCGCTGGTCAACCAGTCGAACAGCGGTCCGGGCTGGTCATTCTCGTCCGCGACGAAGCCGTCCACCGACACCGTGCTGTACATGACCACCTGGCCCACGGGGCTCTCCTCTGCTTTGGGGTGCCCCCAAATTAGCGCGCCGTGAGCTGTCGCTCTTGTAAGGAATCACTCGGCCGGATGCGGCGAACTGTCCGGCACGTGGCCCGGATGTCCGCGCAGGAACCGCCGCCGTACTTCGACGTACGAGGTCGGCCGCAAGCCCGGTGAACGTCCGGAACCCGGGGCCGATGTGGGCCTGGTCGAAGCAGCCTGCGCCACCGGCGAGGTCGCCCCGGTCGACCGACCCTGCGGGGTTGATCGCGAACGCGGTGGCGGCGAAGCGGTAGATGCGGGCCAGCCGTTTCGGCCTGACGCCGACGCCGGATTGACCTGTCGCCGAGGGGCCAACTCGGTTGCACGCCTGCGCCTTTGACGCACCGCCCTATTATTCGTTCGATTCCCGCCCCCTGCCGTCGCAGGGCCGGCGGGAGGCGATTCTTGATGAGAGGGCAGCGAACACTTGCGATGGACAGGCAAGCACCGGAAGTCCATCGTTGCCGCGGCGGTCGCGGTGGCGATCGTGGGGGGTCTCCAGCTGACTTCGAACGCCTTCGGCACGGAGGACTCCGGGAGCACCGGGAACACCGGGAACACCGGGAACACCGGAAGCACCGCATCGGAGGAGGGCAGTTACGGACCGATCCCGTCGGAGCCGGCCGACGGGGCGCCCGACGTGCACGCGGAGGACTCCGCCACGTACAGCAGTGACGGGACCGTCTTCGAGAACTGCAGACCGGCTACACGATCAAGTTCTACGACCAGAAGTCCGCGGACTGGCTGGCCCCGTACGTGCAGGCCTCCGCCGCCGACCTGAGGCGCATCACCAACCTGCCGGTGACCGTCGATCCGAAGCCGGTCGGCTGGGACTACGTCAGACCCAAGGGCGAAGTGATCATCGGGGTCCTGCACCGCCCGTGCGTCCCGCCGGCCGAGGGCGGCAGCATGGGCAACTCGGGCTGGAAGGTGGTCCGCGACGGGTCGGGCAGCGCGAACCTCAGCTGCGGCTTCACCAGCTCCTCCGTACCCGCCACCGTGACCAGCGGAAACGCCTGCATGGACGACGAGTTCTTCACCTCGGCCGGCAAACCGACGGCCGCCACGGGCGAGACGCACATGCGCAACCACGTCAGCCACGAGCTCGGGCACACACTGGGCCTGACGCACGCCAACCGCAGCCTGGCCAAGAGCGACTGCGTCAAGGGGACGGACTCCGGCCAGTTCCCGGTCATGTGCTCGCCCACGCACGCCTACCAGGACAGGCGCGCGGGCACCTACGTCCAGCAGTTCGACGTCCAGGGGCTGCGCCGCCTCGCCGTCGGCGCCGGGGCAGCGCTCTCCCCGCAGGGCAGGGTGAGCGGCATCGGAGCCAAGTGCCTTGACGTGAAGGGCGGAAAGGCGGCCAACGGTACGCAGATCCAGCTCTACGCGTGCAACGGCTCCGCGGCCCAGTCGTGGATCCTCGGCAAGGACGGCACGTTCCGCGCACTCGGCAAGTGCCTGGACAACGCGCGCAATGCCGGCACCCACGGTAACCGGATCACCCTGTACGACTGCAACGGGTCCGCGGCCCGGCGTTGGTCCGTGAATGCCAAGGGGCAGATCGTGCACGTGACTTCGGGCAAGGTCCTTGACGTGACCGGCGGTGCGACCGCCAACGGCACGGCCGTGCAGCTCTACACGGCCAACACGAACAAGCGTCAGATCTGGCTCACACCCAAGTAACCGCAGCGCATGTCGCGTGCGCCGGGCCGTTCGGTACGACGCACGCGACCCGCGGCGCGTGGTGGACCGAGGGCCGCCCAACCGCTGTTAGGGTGTCATGAGCCCATCAAGTTGGGCTTCTCACATACTGACATTCCAACGGGGTTGACGTGAAGCTTCGCCATGTCCGCGCGGTCGCCGTCTTCGGTATCGCAATCTTCGCACTCACCGGAGCCCGTGGCTCCCACGGCGGCAGCTGCGGCGGCAGCAGTTCCGGCTCGGGCTCCAGCGGGTCCAGCAGTTCCAGCGGGAGCACCACCGGTGGCAGCAACCACGACAGTGACAGCACCAGCGGCAGCACCAGCACTTCGGGCGGAACGTCCGTCACCGGCGGGTCCAGCAACAACAAGGCCGAGCGCGACATCAAGATCGACGCCTGCAAGATGGACCCCTCGGGCAAGAACCTCGTGGCCAAGATCACCGTCACCAACACCGGCTCCGTGGACTACACCTACAACATCACCATGAAGTTCCGCGGGGACGCCGCCTCGGCCGCGAGCTCCGCCCAAGCCAAGGTCACCGGCCTCACCGTCAAGGCGGGTGCGTCGCAGCAGGCCGAGGCCACCACGCCGTACACGGGCAAGGGCAACGGCAGCGAGTACAAGGAATGCGTCGTCGTCAGCGCGTCGAAGAGCGCTCTCTGAGCCGTTCGCCGATCCCGTTCGCCGATACCCAGGCGCCCCCTCTCCGGTCAGACCGGGGCGGGGGCGCCGTCGTGCGTCCTCGTGGCGCTGGGCGACGGCCGCCACGAGCTCCCGGTGGATGCGGAGATCCGCAGGGCCGTCGGCAAGGAGGAGGGCGTCGCGGTGACGGTCCGCCCGCTGGAGCGGGTCACGGACTGACGCGGGCCCGGGCCCGGGCCCGGGGCCGGCCCCGTCGGCCGCCCTCGGGGGAAGCGACGGGGGTCAGACGCGGACCGGTATCGGTGCGCACCGGCGCAGTGGCGCGGCGCCGCCGGTGGAGCAGCGCGTCGAGGGACAGCGCGGGCGCGCCGGCGAGGAGCAGCGGGGTCCAGGCCAGCAGGTAGATCAGGTCCGCGCCGAAGTAGTACGGGGTGGTGGACCAGCTCATCGTCAGCCACAGGCTGAGCGAGATCAGTGCGCCGCCGAGGGCCGCGGTGCGGGTCAGCAGACCGACCAGGGCGCCCAGCCCGACGGCCAGTTCCCCGGCGGCGATCGCCATGGCGAAGCCGACCGGGCGGGTCAGCGCGAAGTCGATCATCCCGGGAACGGCAGCTGCGTCCCGCACCGCCTCCATCTGCTGCCCGATGGAGCCGTCTCCTGTGGCGGACAGGAACGCCGGATCGGTCAGTTTGTCCAGACCCGCGTAGACGAACGTGACGCCGAGGAAGAGGCGCAGCGGCAGGAGTGCGTGCTCGGAGGCTCTCGCGCGGAGGCCTGTGGAAGGCGTGTTCATGCCCCTCACACGAGGGACCTTGCGATCCGGTTCGACCGTGGGAGCCGTTTTTCACGGCCGGTTCGGAAGCGAGCCGAATGAAGCGGATGCTGCTGGCGTATTGACATCGTGTGGGCGTGGCCGCGGGGCACCGTGGCCGACGGGGCACGCCTGGGGTACGGCAGGGCCGCTCTCTTGGGAATGATCGAGGAGGCGCAATGAAGGACCGCGCAGGCTTAACCGGCTCGAAGCGCGGGGCCGCGTGGGGGATGGCCGCCTGGGCCGCCGGGATCCTGGCGCTGCTCGTGGCCATGCCTCTGGCGATGCGCAGGGGGTTCGGGGACCTGCTGGCGACGCACTGGAATGCCTCCGGGGACCCCGACGGCTCCCTTCCGCTCCGGGCCGTCGTGCTGCTGCCGGTCTCGGCCTGGACCGCGCTCGTCGTCGGCGCCGTGTTCCGGCGGGCGGCGCGCCGGTGGCGCGCAGCGGTGCTGCTCTCGTGCGGGGTGCTGCTCGCCGGGGAGCAGGCCACGATCGTGCGGGCGAACCTCTCCCACGCCGACTGGCGGGACGCGGACTCCGTCACCGTCGGCGCCGTGGTGACGGTCGTGGCGGCGTTCGCGGCCGGGCCGACGGGGATGCTGATGCACGGCCAGCCGGCCTTCCCCGCCGCGCACGGGCAGGACCCGCGGATGGACATACCTGCCGACGAGCGGCGCATGTGGCTCGCATACACCGAGAACCGGTGGCTGTTCCTGCTCTCGGCCGTCGCCGGGGTGGTCGCGCTGGCTGCCCTGCTCGTCGGGCTCGGCGGCCTGACGGAGCCGATGTGGCTGCTGATCCTGCCGTTCGCGTTCGTCTCGTTGACGGTGCTGGCCTGCTCCTCCGTACGCGTACGGGTCGCCGAGCACGGTCTGGACGTGGCGTTCGGGCCCCTCGGGTGGCCGGTGCGGCGCTGGGACGCGGCGGACATCGAGTGGGCCCGGGCCGAGATCCGGACACCGGCGCAGGTCGGGAGTTGGGGCTACCGGCTGAGCAGGCTCGGCACGACCTTGATGCTGCGGAGCGGCGAATGCCTGGTCGTCCGGGCCGGGGGCAAGGACTTCGCGGTAAGTGTGGACGGCGCCGAACGGGCTGCCGCCCTGCTCAACTCCCTGGCCGGAGCACGCACCGAGCCGATCTGAACCGCTCTCGGCCCCACCGGACGGCCGGGGTTCACAGACCGAGGAGGGCACGGGGGCACGGGGGTACGGGTGCGCCTCGCGGGAAGGGCGGTGCGTCCGGCGACCGGAGCCGTCCGCACCGCCCGCCTGAGCGCGACGGCCGCCTCATGGGTGGGGACCGGCCCCCTCCGGAGCCGGTCTCCGGATCAGTGGAACAGCATGGACGCGTCCCCGGCCGGGGTGGTGACCGATCCCGGACACAGGAAGCTGCCCGAGGCCTTGGCGGCCGTGAAGGCCCGGTTGACGTACTTCAGGCTCGTCGCGTCGCGGTCCCACACGATGCCCGTCGCCTTGTACCGGCAGGAGATGAAGCTCTGCCGGCCGGTGATGTCGATCAGATCGGTCCGCGCCGTGCCCGCGGCGTCGTCGAACGTGAAGGCGGGGTTGTTGTTGAGGGAGGCGCTGATGCCGCCGCCGCAGGCCAGATTGCCACCCGGGGCGTTGATCGTGGTGCGGTCGACCGTGAGAGCGTTCGGGGGAAGGGCGCTGGTGCTCGCATTGGTCCAGCTGCAGCTGTTGCCGGCGACCACCATCACGCCGTCGACCTTCTGGTCGGCGGCCGAGGCACCGGATCCCTGCGCGAGGGCAGTGCCGGTACCGGTGAAGGCCGCCGCGACGACGAGCGTCGCGATGCCGGCGAGGCGTGAGATACGGGTGGTGCGGGCGCTGCGGATGTGGGGCGTGACGTGCTTCATGGTTCGCTCCTCCATGCCACGTACTGGTGGGGGTGGGCGAGGCGCTGGGCCTCACAGAGTGTGCGGAGTGCGTGCCGGGAGAGTCCCACAGGCGTCATGAAGTGTCAGGAGCCTGTCAGGGCCATGCCAAGATTTGGCCGGAAATACCACCCGGGTCCCGACCCGGGTGGCCGCCCGGCTCCGACCCGGCTCTGCCCCGGCTCCGACCCGGTTCCGACGTGGGAGCTCCACGGCCGGCCCCGTCCGGCCCCGCGCCTACGGTGACCGCCGCGGCGCAGCGGCGCAGCGGCCGGGTCCGTGGGGCCGGTGGCGCTGGCGGGCCCGGCGCGTTCGATCAGGGCGACCTGGGCTTGTGGTGGCAGGGCGCGGCCGTGGGCGAAGGCGGCCGCGAAGGCCTCCTCCCCCAGCGCCTCGCGGAGGCGGGCCTCCGCCGCCCACCGCCCCGGCCGCGGCGGAGACGAAGACGACGTCGCCCTCCCTGACCGGCGCGGTACGGGTGAGCGCTGCGTACGCGGTCAGGACCGTGGTGCCCAGCATGCCGAGGCAGTCGGACGGCGAGGCGCATCGCCGGTCGGTTGGCACGGCAGTTGGGCGCGTCGCGGGTCGTCGGCTCGGCCGGCGGCTCCCACAAGACGAAGAAGCTGCTGGACGTGTTCGGCTACGACGCGGCCGTCGACCACCGCCTGGGCGATCTGCCGGGTCAGCTCGCCCAGGCCGCCCCCGAGGGCATCGACGTCTACCTCGACGCCGTCGGCGGCGACCACCGGGCCGCCATCGGAGCGATCCGCCCCGGCGGGCGGATCGCGATGGTCGGTGCGATCAGCGGCTACAACGCCACGCGGCCCGCCCCGGGGCCCGACAACCTCTTCCGGGCCGCGGCCCGCGAGGTGACCCTGCGCGGCATGCTGGTCTCCAGCCACTTCGACCTGTTCCCGGAGTGGATCGGCACGGCGGCCGCCCGGCTCGCCGACGGCACCCTTCGTACGGAGGAGACCGTCACCGACGGGATCGAGCGCGCGGCCGAGGCCCTCCTCGGGGTGCTCAGCGGCGCCGACACCGGCAAGATGCTGGTCCGTCCGGGCGCGGAACACGGAGCGCCGAAGGCAGCGCGGACGGGACCCGAAGCGGGTCAGCGAGCGTGAGGACCCGGCGGATCCGAGGCGGCGTCGGGCCCGTCGGTGCGCAGCAGCAGGAGGGCGATGTCATCGGTGCGGGGAGCGTCGCGGTGGGCGTGCTCGATGAGTTCGTCCGCCAGCTCGGCGAGCGGGCGGCTCCCGGGGGCGTCGGTGACGAGGGCCGCGACCGCCCCGATGGCCTCCTCGATGTCCCGGCCCGGAGCTTCGACGAGCCCGTCGGTGTAGAGGGCGAGGAGGTCGCCGGGGCCGAAGGGGATCTCGACGGCGGTGTACGAGGCCTCGGGGTCGATGCCGAGGAGCAGGCCGGCGGGCAGGTCCAGCATTCCGGCCGTCCCGCCGGGGTGGCGCAGCAGGGGCGGCGGGTGGCCGGCGGAGGCCAGGCGGGCGGTGCGGCCGGCGAGGTCGATGTGGATGTACAGGCAGCTGGTGAACAGTCCCTGTTCCAGGTCGGTCACGAGCCGGTTGGTACGCGAGAGGACCTGTTCCGGGGGTGCGCCGGCACCGGCGTGGACGGCGGTGCGGACCTGGCCCATGAGAGCGGCGGCGTTCACGTTGTGGCCCTGTACGTCGCCGATGGCCGCCGCGACGGTGGTGTCGTCGATGCGGATGAGGTCGTAGAAGTCGCCGCCGATGTCGAGGCCGTACGCGGCCGGCAGGTAGCGGGCGGCCACTTCGAGGCGGGGGACGCGGGGCAGGGTGTGGGGCAGGAGGCCGGTCTGCAGACTGCGGGCGAGCTGGTGGGTGGCGTCGTAGAGGCGGGCCCGGTCCAGCGCCTGCGCGATGAGACCGGCGATCGAGGTCAGGACGGCGCGCTCACCGGGGGCGAAGGTGCGGGGGTGGCCGTAGGCGAGGACGAGGGAGCCGATGGGCCGCTTGGACGCGATCAGGGGCAGGAAGGCCCAGGCCGCCATGCCCTCCTCGATGGCCGCGTCCGGGTGGGCGGCCAGGAGCTCGCTCACCTCGCCGAAGAACAGGGGGGTGGCGGTGCGCAGGATCTTGGTGATGGCGGTGTCGGCCGAGACGGGGGTTCCGTCCAGGGCCGCCAGGTGTGCGGCGGAGTACCCGCGGTGTCCGACGATCCGCACCCGCCCGTCCTGCTCGGCCAGGAGGGCCAGGGCGTGCGCTCCCAGCGACGGCACGATCTGGTCCGCGGCCTTCTCCACGACGTCCTGCGCGTGGGCGGCCTCGGTGAGGGTGGCGGCCAGCAGCATGAGCGGGTAGAGCGCGGTGGCCCGGCTGGGCGCGGTGTCCTCGGGAGCCGCATCGGGGAAGAACTCCGGCGGGCCGGCCCGGTCACTCCCCGTGGTGATGCGGACACTGATTCCCGTGTTGTCCGGGTAGAGGTCGAAGCACAGCTGCTGCCCGGTGGGGCGTCCTGCGGTGAAACTCCGCGGCAGCCGGCTCATCGCCGCGGCCCGGTAGTGGTTCTCGATGGTGGGGGTGTCCATCCAGGGAAGGGCCTCCCACGGCAGGGCTCCGAGCAGGCTGGATACGGGCGCACCGAGCAGGTCGGCCGCCTCGGGGGTGATGAAGGTGATGGTGCCGTTCAGGTCGAGTGCGCAGTTGCCGCCGGGGAGGCGCCGGACGAAGGCCTTGGTGGCCGCGGCCTCGGCCGGGCCGGGTGTGGGGGGCGGGAGCGGTCGCAGGACGACCGGATGCGGCGCCGGCCGCAGCGGCAGGCCTTCGCCGGCGGCCCGGAGCAGGATGCGCGTGAGCTGGCTGCGGGCCGATTCCAGGGCCCGGCGCTCCCGGTGGTCGAGGTCGGGTCCGTGCGAGCCCGGCCACAGGAACACCAGCCCGGCCCCCGTCGGCTCCGGGGCCCTGTCGCCGGAATCCGCGCTCAGCGGTACCGCGGCGAGCGCGAAGTCGTACGGGAGGACGAGGCCCAGGCGCGGGTAGTGGCGGGCCGTGTCCTCCTGGCCACCGAGCCAGACCAGCCGGCCGTCGCGGACGGCGTCTGCCACCGGGATGGGGTCGTCCAGGCCGACACGGGACCAGGGCGCGGCGAACTCGCGGGAGAGTCCTGAGGTCAGGGCCAGGTGCAGCACGCGGCGGACGGGGTCGGGGTCCGGCAGGTAGAGCATGCCGATGGACGCTCCCGCGTCTGCGCAGCCCCCGACCAGTGTCTCTCTCAGCGCTCGCCGGTCGGCCTTCTGATCGCGCCGCGGAACCTTTCGCACGTCACCATCGTCCCCCCATACCCTCCCCCGCGTCGGTTCCCGCCCGTCCCGGCGAGCCCACGGCATCCGCTGGGAGCCGACGGACGCCGGTGGGGCCCACGGGGAGCCGACGGACGCCGGTGGGGCCCACGGGGAGCCGACGGAGCGTCTTGTGTCGTCGCGAGCCGCGAGAGCCCTCGAGAGCCGCCAGAGGCCGACGCAAGGCCGCAGGAGGCCGACGCGAGGCCGGCCGCGGCGTCACCCCGGGCCCGCGGGCAGGTCCGGCGACGCGAGCTCGGGGTGGACCTGGAGCAGCCGGGGCGGAGCGGCCTGGCGCCAGGAGTCGACGACGATCGCACGGAGCTCGTCGATGTCGTCGAGCGCCGCCAGGCGCGCCCGCACCCAGGCGAACGACGCCTCGTGGTCCGCGACCCAGAACTTCCCGGGCTCGGCCCGGACCAGCTCGTCGCGCTCCTCCTTCGGGCAGCGGACGGCCAACGAGGTCTCGTCGTCGGGCAGGGTCAGGAACATCTTCCCGGCGACCCGGAAGGTGGGCATGGCCCAGGCTTCCTTCTCGGTCGTCTCCGGGAGGGCGAGGGCGATTTCACGGGCTTCGTCGGACGTGCTCACGCCCCTGACCGTACGACAGGCCACTGACATCCGGCCTCGACACCTCGCGCACGCCGCTCGGGCGTAGGCTTCGACCGGAACGAACTCAGCAGGGGGCGGAGTACATGACGGTGGATCCGGCACAGAGGTGGAACTCGACCCTCGATTCGGTCGTGGTGTACGCGCAGGGCGCCCTCTGCCGCCGTCTGGTCAGGGGCATTGTGCCGCCGGACGGGCGGGTGCGCGTCACGGGCCTGCCCCGCTCGCTGGACCCGGGCTCGCTGCGGGCCGCCGTGCTCGGCGCCTCCGGGGTACGCGTCACCGAGGCACGGGTGGAGGTCGAGGCCGGGACGCCCGGCACCGGCTCGCCCGACGCACTGCGACGTGAGGCCCTGCGCCTGCGGGACGCGCACGCGGCGGCGCAGGGCCGCCGGGACCGGCAGCTGGGCCTGATCGAGGAGGTCAGGGCCCTGCACCCGGTGCCGCCGGTCCGCAACCCAGAGGACCCGCACCGCCGCACCGCGGTCGATGCCTGGCTGGAGCTCGCCGACTTCGTCGACGGCCGGCTGGCGGCACTGCACGCCCGCCTCGTCGAGCTGGAGGAGGCGCTGCGCGACGCCGAGCACGAACTGGGCATCGCCGTCGACCGGCTCGCCCGCGCCTCCACCGACGCGCCGTCGGCGCACGTGGAGACCACGGTCTCCGCCCTCCTGACGCTGGACGGCGCCGGTGCCGCGGAGGGTGACGGGGAAGTCGAACTGGAGCTGGAGTACGGGGTTCCGGGCGCCGTCTGGGTGCCGGCCTACCGGCTCACGCACCGTCAGGGGGACGGCGACGGCCGCCTGGTGCTGCGTGCCTCGGTCGCCCAGCGCACCGGTGAGGACTGGACCGGCGTGCGGATCGCCCTGGCCACCGCCGACCTGCGGCGCCGCACCGACCTGCCGAAGCTGCGCTCGGTGCGCGTCGGACGCCGTCAGCCCGCCCCCGCGCCGTCCGGCTGGCGCGAGCCACCGGCGGGTCTGGGCGACCTGTTCACCGGGTACGAGGCGGCCGGCCGCCGCCGCCAGGTCCCGACTGCCGTGCCCGCGGGGCTCAGGGTCGGCTCGGCAGCCGGTCCCGTACCGCCACCGCCGCCGCCCGCTCCTGCGCCCGCCCTCGCACCTCCGTCGATGCCCTCCGCGGCTCCGGCACCGCAGGCCTACGGCGCCCTGCCGGTGCCCGGCGGCGCGTACGGCGCGCCCCCGCAGGGGTTCGGCGGCGCGCTGCCCGACTTCCCTCAGCCGGCACCCGCGCCGCCCGCGCCCCCACGGTCCGCCGCCCGGCAGCGGGGCGGCCCGGGGGCCCCCGCGGGGCCCCCGGCCCCCAAGGCGCCCGCCGCCCCCGGCCGGGCCGCGCCGCCTGCGGTACCGGAACCGGCCGCCGGACCGCCGCAGCCGAGCGGCGCCGAGCTCGACTACGCCGGCCTCGTCCTGTCCGGGCCCGAGGAGCCGGGCGGTCGCAGGGGCCGCCTGTTCCCCGGCTCCCCCGTGGACCCGGCGGCGGCCGAACACCGCCGCCGCGCCGAGGCCGTGGGCTCACTGCCCCTGCCCGGGCACGCCGTGCGCCCCCGAGAGTCGGCGGGCTCCTTCGACCACCGTTTCGATGCGGCCGCCCGCGCCGACATTCCGTCGGACGGCACCTGGCACACCGTCACCGTCGGCGAGATCCCGGTCGGTCTGCGCACCGAGTACGTCTGTGTGCCGTCCGTGGAACAGACCGTGTACGCGACGCTGGTGCTCTCGAACGCCACCGGTCAGGCACTGCTGGCCGGCCCGGTGGAGGTCACCGTCGACGACGACTTCCTGCTGACGGCCGCCCTGCCCACGCTCGCACCCGGCGGGGTCCGCCGGGTGGGCCTCGGGCCCGCCGAGGGCATCCGGGTCACCCGTCGTACGAACCTGCGCGAGTCGACCTCGGGCCTGCGCAACAACACCACCGTGCTCGACCACCACGTCCACGTGGAGCTGGCCAACCGGCTCGCGGCGCCCGTCACCGTGGAGGTCCACGAGCGCGTGCCCGTCACCTCCGATCCGGACGTCCGGATCGAGGAACGCGCAGCCTGGACGGCCCCCGAGGTGGGCGAGGGGCCGGAACACCATGTCTCCGGCACCCGCATCTGGCGGGTGGACCTGCCCGCCGGCGCCACCACCGCCCTCGACGGCGGCTACGAGATCCGCATCCCGGCCGGCAAGGCCCTGGTCGGCGGCAACCGCAGGAGCTGACACCACCATGCCCACGGCCCCGAAGCCGATCGCCCTTCCCGTCACCGCCGTCACCTGTCTGGAGGACCGCGCCCACATCGAGCGCGCGCTCGTCCTGGACCTGGGGGCGGGGGTCCAGCGGCTGCGTCTCGGACCGGTCAGCGCGCTGGCGGTCGACCGTACGCTCCACGCCGAGCTGACCGCCGATCACCCGGCCACCGTGCTCGACGCACGGATCGTCCGCAGCTGGGAGCCGCGCGGACCGCGGCCGTCCGCCGACGACGACTCCGTCCTGCGGCACCGTGTGCACACCCTCGAGGAGGAGCAGGTCGCCCTGGGCCGGCGCCGCGACCGGCTGCACGTCCGCCTCGACGTCCTCGGCCGCCTCGCCGCGGATCTGCTGCGGGAGATCGGCGAAGGCGCCGGTTCCGGGGAGGCCGACGGCCCGCGGTGGGGCCGCGAACTGGACCGCGTGGACAGCGAGCGCGACACGTACGGTGAGGAACTGCGCACCGTGAACGCGCGCTTGGCCGCCCTCGCCCTCGAACTCGGCGAGACCCGGCGGGCCATGGACCTCTCCGAGTCGGAACCCGCCGAACTGGTGGGGCACATCGAGCTGACCGTGGACAGCACAGCCTCCGGTCCGGTCCGCCTGCGCCTGAGCCACCTCGTGCCGTGTGCACTGTGGCGACCCGCCTACCGGGCCGTGCTCGACGGGGACGCGCTGACGCTGGAGACCGACGCGATGGTCTGGCAGCGCACCGGCGAGGACTGGTCCGACGTACGGCTGACCCTGTCGACGGCCCGGTCGGCACTGGCCACCGATCCACCGCGGCTGGGCGAGGACCGCCTCACGCTGGGCGACCGCACCCCGGCGGAGCGCCGTACGGTCGATGTCGAGCTGCGCGAGGAGGAGATCGCGGATCTCGGCCCGACGGCCGCCGTACTGGGCCTGCCGGGGGTGGACGACGGCGGCGAGGCGCGGGTGCTGCACTCCCCCGTACCGGTCTCCGTGCGCGGGGACGGCCGCGCCCACCGGGTGCCGCTGTCCGCCTTCACGACCGCCGCGGACCGCGAGTACGCGTGCTCGCCGGAGCTGTCGCCGCTGGTCACCCAGGTGGTGTCCTTCGACAACCGGTCCGGCCACGCGCTGCTCGCCGGCCCCGTGGACCTGGTCCGCGGCAGCGGATTCGGCGGACGCGGCACGCTGGACTTCGTCGCCCCGGGCGCACGGGTCGAGCTCGCCTTCGGCAGTTGCGACGACCACAGGGTGGTCCGCCACGCCGAGGAGTCCCGCGACACGGCAGGGTTCACCCAGCGGACCGTGGTCACCCGGACGGTGAGGCTTCACCTGTCCCGGTTCTCAGCCCCCGGGGACGAGGGCGACCGGGTGGTCGTCCTCCGGGAGCGGATCCCGGTCTCCGAGGTCTCGGCGGTGGAGGTGCGCCTGCGCACGGAGGCCTGCTCGCCGGCGCCGGCCGCCGTCGACGCCGAGGGCATCGCCCGCTGGGACGTCACGCTCCCCCCGGGCGGCCACAGGACGGTCACTCTGGTCTACGAGCTGTCGGCGAGCGCCAAGGTCGTCGGACTGTGAGCGGTCGGGACGTGACCGGGCCCCCGGAGACGGTCACCGGCCCGGGGGACCAGGCCGCCCGGTAGCGCACCCGCTGCCTTGAGCGGCGCCGTCGGCCGCGGCCCTGCCGTGGCCCCGGCCCTGCCGTCGCGCCGGCTCAGGGGTGGCACCGGCTCAGGGGCGGCGGTGGTAGGCCTTGTTGGCTATGCGCCAGGTGCCGTCCACGCGGGTCAGGAGGAAGACGTCGGTGAAGGTGTCCGCTCCGTGCGCGAGCGTCATCGTCGCCGTGGCGACGGTGCCGTGGACGTCGAGGGCGTCGATGCGGCGGGAACGTGCCGCTTCGTCCGGGGCGGCCCGGCCGGTGAAGAGGGCGCAGTACTCCTCCAGCGTCCATGAGACGAAAGCGCCGTCGCGGATCCCCTCGACGTGGGCGGTGGGCAGGAACGCGGCACGGAAGTGGGCGGGGTCGCCGGTGGCGTGCCCACGGACGTAGGCGCGCAGCGGTGCGAGCACGGCGTCCTCCGCGGCGGGGACCGTCGCGGCGAGGGCGATGTCGGCCTCGGGGCCGACGCGGGCGTCGGTGAACGCGGCCGCGCTGCGGAGGGGGCTCGTGGACGCGGCGGCGAGCAGGGCCATGTCCTTGGCCAGCGCGCCGATCGTGAACTCGGCCGGGGCGGCTGCCGCACGGTGCCCGAGGAAGGAGCGCTTACGGGCCACCAGCCGGCCGAGCGTGCCGAGTTCGAGCACGTCGAGCGCCTGCTCCCGGGTCAGGCCGAGGGCGTCGGCCTGCCGCAGCGAGTCCCGCAGGGCGAGAAGACCGCCGGCCAGGCTGTGGTTGGCGATCAGTTTGAGCGCGGCGGCGGTGGAGGCGTTCTCGATACGGCGCACGGTGCCCAGCAGGTCCAGTACCGGCAGGACACGGTCGAGGGTGCCGGGATCGGCGGCGGCGAGGATCTGCAGGGCACCGGCCCCGGCGGCCGGCACGGAGCCGAGCAGGGGTGCGTGGACGTAGGCCGGACCGAACCGCCGGGCCAGGGTCGCCGCTTCGACGGGGGCGATCGTGCCGGTGTTCACCACGATCGTGCCGGGGCGCAGCGAGGCGCGGACACCGTCGAGAACGTGCCGGCAGGCGGGGCCGTCGAACAGCGCCAGGAGCACGAGGTCGGCCTTCGCCACGGCCTCGTTCGGATCGCTGCTTGTCGTGACGGCGCCCGCGGGCCGCCCGGAACGCGTCCAGCCGATGACGTCGAGGTCGTGGCCGGCCAGCCGGGTCGCGATCGCGCCGCCCATGCGCCCCAGGCCAAGGACGGCGATCGTGTGCGGTGTGGAAGTCATGCCGCCCATCCTGCGATCCTGCAAGGCCTGCGACAAGCGCAGGCTTCGCAGGGCAGCCATGCGAAACACGCATGACTGTCCGTCGGGCGGGCCGGCTCGCCGATCAGGCGACCTCCTGGCGCTCGGGCGCCTTCCGCGTCTTCACCCCGGCGAGGACGAGCGCCAGCCCCACGGCGACGATGCCGAGGTAAGCGGCGGACGGAAGGTCGACGACCTTGTGGATCCAGCCCCACTCCGCGCCGAAGAAGACCTGCGAAGCGAAGCCGATGAGCCCCTGGGCTCCTATGACGTAGCCGATGCTTTCGACGGTGTATCCGATGGTTGTTCTCACGGATCAACCCTCTCGCGACGCAGCCGCAGGATCGTCCTCCGCAGGACCGAAAACGCAGTAGGCCGAAGGATGCAGCGCGATCCCCGTATGCGCACAGGAGAGTTGCGCCACGACGAAACGATCCGCACGCCGTGCACATATCCTGAGCCGATGTACGAGACCTCAGCGGCCGTGGCGACCGCCTGCTGGCCGCTCGCCTCGTCCGCGGAGACCGACGGGCTGCGGGAACTGGCCGACGACGACGGGCTCACCGGGTTCATGCCGCCGGCGCTGCCCGATGCCGCCTGGGTGCTCCACTCCATGTACGAACACGAACTCGGGCCCTTCGCCATGTCGTACGTCGAGTACCAGCGGGCCTTCCTGAACCGCAAGAGCACCGAACCCGAGATCATCCCGGGCCTCGACCCCGCGGAGGTGTTCACGGATCCCTCGAACACCTTCGCCCCGTCCAGAGGCGAGCACCCTGGACCACGCTGGCACCGCCTGCGCTGGTCAGAGCTCGCCCGGCGGACCGGAGATCCCGTGGCCCCCGAGGGACATCTGCCCTGCTACATGACGTTTCCCTCGCTCCGCGAGCCGGGCGGCTGGCCGCTCGGCATCACCGGTGCGTCCGAGGGCAGCCTGGACCGTGCCGACTGGAACCGGCTGATCGAGGTCCTCACCGAGCACAGCCCGCAGGGCGCGGACACCCGCTGCCTCGCCTACTACACCCCGCTGGGCCAAGGGGCCGAGGAGTTCGAGAACCTGCACGTCCGGGCGGGCCGGCTCGGGGACGCCAAGGCCCTGTACGACCACCCCGACGAAGGCGGGTGGACCCCGTCCAACTTCTGGGCCCACGACCGGTCCTGGGTGCTGTGCACGGACTACGACTTGTGGGCCACCAAGCTCGCCGGCCCGACCCCACTCGTCGAAGCCCTCCTCGGCGACGCGGAGATCGAGGCCGTACGCCTGCCCTGGGCCCACTGAGTCGACCGCCGGCCGCGACCGGCCGATCGCGCCCGCGGCCCATGGCTTCGGCCCTGTGGGACCCGCGTTCACGTACCCGCGTTCACGCCCCGGCGCTCGCGCCGAACCGCTCGACCGGGATCCACAGTTGGGAGTCCGTCTCCGTGCCGGGCTCCACGGGCTGCGTCCGCAGGAGTTCCGGACCCGGGCGGCTCGTGTACGGGTTCGAGGGGAACCACTGCGTGAAGACGTCTCGCCACAGCTCCTGGAGGGCGCTCGGGTAGGGCCCGTGGTTGTCGAAGACCGCCCAGGTCCCGGCCGGTACGTCGAGGGCGTCGAGTTCCTCGGCGGTCGCTCCGGCACCGGTCACCACGCCGATCCAGTAGTCCACCTCGGTGCCCTCCTCCCGGCTGTCGGTCAGATGGACCGCTGCTGACAGGATTCCCTCCGGCTCCTGGGCCGGCAGTTCCTTCATCCGGACGATCGCCTGCCGGTCCAGGCTCTCCAGGTGCGCCGCGGCTGCTTCGTTGACCCCCTCGTGCACGAGGGGGACCCGCGCCTTCCTGCCGACGATACGGAACGGCTCCTTCTCCACGATCCGGTACCGCATGGCCGTACGCCCTTCGACGACGACGCGGAAGGACATGCGCGGCTGTGCGGTGAGCACCGCACCCGTACGCCGGGCCTCGCCCGGACCGATGCCGTGCACCGACCTGAATGCCCGGGCGAACGCCTCGCCCGAGCCGTACCCGTACCGCACCGCGACATCGAGCAGCGTCAGCTCCCCGGCCAGCACGTCGGCCCCGGCGAGCGTCATGCGCCGGCGCCGCACGTAGACGGGGAGCGGCATCCCGGCGAGCGTGGAGAACATCCGCCGGAAGTGGTACTCCGACACCGCGGCGATCCGGGCCACCTCCGGGATGTCGACCTCCTGGGTGAGGCAGCCCTCCAGGTGGTCCAGCGCCTGATTCAGCCGCTCCAACACGCCTATCCGCCCTTCCTCTTCCTGCGCCTCCCCTTGCAGGAACGCCCACCGTGCCGACCAGCCACAGGAGCAGCAGCGGCCGGCACCCGAGCCTAAGCCCGGGCCGTTCACCGCGCGCGGCCGTCGGGCCGCCCAGCCGGAGCAGAAACCACCTGGTCGGGCCCCGCCCTACAAAACCCGCGCGGGAATGGTCGGGCAGGAGGCCCCGGCATCGCCCGAGGCTTGCACCCATGACCGATATCAACGGAATGTGCGAGCCGCGGTTCGCGGCGGTCCGTGAGGCACTCGCCGCTTCACTGGCCAAGGACGACGTGGGGGCCTCGGTCGCCGTCTACCTCGACGGCGAGCCGGTGGTCGACATCTGGGGCGGGTACGCCGATGCGGAACGCTCTGTCGGCTGGGAGCGCGACACCCTCACGGGGGTGAACTCCACGACCAAGAACATGGTCGCCCTGTGTGCGCTCGTCCTGGCCGACCGGGGCCGACTCGACCTGTCAGCGCCGGTCGCCGCCTACTGGCCCGAATTCGCCGCTGCCGGTAAGGAGAACGTGCTGGTGCGGCACGTGTTGTCCCACACCGCGGGACTGCCGGACCTGCCCGGGCCGACGTCGGTCGAGGACCTCTACGACTGGGACAGTGTGACGGCCGGGCTCGCCGCGCAGGCACCCCAATGGGAACCGGGTAAGGCCGCCGGATATCACGCGCTCACCTTCGGGTTCCTCATCGGTGAGATCGTCCGCCGGATCACCGGCCAGAGCCTCGGCGAGTTCTTCGCCGAGACCGTGGCCGGGCCGCTGGACGCGGACTTCCACATCGGGCTCTCCGCCGAGCACGACCACCGTGTCGCCCCGCTCATTCCGCCGCCGTCACTGACCGACGAGTACGCCGCCGGCGCGCCGGCCGGACCGGACGGCGTGCCCCGGGAGATCACCGGTGCCGTGATCCGGGTCGGGGACACCAACTCGGTGGCCTGGCGCCGCGCTCAGATCCCTGCGGTGAACGGCTTCGGCAACGCCCGGTCCGTCGCCCTCGTCCAGTCGGTGCTGGCGAACCGGGGAACGGCCGGCGGCGTGCGGCTGCTGTCGCCCCAGGGGTGCGAGCCCGCCTGGCAGGAGGTGTTCCGCGGTGAGGACCGCATCCTGAGGACGCCGATGTGCTGGACGGTGGGCTTCGGCAGGTTCGGCAGCACCTTCGGCTGGGGCGGCTGGGGCGGCTCGCTGGTCGCGAGCGATCCCGGCTCGCGCATGACCGTGGCCTACGTGATGAACCAGATGATCGACCGCGACCGGCAGGAGGACGACCGCGGCCCGGAGATCCTCATGGCGGCGTACAGCGGACTGCACTGACCACGACCACGCCCGGGGGGGGCCGGCCGAGGTGCGCCCGTCAGGCCCCGCCTGCCGTGGCCGCCTCCCCCGCTTCCTCCGCCTTCCCTGCTCCCTTCGTCTCCCCCGCCTCCCCCGCCTCCTCCAGCAGACGGGTCGCCATGGCGCGCATCTCGATCTTGCGGATCTTTCCGGTGACGGTCATCGGGAACTCCTCCACGACGTGGACGTAGCGGGGGATCTTGAAGTGGGCGAGCCGCCCCGCGCAGTACGCGCGGACGGCGTGGGCGGTCAGCGGCTCGGCCCCCTCGCGCATCCGGACCCATGCCATCAGCTCCTCCCCGTACTTCGGGTCGGGCACCCCGATGACCTGGACGTCCATCACGTCGGGGTGGGCGTGGAGGAACTCCTCGATCTCGCGGGGGTAGAGGTTCTCGCCTCCCCGGATCACCATGTCCTTGATCCGCCCGGTGATGCTCAGGTAGCCGTCACCGTCCATCACGGCCAGGTCGCCGGTGTGCATCCAGCCTTCCGGGTCGACGGCCTCGGCGGTCTTCCCGGGCTCGCCCCAGTAGCCGAGCATCACGGAGTAGCCCCGGGTGCACAGTTCTCCCGGGGTGCCGCGGGGGACGGTCCGGCCGGACTGCGGATCGACGACCTTGACCTCGAGGTGCGGGCCGACCCGGCCCACCGTGGAGACCCGGCGCTCGACCGAGTCGTCCACCCGGGTCTGGGTGGACACGGGAGAGGTCTCCGTCATGCCGTAACAGATGGAGACCTCGGTCATCCCCATGCGTTCGATCACCTCGGTCATGACCTCCACCGGGCAGGGAGAACCCGCCATGATGCCGGTGCGCAGGCTCGACAGGTCGTACCCGTCGAAACCGGGGGCGGCGAGCTCGGCGATGAACATGGTGGGAACCCCGTAGAGGGAGGTGCATGCCTCCGCCTCCACCGCGGCCAGCGTCGCCGCCGGCTCGAAGGCAGGTGCGGGGATCACCATCGCCGCGCCGTGGCTGGTGCAGGCGAGGTTGCCCATCACCATGCCGAAACAGTGGTAGAAGGGGACGGGGATGCACACCCGGTCGCGTTCGTCGTATCCGCACAGCTCGCCCACGAAGAAGCCGTTGTTGAGGATGTTGTGGTGCGAGAGGGTGGCCCCCTTGGGGAAGCCCGTGGTGCCCGAGGTGTACTGGATGTTGATCGGATCGTCCGGGCTCAGTGCGGCCTGCACCCGCGCCAGTGCGGCCGGATCGGCCCCGTGCCCGCCTTCCAGCAGTGCGTCCCACCGCGGGCCGTCGAACAGGACGGTGAACTCCAGCCCCGGGCAGCGCGGCCGGACCTCCTCGATCATCGCTGCGTAGTCGGAGCTCTTGAAGCGCTCGGCCGCGATCAGCAGCCGGATACCGGACTGCCCGAGCACGTACTCCAGTTCGTGGGAGCGGTACGCCGGGTTTACGGTGACCAGGATCGCCCCGATCTTCGCGGTGGCGTACTGCACCAGCGTCCACTCGGCGCGGTTGGGCGCCCAGATGCCGACCCGGTCGCCCCGGACGATCCCGAGGTCCAGCAGTCCGAGGGCGAGGGCGTCCACGTCGGCGGCCAGCTCGGCGTACGTCCACCGGCGGCCGGCGGCCACGTCCACGAGGGCGTCCCGGCCGGGGAAGCGCCGCACGGTCCGGTCGAGGTTGTCCCCGATCGTCTCGCGGAGCAGGGGGACTTCGGAACTCCCGGACGCACGACTCGACGCTGTGGACACACGTACCTCCTGCTTTCGCTGCGGCGATGACGGCCAACGCGCGCCGCCCATGATCCCTTCCCGGCGGGCTGCGGCACCAGACATGCGGAGGAGATCCGTGACGGAGCCGGGCCGACGGGGCCCGGCCCGGTCGGCTCCGGGCCGACGGGACCCGGCACGTACGCCGTTTCACCCGGCGACCAGGGCCTCCACCTCGGCCTCGAAGAGCAGGGCCGGGTCCAGGTCCATGCCGTTGAAGTGGCCCGCCAGTTCCAGGGACAGCGCTCCGTGCATACGGCTCCAGAAGGCCAGGGCCAGCCTCAGGGCCGCCGGCGGGGCGTCCGGGTGGCTCGCGGCCCACTCGCGGTGGGCGGCCAGGTGGTCCTCGAGGGCGCGGGACTGCGCGTCCTGGGCCGGCCCGGCCCCGGCGCAGGCGTCGAGCAGGACGGCCATCAGCTCCGCCGCGATCGCGGTGATGTCCTGCGGCGCGTGATATCCGGGCACCGGGGTCCCGTAGGCGAGGAAGTACCGGTGCGGGTCCTCCAGGGCCCAGCGGCGCAGTACGTGCGCCAGGCCGGCGAGGCCGGGGCGGCCCGCTCCCCCGGCGTCGGCCTCGATGAAGGCGTCGGCGAGGCTGCGGTAGGCGTCGCGGACGAGTTCGGTGATCAGCTCGTCGCGGTTGGCGAAGTACCGGTACAACGCCGGCCCGCTCATGCCCATCTGCTTGGCGATCGCGTTCAGGGACAGCGCGGAGGCGCCGGATCCGGCGATCTGCTGCCAGGCCTTCTCCTTGACCTCCTCGCGCACCTGCTGCCGGTAGCGCTCACGGGGGGTCTTCGTCGTTCCGGTCACGCCGGGCCGCCTCTCGCCGCTCAAACATCATTGGTTAGAACCTATCACCATCGACATAGCCACTCACGAACGGACGGGCAGCGCTCTTGACATGACCGAGAGAGCCGTTCACTCTGATTACAGCTTCTAACAAACACAAGAAGCCCAAACACACCGGAGGTCATGATGACGAACACCGTGGAGCGGGTCGAGATCGTTCTGCCCGGCAAGGTCGAGCCGGAGGGCCTCCAGCTGCACCGCGGTCCGGTCCCGGCGCCGTCGGCCGGGCAGGTGGTCGTCGCGATGGAAGCGACGGGAGTGTCCTTCGCCGAGCAGCAGATGCGGCGCGGCCGGTACTACGACCAGCCGCCGTTCCCCTTCGTCCCCGGATACGACCTGGTCGGCACAGTGCTGGCCGTGGGCGCCGACGTCGGCCCCGCCCTGCTCGGCAAGCGCGTCGCGGCCCTGACCAAGACCGGGGGCTGGGCGAGCCACGTCGCGCTCCTTGCCGCCGACGTGGTGGAGGTGCCCGACGGCGTCGGCCCGGTGGACGCGGAGACCGCGGTCGTCAACGGCATCACCGCCTGGCAGATGCTCCACCGCAAGGCCCGGGTGCGCGCCGGTCAGACCGTCCTGGTCCACGGCGCCAACGGTGGCGTCGGCTCGATCCTGGTCCAGCTGGCACTGGCCGCCGGCGCCCGTGTGATCGGCACCGCCTCCACCCGCCACCATGACGGGCTGCGCGCCCTCGGCGTGACCCCCATCGACTACCGCTCCGGCAACGTCGCCGCACGGGTACGGTCCCTCGCGCCCGGCGGCGTGGACGCGGTCTTCGACCACGTCGGCGGCGACGGCATCCTCGATTCCTGGCGCCTGCTCGCCCCCGGCGGCACGCTCGTCTCGTACGGCAGCGCCGCCACCCGCGACGACGAGGGCTCCGGGTCGTGGCCGGTGCTCAAGCTGCTGGGCCGGGTGTGGGTGTGGAACGCGCTGCCCAACGGCCGCCGCGCCTACTTCTTCAACGTGTGGGCCGGGCGCGCCTACGCCAAGGGCCGTTTCCGGGCGCGCCTGCGCTCCGACCTCACCCAGGTGTTCACGGCGCTGCAGCGCGGTGAGATCACCGCCAGGGTCGCGGCCGAGATCCCGCTGGCCCGCGCCGCCGAGGCGATGCGCCTGGCCGAGTCCGGCACGGTCGCCGGGAAGGTCGTCCTCGTCCCGTGACCCGGTCGCCGGGCACGTCAGGAGAAGGGGATCCGGTCCGGTTGGCAGACCGTGCCGGGCGGCGGGAGGGTGCCGTCGACGAAGTAGCGGCTCTCGTAGTTGTTGATGCAGGTGCTGGAGTTGTTGAAGAGCGCGGTGTGGCCGTACCCGTTGTTGGTGAGCAGCCGGGCGTCCGCCAGTTCCCCGGCCATGGCCCGGGCGTCCGAGTGCGGCGTCGAGGGGTCGTAGGTGGTGCCCACCACCAGGACGGGATTCGCCGTGGGCTTGTTCCACGGGCCTTCGTAGCGGTTGGCGGACCGGACGGGCCAGGTGGCGCACGGCTCACCGGACCACGTCCAGTACCGTCCGGCGTCGCCGGCGCGCTGGGCACTGTCCTCGGCCAGACCCTCGTAGACGGCCGGGTCGCGCGGGTTGGGACTGTCGCCGCACCACACGGCCGCCGCCTGCTCCTCACCGAGGTACGGATTCGGGTTCGCGACCGGGGGCGGGGGCGGGTACTGGGGCCGCTTCGGGGTGCGGCCCTGCCAGAGGTCCTGGAGCCGGGCGGCCAGATCGGTCCAGCCCGGGTTGACGATGTAGAGGCCGCTCACCGTGTCGGCGACCGTGACGGCGTACGTCCACGGGCCCACGGGGTGCTCGCGCAGCCGCCGCATCAGCTGGTCGAACTTGTCTCGGGTGGCCTCCGGGCTGCCGGCCGAGAAGGCGCAGCGGGCGGCGCCGGCGGATCCGCACAGGTCGAGGAACTTGGCGATGGTCGCCGCCGCGGTGCGGTCCGAGCCCATGCGCAGGAGGGTTGTGGTCCGCGGTGCGTTCGACGAGGCGTTGTTCGTCCAGGCCAGCGGGTCGATGTTGCTGTCGAGCACCATGGCCCGGACCTTGTCCGGGAACAGATTGGCGTACGTGGCGCCCAGGATGGTCCCGTAGGAGACGCCGAGGTAGTTGAGCTGCGGCTCGCCCACCGCCCGGCGGAGCAGCTCGAGGTCCTGGGCGGTGTCGGTCGTCGACACGTGGCGCAGGAGGTCGGGGTCGCGCTTCTCGCAGCGCCGGCCCAGGTCCTCGTACGCGTCGATCCAGGTGGTGCGCTCCTTTGCACCCACCGGGAAGCCGACCGGTTTGTCCGCGCCCCACCCCCGGGCCTGCTCGGGGGTGTCGAAGCAGTTCACCGCGGTGCTGTTGCCGATGCCTCTGGGGTCCCAGCTGACGATGTCGAACCGTTCCCGCAGCTCCTTCGGGAAGGAGTCGTAGTTCTGCGGCACCTGCACGGTCCCGGGGCCGCCGGGGCCTCCGGGGTTGACGAACAGCGTTCCCACGCGTTGCGCAGGGTCGCCGGCCTTGCGGCGGACCACGGCCAGGTCGATGGTGCGGCCGGCGGGGGCCGCGTGGTCCAGGGGCACCTCGGCGGTGGCGCATTCGTACGGGCTACCGGGTTTGCAGGGGCTCCAGTCCAGCCGGGGAACGGTCTGCGAGGGCGACGGCTCCGCCCGGGCCGCTGCGAGGTCCGGTGCGACGAGCATCGAGGAGCAGACGGCCGCCACGGCGAGGGCTGCCGCACGGCGGCGTCGACCGGGCACCGGTCGACGCCCCGGCCGACGTCCGGATGCGGGTCCGGGTCGGGCTGCGGGTGCGGGTGCGGGTACGGGTCCGGGCATGATCCGCCCTCCTCCGTCGCGTCGGGGGCGTGCTGCGGCCGCCGATGCCGTCACCTCGGCACGAACCGCTCCTCCCTCCACCCAATCGCGTTTCGGCACCGCCCGCGAGCCGGGCCGAACCGGGCCGATCCGGGCCGGACGACAGCCGTACGCGTCCACAGGGGGGCGGATCCACGGCCCGCGCGCTATCCTCCGCGCCATGTTGATTGACATGAGCATGCAGTTACGGGTGCGGTCGCGCGCCCTGGTGTGCCTCCTCGTGCTGGCCCTCCTGGGGACAGTGACCACAGCGGCCGCCGCACCCCGGGTGGCGGCCCCCTCCACGGCCACCACGAACACCGCCGACGCCGCAGCACGAGCCGCCGCCACCGCCCGCTGGGGCGACCGGCGGCTCGACGAGGCCGCCTTCCTGACCACCCACAACGCCTTCACCAACTACGAGGACTCCCGCTGGAGTTCGGTCAACCAGTCCGAGTCCGTACGCGCCCAGCTCGACAACGGCGTCCGCGGCCTGAGCCTGGACACGCACTGGTACGAGCGCAGCACGTGGCTGTGCATCATCAGCTTCGGCAGTGACTGCTACCCCAGCGACGTGTACCTGTGCCACGGCGACTGCAAGACCTTCGCCGGGGCCACCTACGCCCTGCCGCGCCAGACCTTCCACGGCACGATGCAGACCGTGGTGGACTTCCTCGCCACCCACCCGCAGGAGGTCGTGACCGTCTTCCTGGAGGACTACGTCGGCGCCGATCAGCTGCAGCAGTCCCTCAGCCGGGTCAGGGGCCTGCAGGACATGGTGTTCCGGCCCGACGAGTGGGGCACGCGGCAGCACGGCTGGCCGAAGGTGGCCGATCTCGTCACCTCGGGCAAGCGCCTGCTGATCTTCTCCGACCGGTCCGACCGGGAACACCTGGGCGTGATGTACGACCGGTCCTGGACGGTGAGCAACTTCTGGAGCCTGGGCGACCTGGGCAACGACCTCACCTGCGTCAGCCGCTGGGGCGACGTACCGCTGGACCGCCAGGAGCCCGGATTCCGGCGGCTGTTCACGATGAGCCACCACCGCAACGTGCCCACGGTCCTCACCGCGGCACTGGACAACGGCAGCAAGCTGAGGAACCGCATCGCCGATCAGTGCCGGCCCGCGGCCGGGGGCCGCGATCCGAACTTCGTCTCCGTCGACTTCCACCGTCTGTCGGACGGCAGCGGCCACACGCCCGCCTCGATCGTCGCGGAGCTCAACGCCCGCCCCTGAGGGGCCGGAACGCGGGCGGCCTGCCCGTCGGGCGGCCCGTCACCCGGGCGGCCGGGCTCCGGTCAGCCGGCCGCCCGCGCGCCCAGTGACCGGCGCTCCTCCTCGGTCAGGCCGCCCCACACACCGTAGGGCTCCTGGACGCGCAGTGCGTGGTTCAGGCATTGCGCCCGCACCGGGCACAGCGCGCACACCTCCTTGGCCTCCTGCTCCCGCGCGGCGCGGTCCTCGCCGCGCTCCCCCGCCGGGTGGAAGAAGCGGTCCGTACCGAGTGCCCGGCACGCCGCGTCCTCCTGCCACGACCAGAGGTGCTCCGCACGGCCCGGCAGGCGTGCCACCTTCGACATCACTCGACTCCTCTCGTCCACGTTCCGTATGTCCTTGTCGTCCGGTCCCCCCTCACGCGTCTGACCCGGGTCCGCGTTTCGAAACACGGTCGGCCCACGTCGGCGGCTCGGCGGCCGTGGACGTCGAGACCCGCGGCAGGGCGTAGGGGTGCTTCTCCGCCAGCCACGCGACCAGCTGTTCGCGTACCACGCAGCGGGCGGTCCACAGGTCGTCGGGGTCCTTCGCGGTGACGATCGCCCGCACCACGATGGTGGTGGCCGTGGTGTCGGTGACCGCCAGGTCCCAGCCCCGGCCGTCCCACGCCTCACAGCTGTCCAGGACCTCCTTGAGCTTCTCGCGCATCAGCGCCACGGGGGCGGTGTGGTCGCAGTGGAGGAACACCGTGCCGGTCATCTGGATCCCGCCGCGCGACCAGTTCTCGAAGGGCCGTCCCGTGAAGTACGACACGGGCATCGTGATCCGGCGCTCGTCCCAGGTGCGCACGGCAAGGAAGGTCAGCGTGACCTCCTCGACGACACCCCACTCCCCGGCGACGACGACCGTATCGCCGATGCGCACCATGTCGCCGAAGGCGATCTGGAAGCCGGCGAAGAGGTTGCCGAGGGTGGACTGGGCGGCCACGCCCGCGACGATGCCGATGATGCCGGCCGAGGCCAGCAGCGAGGTGCCCACGGCGCGCAGGTCGGGGAAGGTCAGCAGCATCGCGGCGGCGGCCACCACGACGACCACGGCGGTGACGATCCTCATGATGAGCGTCACCTGGGTGCGCACCCGCCGGAGCCGGGAGGGGTCACGTGTGCCGAGCGCGTAGCGCGCGTACGTGGACTCCACCACGGCTGAGGTGACGAGGACGACGCACCACGCGCTCGCCCCGATCAGCACGAGCGTCAGGATCCGGCCGACGGCCGCCTCGTGTTCTTGGAGCGGCGGCCACTCGATCTGCCGGTACGACCCGCGCAGCAGCGCCGTGAACAGCAGGACCCGCACCGACGTACGGCAGCGGCGCAGCATGTCCCACAGCGGGGTCTCGGGATGGCGGGCACCCGCACGTCGCAACAGCAGGTCGGTGAGCCGGCCCACCAGGAAGGTGAGCACGATCGCGCCGCCGGTCACGGCGACCAGTCGCAGAAGGCTGTCCATGACTCCTCAGAGGTATCTCGGGAACGGATATGTGCAAAGGGTGCGGAGCGTCCGTCCCGTCAGGCTGGGTACAAGCGCATCACCACATGGCGGGGCACGGCAGCGGAAGACGAGGTGAGAGCGCGGTGCAGACCATCGGACCGGACATCGGCGAGCGCACATCGGGCGTACGGGGGCCGGCCTTCCCCCAGCGCCGGCGGCTCGCCCTGCGCGACGCCCGACGACAGGTCGGGCGCGGGCGCGCGTTCGCCCGTGAGGCTCTGGCGGACTGGGGATGGGACGGCCGGGACACGGCCGAGGACGCGCTCCTCGTCGTGTCCGAGCTCGTCACCAATGCGAGCCTGCACGCCGGCGGCTGCCACGAGCTCCTGCTCCGCTCGGGGGACGCGTTCCGCGTCGAGGTGTACGACGGCCTCGGCGACCTGCGCCGGCTGGTGAGCGCGTCGCGGCGCGGTGGCCCCGGCGACGTGCGCCCCCCGGGTCTCCCGGGCGGGCACGGTCTGCGCCTCGTGCGCAGGCTCGCCGACCGCTGGGGCGCCGAGGTCGTCGGGCAGGGCAAAGTGGTCTGGGCCGAGTTCGACGCGGAACGCCTGCTGACGGGCCGGCCCGGGCGCGCATGAACCGGCCCGGCCGGACCGGCGGGACGCGCCCGGGCCGGGCGTCAGTCGTGCAGCAGCTCTTCGCGCAGGGTGCCCAGCGTGCGGGTGAGCAGGCGGGAGACCTGCATCTGGGAGAGACCGATCTCGGCGCCGATCTCCGCCTGGGTCATCTCCTGTCCGAAGCGCAGCTCGAGGATCTGGGAGCTTCGTTCGTCCAGGTCGGCGAGGAGCGGCGCCAGGGCATGGCGGTCCTCGACGGCCTCCAGCGCGGGGTCGACATCGCCCAGGGTCTCGCCGAGGCTGCGCGCGGTGCGTGCGGCCGTGGGCCCCTGGGTGGCGCCGGTGGCGTTCTCCTGGGGCACGTCGAGGGACTGGGTGGAGTAGCCGTTGGCGGCGACCAGACCCTGGCGGACCTCGTCCTCGCTGAGCCCCAGCCGCTCGGCGAGTTCCGCGGGGGTCGGCGCGTGGTCCGTCTCGGAGGTCAGCTCCTCCGTGGCCTTCGCGAGCTCCAGACGCAGCTCCTGGAGTCGGCGCGGAACGCGCACGGCCCAGGTGGTGTCGCGGAAGTGCCGCTTGATCTCGCCCGTGATGTAGGGCAGGGCGAGCGTGGTGAGCTGCGTGTTGCGCTCGGGGTCGTACCGGTCGATGGCCTTGATCAGGCCGATGATGCCGACCTGGACGATGTCCTCGTTCTCGGGTCCGCCGGGGCGGTCGCGGAACGGACGGGCGGCGAACTGCACCAGGGAGATGTTCATCTCGATGAGCGTGTTGCGCACGTACTGGTACTCGCGGGTGCCCTCGTCGAGGCTCTGCAGCCGGTCGAAGAAGACGCGGGTCAGCTCCCGGGCGTCGCGGGTCGACAGCTCCCGTGGGCAGGGCACGTCGGGCAGCCCGCCGAGCCCGGAGGCGTCTGCGGTGCCGGCGGTGCCACCGGTGGGGGTGGCCGTCGTGGGGTTCGTCGGGGTCATGGCCTCGGCCGTGGCCGTGAAGGTCATCGTCTTCGCTCCTTGGGCACGTGTGCTTGCGGTGCGTCTCGATAGCTCGGGTCGTGCGGAAGTCTGCCTCCGCTTCCCTGCACCATGTCGGGGCCGCGGACAGACGTCAAGTAATACCGGAAAACTGGTTCGGGAATTGCTTTTCGTGAGTTATCCCTCAAGAATGACGGTGTGGAGAGCGAGCACACGGGTCACCGCCGCAACGGCTGGACCTTCCTGACGAACCACGCCCGGGTTCTGATCGCCATCGCGCGAGACCCGGGCATCCGTCTGCGTGACATCGCGCAGGAGTGCGGTCTGACCGAGCGCACCGTGCAGGCGATCGTCACGGACCTGCAGGCGGACGGGTACCTCACCAGGACGCGGGACGGCCGGCGCAACCGGTACGTGGTCGCGCCCGGCGCGCGCTTCCGCCACCCGGCGGAGGCCGGTCACGAGATCGCCGGCCTGCTCGCCTACCTCGCCGGCCCGCTGACCGCGCCCGCGCCGCCCGCCGGTGAGGTGGCGAACGACACGCCCGGCGGCAGCGAGCCCCACGCGACGGTGTAACGGTGTGACGCCCCGGCGGCGGGGTCAGACTCCGCGCGGGCGCGCCCGGAAGTGCGCGCGGACCCCGGGCAGGAACATGGGGACCGCGGCGGCCGCGGCGAGCAGGGCCGGAAGGGCCGCGAGAGCCGGCCCGACGCCGGGAACCGTCCCGCTCATGCTGTAGTCGTTGACCACGAACAGCAGCCCTCCGGCGCCGGCCACACCGAGGACGGTACGGGCCCAGCCGCGGCCCGCCCGCATCTTCACCGCCACGGCCAGCCAGCCGCCCAGCAGCACGGCCAGGATCCCGCCCGACAGCGCGAGCCGGCCGGCGGCGCCCGGTCCCGACACGGCGGTCAGTTCGTCCAGGCCGGTGGGGTCGATCACGAACGCCCCCAGCGCCCAGTCCACGACATGCGCGGCGACGGCGGCGAGCGTGAGCCACCACGCCGCCTCTATCCCCTGCGGGCGCGCGCCCGGCGCATCCCTGCCCGTGGTTCCGGTCATGGCACGTCCCCTCAGCCTGCGGACGCGGCCGCGTCCGTCCGTCTACGCCCTCTCAGAGGAGATGCGGATCCGTCCGGTTCCCTCCGACTCCCCGGCGGGGCCGGGTTGTTCACAACCGTCCCAGGGACGGCCGGCCGAACCGTACGGGGACGCCCGGCGAGTAGAGCACGCTCACGGGCGGCCCGGCCGGGGCGGGCAGGCCCGCCGCGGAGATCAGGTCCTCGTCGCAGTCGAGGAGTTCGGCGCGGTGCAGCGGCCAGCGCGGGTGCGCGTTCGGGAGGTACAACGGCCGCCCGAGGAACTCCGTGTGCATGCCCCAGCGGGCGGTCAGGAAGTGTTCCAGGGCGGTCGGCTCCGCGATGCGCTCACCGACCCGGACGGCGATCCGGCTGTGCGCACCGCGCGGTCCGGGCCAGCGGCGGCGGCCGGCGTACGTGACGGTGTCGCCGTCGTGACGGACCGTCATCCGGGACCAGACGTACGGGATTCGGAACGCGGCCCGTCCGATGGCCACCGGAATCAGCCGGGAGGCGTCCAGCGAGCGGAAGACCACGGCGCGGCGGCCGTGGGCGTCGACCGAGTAGAGGCGGACATTGGTCTCGGGGAAGGATCCCAGGTAGGGGATGCCGGGGAGGCGGAACCAGCCGACCCTGTGCATGCGGAAGGCCACCAGGCCGACGTAGGTGACCCCGTCCAGGGTGTCCGGCACGGTGCCGGCCGGCAGCAGCGGGGCGACGTGGGCGGGGTCGGCGGCCCAGTGCAGGAACGCCAGGTCGAGCCAGGACTGGGTGAGCAGGGGCCGGTCCGCCGTGTGCGGCGGGTCGGCCGATATCGGCTCCGGGACGGCGGCGTGCGGCGGCGTCTGACGCATTCGGCCAGTATCCCCCGCACCCCGCGCGCCGACGGTCGTCCCAGCGGTTCTCGCCCCGTGGTGCGCGGGGCCGGCGAGGCTCCGGGCGCGTAGGTGCAACGAGTACGGGAGTCAGCCGCTCCGGGTCTGCTGCGAGTCGGGCGGTGGTGCGAACAGGGCCCCGACGATCTCGGTGGCAAGGTCGAGCAGCCAGGTGTGGGCGCGGTCGTCGTCGTGGCGCTGGTGCCACAGCAGGTACAGCGGTATGGCGGGCATCCGGAGTGGCAGTGGCAAGGTGATCAGACCGAGTCGGTCCCGGGCCGCGCGGGTGACCGCGTCGGGAAGGGTGACCACCAGGTCGGCGTCGAGGGCCAGTTGCAGCGCGAGGGCAGCGGTGGGCGCGGCGGCGGCGACGCGGCGTTCGTGGCCGCGTTCGGTCAGGGCTTCGTCCATCGGGTCGCGCAGGCGTCCGCGGCGCGAGACGGTGACGTGGTCGGTGGCGGTGTAGCGCGCGACGCTCAGCGGGCCTTCGGTGAGCGGGTGGCCGGGGCGGACGGCGACGACGAGCCGGTCCTTGCCGACGAGGCGGTGGCGGACGTCGGGGATGGCCGGCAGCGTGGAGCTGGATTCGAGGTCGATCTCACCCCGGCGCAGGTCAAGGGTGTCCGTGCCGGGTTCGGCTTGCAGACGCAGCTGCACGCCGGGCGCCTGACGGTGGATGCCCGCGATGAGGGCAGAACCGCAGGCGGCGGCCAGGGCATCGTGCCAGCGCAGGGTGAACACCCGCTCCAGAGTCGCCAGGTCGAGTTCCTGCTGCGCGGAAAGAAGCTGATGGGCCTCTTGCACGAGGGCGTGGACCTGGGCGCGGATGGCCAGTGCACGGTCGGTGGGGACCATGGTGCGGCCGGTGCGGACCAGGATCTGGTCACCGGTGGCCTTGCGGATGCGGCCGAGGGAGCGGCTCATGGCCGGTGGGGTGACGTGGAGTCGGGCGGCGGCGCCGGCGACGCTGCCCTCTTCCAGCAGCGCGTCAAGCGCGGTGAGCAGGTTCAAATCCAGTTGCATGAGAGTAACTCTACGAGTGAAAAGCATGCACTTGTTGTTAATCGAAGGGCGGCCTACCTTCGAGGAGCGGGCGCAGGACAAGCCGCACCGCATCAACCGGAACCAGGGAGCCCATCATGAGCACACCCATGCCTTTCGACGCCGGCACGACGCTGGTCTCCGACGTGAGCGCCGCGGTCAAGACCGCAGGCCGGACCCTGCTCGACCGCTACACCCCGCACGCCCGAGGCGTGAGCCTGAGCGAGATCGTCGACTGGATCCACGCCAACGACGACGCGGTGCTGGACGTGCTGCGCGCTCCGTTGCTGCGGGCCCGGCCCGGATCCCAGTGGGCCGAGGACGAGCTGGCCGGCGGA
The DNA here is from genome assembly GCF_035989885.1 of Streptomyces sp. NBC_01232. Classification (GTDB taxonomy): domain Bacteria; phylum Actinomycetota; class Actinomycetes; order Streptomycetales; family Streptomycetaceae; genus Streptomyces. The sequence continues at coordinate 405,671 of NZ_CP108518.1, forward strand.
CCGCTCCCGGCCGGGGAGTGGTGGGTCGTCGATCCCGCCGAGGGCAACATCAACCACGTCCACGGCATGGAGGACTGGGCCGTCGCCGCCACCCTGGTCAGCGACAACCTGCCGGTGCTCACCGTCGTCCACCTGCCACTGACCGGCGACACCTACACGGCCGTCGCCGGTGGCGGTGCCAGGCTCAACGACCGTCCCCTGAAGGTGTCCGCCAAGACCGACCTGGGCGCCGCGCTCACGGGCACCGGTCAGGCCAGTCCCGGCGAGAACGAGCGCACATTCCGGCGGATCGGCGAGTCGGTCACCGCCATGCTCACAGGCGGCCTCGTCGTGCGCGTGTCCGTTCCCGCCACATTGCAGCTCATCCATGTCGCCGCCGGCGGCATGGATGCGTTCTGGCAGTTCTCCGACGTCCGCTCCGGCCTGGTCGCCGGTGCGCTGCTGGTCTCCGAGGCCGGAGGCACCGTCACCGACCTGGCGGGCGAGCCCTGGACCACGGGGAGCCCCGACTTCCTGGCCGCCGCCCCCGGCATCCACGCCGACGTCCTCAAGATCCTCTCGCCGATCGCCTGACCGCGGCAGAGGCCCCCTCTCCCGTACGTCCCCGCCAACACCGCAAGGAGCATCACCTCATGACCCTCATCGGCATCCTGGGCACCGGTCGCGTCGGCCGGAGCCTCGCCCAAAAGCTCGCCACGAGCGGACACCACGTCATCCTCGGCCACCGGAGCACGGAGGAAGATCCCGCAGGGCCGGTCGGCGGCATGGGCCCCCGCATCTCCTTCGCCAACCAGCACACCACCGCCCGCACCGCGGACATCGTGATCAACGCGACGCCGGGCGACAGCGCCCTGGACCGCCTCACCCGCCTGCGCACCGAACTCGCCGGCAAGATCCTCATCGACGTCTCCAACGCGACCCGCGACGCGCACGACGGCCTGCCGGGCGAGCTGTGCTATCCCGGCAGCAGCCTCGCCGAGCAACTCCAGGCCGCCCTGCCCGACACCCGTGTGGTCAAGACCCTCAACACCATGCTGTTCATGGTCATGACCGCCCCCGAAACCCTGGGCACCCCGCCGACCGTCTACGTGTCGGGCGACGACCAGCAGGCGAAGCGGACCGTCACCGGCCTGCTCGGCGACCTGGGCTGGCAGCCCTCGTGGATCGAAGACCTCGGCGACATCACCACCGCCCGCGCCACCGAGGCCATGATCCTGGTGGTGCCCCACATCCTGCGCCGGCACGGCTTCCAGCCCTTCGCCGTCTCCCTCACCCGCTGACCCCACCGGGGCCGGCAAGCACTCCCGTACGGCGGAGCGCGGCGCCGGACCCCGGACCGAGGTCAGGCCTTCGGCACGGTGTTCACGTAGTGGGTGCCCGAGCTGTAGAAGCCGTCCACGGTCTTCTGGACATCTGCCTGCGAAACGGCTTCATCGGCCTTGTAGTAGACCCAGTTGACCTTCATGTCCCACGTGCGCGGACCACCGGTGGCGGGTGTGTCGATGAACCAGTTGCTGAAGTGGATGTCCATCTTCTCTCGCGGGACGTACTTGCCGGAGCTGGTGAACAGCTCCTTGCCGTCGAGGGAGTAGGTGACCTTTCCGTTCAAGGCGGTGACCATCAGGACGTGCCAGCCCTCGGTGCGCTGCTTGAGGGTGTGGCTGACCCGGTCCGGCGGATCGGCCTTGTGCCAGCTGACGTTGTCGAGTCGCGGACCCGCCGTGCCCCAGCCGCCGTTCGGGAGGTACTCGAAGTCGAGCTCGCTGTAGTCCGCCGAGTCGTCCTGCGGGGAGATCGGGAAGAAGGTCTGGACGACGTGGTCGCCGTTGTTGCCCGTCGTGGGCCTGCCGCTGAAGTGGACCCGGGCGGCGAAGGTCCCCGTGAAGAGGTTCTTGCCGGTGCCTTGCACCTCGACCTGCTTGGTGCCCTGCTTGGTGCCGTCGGTGGACGATTGCAGTCGCAGGACCCGGCCACCCTGGGCGGTCGTGTCGGAGGGGAAGCCGGCGCCGGCGGCGGACCAGGAGTCCTTGATTCCGGGGCCGCCCCCGCCGGTCCGCACCTCCCAGCCGTGGGCGGCGAGCGACGGGTCGTCGGGGCCGCTGTAGTGGAAGGTGTCGAACAGGGTTCCCGGCGGACCGGACGGGGTCGGCGAGGCGCTGGGGGCGGGTGCGGCGGCGTCGTCGCCGGGGCCACCGGAACACGCGGCGAGTACGCACAGGAGGGCGGGCAGCGTGAGCGCGGTCCGCACGTGGCGACGAGGGGTGCGGCGGGGCTGGCTCACACGGGCTCCTTGAGGTGCAGAGGCAGTAGCTGGACACGCCCTCTGCAGGGGGAATCCTCACCGGCCGACCCGGTGAGGGCGTCATCCTAAGGCGCGCGTCGACGGGCCACGTGACGGCCGTGGGCAGCTTCCGGAACCGGGGGCACCGCGGTCCCGGCACGACCGCCCCGGCCGGACAGGCACCGATCAGTATTCGGCGAAGGGGTGGGCGTGCCTACTAACCGGTATCACTTCTTCCGTTTCGATCTGGTCACGCCCATTGAATAGACCAGGCCATATGCGCACATCAGGCACAAGTCGATGCGGGCCGGTGCACTAGCGTTCGCCCTGCGATCCCGCGGTCTCCGTACCCTGCAATGAAAGGCCTCGCAAGGTGCGCCGAGCCATGTCCTCCGTCCAGCGCGGATCCGAACACCGGACGCATCCTGGAACATCCGGATCGGGCTACGAGGAACCCGCCCCCGCACCGGTCTTCGTCGACCAGTCCGGTGTGCGTGGCCGTCTGCTACGGGGTTTCGGCTGGCCGGTCTCCGTGGTCGGCGCGATCCTGGCCGTCGCCATGGGCGGCAGCCTGATCGGTATGCAGGCGGACGCCCCTGCGATGGGCATACCCGCGCAGCCGTTGCGCTCACCCGTGCCGTCGCCGACCCAGTCGCCCCCGCCGTCCTCGTCGTCCTCGCCGTCGTCACCTCGGGCGGTCACGCGGTCCGCGACTCCCGGGGCGAAGGCCCCGGCCGCCAAGACCTCGGCCGGCCCGTCGAGTACCGCAGCCGCCCCGTCGAAGGCTGCCGTCACCCGGCCGAAACCCGCGGCCACCGCGCTCCGCGGGGCAAAACCCTCGGACCGACCGGCCACCAAACAACCCTGATCACCGGCACCACCGTCTCCAGGAGCGTCATTGTCCCGCCACCAGCGCCGCCGGCAGTCCCCACTGAGGCCGCGCCGACTGGCCGCGCCGCCGCTGCGCTTCTTCATGCCGCTGTCCCTGCTCGCGTGCCTGCTCGCCCTGCTCGTCCTGCGCGGCCTCGCCACCAACGAGGCGTTCCACGACTCCCGGATCGCGATCTCGGTCGACAAGACGACCGTGCCGGCCAACCTGCTCAAGGGCGGTCCGATCATCGACGCGCGTGGTGCCAAGAACGAGCACCCCGTCAGCTACCACGTCCCCGACCGCACCGCGGTCCTGAGCTTCGACGACGGCCCCTCCCCGGAGTGGACTCCGAAGATCCTCGAGGTGCTCGCGGCCCGCAACATCCGTGCCGACTTCTTCGTCACCGGTGCGATGACCACGCGCAACCCCGATCTGATCCGGCGGATCGTCGCGGGCGGCCACGAACTCGGCGTGCACACCTTCACCCACCCGGACCTCGTGTACCAGTCCCACGCCCGCACCAGCTGGGAGCTGGCGCAGACGCAGCTGGCGCTGGCCGGAGTCGCGGGTGTCCACAGTGCGTTGTTCCGGCCGCCGTACTCCTCCGACGCCTCCGCGATGGACGACTGGAACTACCCGGTGATCAAGTACGTGGGGGCGCGCGGCTACCTCACCGCGTTCATCGACCGCGACACCGACGACTGGAAGCGCCCCGGCGTGAACGAGATCGTCAAGGCGGCGATGCCGGCCAAGCCCGGTGCGGGCGCGCTGATCCTGCTGCACGACGCGGGTGGCGACCGTACCCAGACCGTCGCCGCGCTCGTGCAGATCATCGACAAGCTGCAGGCCCAGGGCTACCGCTTCACCACCATCTCCGAGGCGCTCGGCGCCTCCAGCGCGACCGTGCCGGTGCACGGGTTCCAGCTGTGGGCGGGCAAGGGGTTCATCTGGGCCACCCAGTTCGCCGTGCTCACCCTGCCGGTACTGGTCGGGCTGCTGGCCCTCGTAGGCTTCCTCAACTTCGGACGGTTCGCGCTGATGCTCGTCCTCGCGCCGATCCACGCCCGCCGCTCCAAACGGCGGGACGCCTGGGGGCCACCCGTCACCCAGCCGGTCACCGTGCTCGTCCCCGCCTACAACGAACGCGAGTGCATAGCCAACACCCTCCACTCACTCGCCGCCAGTGACCATCCGATCGAGGTCATCGTCATCGACGACGGCTCCACGGACGGCACCGCGGACATCGTCGAGGAGATGAACCTGCCGTTCGTCCGGCTGATCCGCCAGGTCAACGGCGGCAAGTCCAGCGCGCTCAACACCGGCATCGCGGCCGCCTCGTACGACATCGTCGTGATGATGGACGGGGACACCGTCTTCGAGCCGTCCACCGTGCGCGAGCTGATCCAGCCCTTCGGCGACCCGGCGATCGGCGCGGTCGCGGGCAACGCGAAGGTCGGCAACCGCGACAGCCTGATCGGTGCCTGGCAGCACATCGAGTACGTCCTCGGCCACAACCTCGACCGCCGGATGTACGACATGCTGGGCGTCATCCCGACCATCCCCGGTGCCGTCGGCGCGTTCCGCAAGGAGGCCCTGCGGCGGGTCGGCGGGATGAGCGACGACACCCTCGCCGAGGACACCGACATCACCATCGCGGTGCTCTGCGACGGCTGGCGGATCGTCTACGCCGAGCACGCCCGCGCCTGGACCGAGGCACCCGCCAGCCTCCAGCAGCTCTGGTCCCAGCGGTACCGCTGGAGCTACGGCAGCATGCAGGCGATGTGGAAGCACCGCAGCTCCGTGACCTCCCGCGGTCCGGCCGGGCGCTTCGGCCGGATCGGGCTTCCGCTCGTCGTGCTCTTCGGAGTGGTCGCCCCGCTGCTGGCGCCGCTGGTCGACCTGTTCCTGCTGTACGGCGTGCTGTTCGGGGACGCCCCGATCACCCTCACCAGCTGGGGCGGCTTCATCCTGCTCCAGGGGGCACTGTCCTGGTACGCCTTCCGGCTCGACCGCGAGAAGCCCTGGCACCTGATCAGCCTGCCGATCCAGCAATTGGTCTACCGGCAGCTGATGTACATCGTCCTGCTGCAGTCCGCGATCACAGCGATGACCGGTGGCCGGCTGCGGTGGCAGAAGCTCCGTCGCACGGGCGAGGTCGCCGTACCGGTGGAGGCCCGACCGTGACCGCATCCTTCGACACCATGCAGTTGCGGGTCCCTGCCGCGTTGCGCGCCGAGCCGACTCGGGAACCGACGCCGGAGGCGGAAGCGCCGGCGCCGGCCGAGCGCAAGGGCGGCCGGGACCGCTATCTCGACCTGCTGCGCGCGCTGGCGCTGGGCCGCGTGGTGCTCTACCACACCTTCGGATGGTTCTGGCTGCCGCTCGTCTTCCCGTCGATGGGCGTGATGTTCGCCCTGGCGGGCTCGCTGATGGCCCGCTCGCTCAGCCGTCCCGCCCTCGGTGTGATCCGCGGCCGACTGCGCCGGCTGCTGCCGCCGATGTGGCTGTTCGGGGCCGTCCTGATCGCCCTCCAGATCCTCGACGGCTGGGGCCCCCGGTCCGAGGGGCACCCCACCTGGTGGTGGGCCAAGCTGGCCTTCTGGATCCTGCCGCTGAGCACCCCGCCGTACGCCGAGGCGCTGAGCGGCTTCCAGCACGTGGAATCCAGCTGGGCCACGCAGATCATCGTCCCGCTCTGGTACCTCCGGGCCTACCTCTGGTACGTCCTGCTCTCGCCGCTGCTGCTCCGGGCACTGCGACGCTTCCCGGTGGCGACGCTGTCCGCTCCGCTGGCGATGGTCATCGTCATGAACGCGTTCTTCGTCGACCAGGAGTTCGTCTACAGCCGGGTCTGGGAGACCGCCAACGACTTCGCCACCTTCGGGGCCTGCTGGATCCTCGGCATGGCCCACCAGGAGGGCCTGCTCAAGAAGATCCCGCAGTACGTGCTGCCGTCCGTCGCGCCGCTGATCATGGTGGCGGCCCTCTGGTACCTGCAGACCCGTCCGGTCGATCCCACCGTGGCGACCGACATCGAGTCCTGGCCGATCGCCCAGGCCCTGTGGTCCTTCGGCTTCGTCGCGATCCTGCTCCACGTCAGCCCGTCCTGGGAGCGGTGGCCCAGACCGCTGGAACGCTGGAACGGCCTGGTCGGCCTGCTCAACGCGCGAGCCGTCAGCGTCTACCTCTGGCACCAGGTCGCACTGGTGGTCGCCGTCCCGCTGATCGACCCGCTCTGGAGCGTCCCCTTCGTCTACGACAACCTCCAGTGGCTGCTGGCCAGCCAGTGGTTCACGCTGCTGGTGGCGATCCTGCTGCTCGGGCTGCTCGTGCTGACGTTCGGCTGGGTCGAGGACGTGGCCGCCAAACGCCGGCCCCGCCTCTTCCCGTACCCGCGCCGCCGGGGCCGGCGGCGGGCCACCGAGTGACGCGAGCCTCCCGCGGGCGGGCGCCGATGGAGGCCGTCTGCAGCGTGTAGCGGTGCAGGGGCTCGTCGAAGCCCATGCGCTGCGCCACGTCGAAGGCGTCGCCGCCGCCGTGGCGGAGGTCGTCGAGGAATTCGGCGGTCGTTTCGTGCACGGTGTGCGTACCCTCCTGCGGCGGATGCGGGGAGGCGGATACCCGGGCTCAGGCGTCGGCGGTGACGCTCGGGGCGCGTTCTCCGGCGGGAACGGTGGCGGGAGCGGCCGGTACGGGAGACTTCGCGCGGCGCGTGAGGAGGCCGGCCAATGGCTCGGTGTAACGGGCGGTGAGCGGGCCGACGATGACGAGGATCAGGACGTAGGCGGTGGCCAGGGGGCCGATCCGGGGCTCGGCACCGACGGCGAGCCCGGCGATGACGATGGAGAACTCGCCCCGGGCGACGAGGGTCCCGCCGGCACGCCAGCGGCCCCTGCCGTGAATTCTGGCGCGGCGTGCCGCGTACCAGCCGGTGGCGATCTTCGTGAGCGCGGTGGCGACGGCGAGGAGCAGGGCGGGAAGCAGGACCGGCGGGATGTCGGCGGGGTCGGTGGACAGGCCGAAGAAGACGAAGAAGACGGCGGCGAACAGGTCCCGCAGCGGGGTCAGGAGGGTGGCCGCACCTTCGGCGACCTCTCCGGACAGCGCAATGCCGACCAGGAAGGCGCCCACGGCGGCGGAGACCTGGAGCTCCTGGGCGATTCCGGCGACGAGGAGCGTGAGGCCGAGTACGACGAGGAGCAGCATCTCGGCGTTGTCGGAGGACACGGCGCGGCTGATCAGCCGTCCGTGGCGCAGTGCCACGTACAGGACGGCGCCCACGGTGCCCAGGGAGATCAGCAGGGTGACGGCGCCGCCGGCCAGGCTCACTCCGGCGAGCAGGGCGGTGAGGATGGGCAGGTAGACGGCCATGGCGAGGTCTTCCATGACCAGGATGCCGAGGACGACGGGCGTTTCGCGGTTGCCGAGGCGGCCGAGGTCGCCGAGGACCTTGGCGATGACTCCCGAGGAGGAGATCCAGGTGACGCCGGCGAGGGCGACCGCGGCGACGGGACCCCATCCCAGCAGCAGTGCGGCGGCGGCGCCGGGTGCGGCGTTGAGGACGAAGTCGACGGCTCCGGAGGGGTACTGGGTCTTGAGGTTGGTGACGAGTTCGGAAGCGCTGTATTCCAGGCCGAGCAGGAGCAGGAGCAGGATGACTCCGATCTCGGCGCCGGTCGCGACGAACTCCTCGCTCGCCTGGAGCGGGAGGATCCCGCCGTGGCCGAAGGCGAGTCCGGCGAGCAGGTAGAGCGGTATGGGCGAGAACCCCACTCTGCCGGCGAGGCGGCCGAGCAGGCCCAGGGCCAGGATGATGGCTCCGAGTTCGATGAGCATGGCGGTCGTGTGGTGCACGGGCGTCGGTCCTCCGGTCGGTTCGGTGACGGCGTCAGTGCCTTGTCGGGGTACGGGACATCGGGTGCGGTGCCCGGTGGGCTCCGCGGGGTGGCAGGCGTGCGCGGCCGGTCGGCCGGTCGGCCGGTCGCAGGCATGACCGGGCTGGTCTCGGTGTGCGGGTGAGCGTGAGGAAGGTGCGCCGTTCGTGGCCCGGGCTCCGGATGCGGCTCACTGCTGTGGCCGCGCGAAGGCGGAGAAGGCGGAGAAGGCGGAGAAGCGGGAGCGGTCGGCCGGGGCCGTGGGGGAAGGGGCCGCGCAGCGCGCGGTACGGCGGCGTCAGACGCGAGGAGCGGTGCGGCCGGTATCGGGCACGCTGTCGCGGGCGGTGTTGTCGATACGGGCCGCGGGCAGCCGCAGGGGGTGCGCGTCTCGACCCATGTCATGTCCCCCCACTCGCACCGCCGTCCGGATCCGGACGAGACGATGACCCCCAAGATTGAGCACCCACCCGCTCAATAGAGCGCGACGGCTCGTAAGGAAGTTTAGCGCACGACAAATGGCGCCCACGATGCGAAACATTGCAAACACGAACAAAGGGACCGCACCGGAGTGTGGGCTTCTCACTCCCTGCCGAGGATCTCCGCCGCGGCCTCGACGCCCTCACGGGTCCCTATCACGATGAGCATGTCCCCGCCCGCAAGTCGGAAATCCGGTGTCGGCGACGGGATCGCCTGGGCACGACGCAGCACGGCGACGACGGACGCGCCCGTCTCGGTGCGGATTCTGCTCTCCCCCAACACCCGCCCGTTCCAACGGCAATGCGCGGACAGTTCGATCCGCTCCGCGACCAGCCCGAGGTCCGTGGTCGAGAGCAGACTGGGACTGTGGTGGGACGGCATCAGCGCGTCGACCAGCGCCTCCGCCTCCCCCGCGGTCAACTTCGCCGACAGCGCGCACTCGTCAGGATCGTCACCGCCGTAGGCGTTCAGGGTCCGCGTCCCGTCGCGGTGGGCCACCACCGAGATGCGGCGGTGCTCACGGGTGGTCAGGTCGTAGCGGACGCCGATGCCCGGTAGCGGAGTGCTGCTCAGACGTGGAACAGGCACGCGGAACCCCCGGTGTGTGCGGAAACCGATGGAGGGGAGCGACGTGGTCTCCGCCTCCGGCAGCCACTCTATCGATGCAACGTTCGAGCGAGCGGGGGGGCCAACGGTGCACTGCGCCCGCCCCAGTTGGGGCGGCGCCTCGCGGACGGGTTCACGTCGCAGGCGGGGCGAATCGGCGGTGGGGGCTCTCTCCCGGTGGTGCATCATCTCGGAGGGCCCCAACGGCGGGGCACCGCGTGAAGGAGGCGTCGCATGGTCGAGTGGAAGCGGATCAGTTCAGGCATGCGCCCCGTGCCGAGTCCCGCCGCGACGGGCTCGGTCTGGGCCGCGGCGGCCGTCGCGGCCGTCGCCCTGGTCGCCGTACTCAACCTCCTCGACGGACCCGGCGACCCCGCCGTGGACCTCATGGCGCTCTCCCTCGCCGTGGCCCTGGTGAGCACCGGGGCCCGTCTCACGGCCGCCCCGGGAACCGCCCTGCTCTGCTGGCTGGTCCTCAACGCCTTCGCGAGTGCACCGATCGGTGAGCTCACCTGGGAAGCCCCCTTCGACCTCCTGCGCCTCGCCTGCCTCCTTGCCGCGGCGAGCACGGGAACGGCCGTCGCCCGCCTCACCCATGCTCGCGCCGCGCACCGACGGCTCAGGCCGTAGCCGTCGGTGCACGGCGGGGCGGAGCCGTGGGTCAGCCGCGCGTCAGCCGGCGGACGGGGCTCCGGAGGTCTTGCGCAGCACGCCTATCTTGTCGATGCGGTGCTCGGGGTTGCCCTGGGCGTCGCTCCAGAAGTTGCCCTCGGCGTGGTCCTCCGGCGTGGCACACGTCGAGATCGTGATCATCGCCCGCGTGGGGGCCGCGCCGGGTTCCCCCGGCACCGCGGCGCGCTGCTCGCTCAGCGAGCGCTCCGAACGGAAGGACGTCTTGCGGGTCGCGGTGATCTCGTAGGTGTACACCACGTCACCGACGGTCACGAGGACCGTATCGCCCTTGTTCACGCCCGGCAGGCTGCCCAGCGGGCCGCCGGCCGACAGGCGGTGCGCCGTGACCAGGAAGTTGCCCACCTGGCCGGGGCCGACTCCGCCCCGCTCACCGTAGGGACTCGCCGCCACACCGCGGTCCTGGATGCGCGTCCCGGCCACGTCGTCGGTGGTGCCCTCGTACGGCATCACGCGCAGCCCGGAGATCCCCACGGAAGGTATGGACAGCGTCGAGGCCACGTGCGCGGGGGTGGGGGCGGCCGGGGTGGCAGTGGCCACCGGCGACGGTTCCCGCGCGGGCTGGTGGGCGGCGGAGGCCGCGGCTGCCGTCGGCGCCGCGTGCGGTGGCGCTGCCGGGCCGGCGGCGGCCGAGGGCCCGCACGCCGTCAGCAGGACGGTCACGGCACCGGCGATTGCGGCGGGTACGGCTCGGGAGGGGGACGGCAGGGACATGGGCATTTTCCGTGTCGGTCGATCGGCCGGGGCCCTGGCAGGTGGGTGGCCCGGTTCGCCCGGCCAGAGTGACATACGGAGCAAGAGGTCCATAAGGGTCCGCCCCTGTGACCTCCGCCCCGGGCCGCCGCGCGCCCGGCCCGACGGATTTCGAAATCGCGGGAACCTCCTTCCGTATCTCTGCGACTACCTCGCCGGAGGGGGTGCCGTCCCGGCTCCGGTACCGCGGCGCGCAGGTTCCGGGCCGCCGGTGGCCGGCACCTCGTCCGTCTGGCACCGAGTACAAGAATCCGGAGTGACGATGGCGGACCGGCTTGAGTACCCGACCCTGGCGATCACCGCCCTGAAGCGGTGGGCGCCACCGCCCGCTCTCACCGGCTTCCTGGCGCTCCTCATAGCGATGTTCGCGCTCTCGTACGCGGTGGGGTCCGCCGCCGACCCGGTCGCTCCCGGTATGCGCTCCACCGAGTTCGACGGCCCGGGCTTCGTCGGGGACCCTGCCCGGCCGCACGGGCACACCGCCGGTACGGGCACGGGCGGCACGCGGTGACGGCGGAGCGGACGGAGCTGCGCGCGAGCACCGACCTGGTCGTCGGCGGTATGACGTGCGCGGCCTGTGTGAACCGCGTCGAGAAGCGGCTGGCCAGGATCGAGGGCGTGAGCGCCACGGTCAATCTGGCCACCGGGCGGGCCAGGGTGAGCCATCCGTCGGACGTGACGGCGCAGGATCTCGTCACGGCGATCGAGCGGGCGGGCTACAGCGCCGAACTGCCCGCACCGCCCCGGCCCGCGCACGAACCGAGCCCGCCGGCGGGCACCGGCCGTCCCCCCGGCCGCGAGGAGGTCCGGCGGCTGCTGATCACCGCCCTGCTGTCCGTTCCGGTTCTGGTGCTGTCGATGGTGCCCGCGCTGCAGTTCCGCAACTGGCAGTGGCTGTGCTTCGCCCTGGCCGCGCCGGTCGCCGTCTGGGGCGCGTGGCCGTTCCACACCCGGGCCGTACGCGGGCTGCGGCACGCGGCGGCCACGATGGACACGCTGGTGTCGCTGGGGGTGGTCGCCTCCTTCCTCTGGTCGGCGTACGCGCTGTTCCTCGACGGGGCGGGCGATCCGGGGATGCGGATGCCCTTCAGCCTGCTGCCCTCGGCGGGCGGGGAGGTGTCCCACATCTACCTGGAGGCGGCCGTCGGCGTGCCGCTCTTCGTCCTGACCGGGCGTTTCCTCGAGTCCAGGGCACGCCGCGGCACGGGCGAGGCGCTGCGCTCACTCGCCGGGCTGGCCGCCAAGGACGTGACCGTGCGGGAGGACGGCCGCGAGCGTCTCCTGCCGATCGAGGAATTGCGGGTGGGGCAGGAGTTCATCGTCCGGCCGGGCGAGCGGGTCGCGACGGACGGGGTGGTGACCTCCGGCGGATCGGCCGTCGACCTGTCCCTGGTCACCGGCGAGAGCGACCCCGTCGAGGTCGGCCCCGGGCAGGCGGTGGTCGGCGGTGCGGTCAACGCGGGCGGCCTGCTGGTGGTGCGGGCCACCGCGGTCGGCTCGCAGACCCAGCTCGCGCGGATCACCCGCATGGTCACCGAGGCGCAGGCCGGCAAGGCCCGGGCCCAGCGCCTGGCGGACGCGGTGGCGGGCGTCTTCGTCCCGGTGGTGCTGGCCCTGGCCGTCACCGTTCTCGGCTTCTGGCTCGGTGCCGGGGCCGCTCCGCAGGCGGCCGTCACGGCCTGTGTGGCCGTCCTGGTCGTGGCCTGTCCCTGCGCGCTGGGGCTGGCGACTCCCACCGCCCTGCTGGCGGCCACGGGCCGGGGCGCGCAGCTGGGTCTGCTGGTGAGCGGCCCCCGGGCACTGGAGACCCTGCGCCATGTCGACACCGTGGTCCTGGACAAGACCGGCACGCTGACGACCGGCCGGATGACCGTCTCGCGCGTGACGGCCGTGCCCGACGGGATCGGGAGCGAGCGGGCCCTGTGGCTGGCCGCCTCGGTGGAACAGGGCTCCGAGCACCCGCTGGGCCGCGCCGTGGTCGCGTACTACCGGACGGAACCGCGCCGTCGGTCACCGGCCGCGGTGACCGGCTTCCGGGCGACCGCGGGGGTCGGTGTGACCGGGGTGGTGGAGGGGCACCGGGTGGAGGTGCGCGCCGCCGGCGCGGACCTGCACCCGGCGCTGGACGGAGCGCTGGCCGAGGCGGAGGCGGCCGCGCACACGCCGGTCCTGGTCCGGGTGGACGGCGCCGACCAGGCCCTGATCTCCGTCGGGGACGTCCTGCGCCCCGGCAGCTACCGGGCCGTCGACCGGCTGCGGCGCCTGGGGGTGGAGCCGGTCCTGGCCACCGGCGACCGCCGGGCCACCGCGGTCCGCGTCGCCTCCGCCCTCGGCATCAGGGACGTGCACGCGCACTGTTCACCCGAGGACAAGGCGCAACTCGTGCGGGTGTTGCGCGACGAGGGTCGCCGGGTCGCGGTGATCGGCGACGGGGTGAACGACGCCGGGGCGCTGGCGGGGGCCGACCTCGGCATCGCCATGGGCAGTGGAACGGACGTGGCCATCGGCGCGGCCGACGTCACGCTCGTACGCGGCGACATCGAGGCCGTCGCCGACGCCGTCCAGCTGGCCCGGCGGACCCTCGGGACGATCAGGGCCAACCTCGTCTGGGCCTTCGGGTACAACGTCGTCACCGTTCCGCTCGCCGCGGTGGGGCTGCTCAATCCGATGGTCGCGGCGGCCGCGATGTCCGTGAGTTCCCTGATGGTGGTGGGCAACAGTCTCCGGTTGCGCACGTGGCAGCCCGCGCCGCATGCACGGCGGGCGGGTACGAGCGGCCGGGTGGAAGGTATGGGGCGATGACGCAATCACCTGCGGGGCAGACCGCGCGGTCCCGACTCCCGTCCCGTCGGCGCGTGCGGGACGGGCTGCGCGCCGCGATCGTCCCGGTGGTCGCGTGCGCGGTGACGCTGACCGGTCTGACGATCTGGGCCTCGTCCGGTGCCGCGGGCAGCCCGCCGCGGATGGCCGTCGGCAACGGCCGTGTCTTCCTCCCCTACGGCAACAGCCAGGAGACGGCAGCCTTCTTCGACATCGTCAACGTGGGCGGTTCGGCGGACCAGTTGACGTCCGTGACGTCACCTGCCGTCGAGAGGTCGATGCTGAGCCGGCACGCGAGTTCCGGCCTCGGGGCCGACACCATGCGGATGGCGGGATCGGTGCAGGTGCCCGCGGGTGCCGCCCTCACCATGTCCCCCTTCGGCGTGAGCGTCATGGCGCGCAAGAAGACGAGTACGAGCTGGCGGGCGGGCGACTTCGTGCCGTTCGTTCTCCACTTCCGGCACGGCCCCCCGGTGGAGGTGCTGGCGGTGGTGATCCGGCCCGGCAGCTGACCCGCCCCGGGAGGAGAAAGGGGCCGCGCGGCATCAACACGGACCGGCCGGGTACCCGCGCGGGGTCAAGCACGGCCGTCGTACGGTCCGCCGCGCGCGCCGCCGCGTGGCGGACGGCCGGCGCCGTGACAGGAACCCGATGCGAGGTGGGCCTCATGCACGACCTCATGCGTACCCCTGACGACCCCGTACCGCCCAACCCCACGCCGGCGCCCGGACCCGGGCCCGGTCCGCAGCCCGGTCCGCTGCCCGGGCCCGTCCCGGGTCCCGGCGGCCCCGACCCGGTGCCACCGGCGCCGCCCCGGCCCGGGCCCGATCCCCGGCCGGATCCCGCCCCGCAGCCCGATCCGCTCCCGCAGCCGGGACCGCTGCCCGGGCCGGTACCGGCTCCCGAACCGATCACCTGACGGCCGCGCCCATGGGCCGGGCGGGTGACCGACCGCTTCGTACAGGTTTCAGGAACGCTGTCCGGGCAAGCCGCAGCCCATGAGGACACGGCAGGGAACCGGTCCCGGGCGCCCGGAGGCACAGCGTGAGAAATTTTCCTCCCTCTCCGTCGGACTTCGCGGCCCGGCCCGGAACCCCGCTTCCGGAGGCAGGCGGTGCGGACGGAAGCCTGCCGCACGACCACACCCAGGCGATCCTGGAGACCACCAAGCGCGTGGCGGCGCTCCTGAAGGCGTCGGGGCAGCCGTTCGCACTCGCCGGCAGCGTGGCCGCCTTCGCCCACGGCGTGCCGGCCGGCTTCCAGCACGACACCGACTTCTGTGTCCGGCCCGAGGACGCGGACGCCGTGGTCAAGGCACTGGAGAACGGCGGTATCGCCATGCGCCGGGCACCCGAGGACTGGCTGGTCAAGGGCCGGGCGGGCGGGGAGGAGATCGACCTGATCTTCGAGCTCGCCCGGCGTCCGGTGAGTACCGCGCTGCTGGAGCGGGCCGAGGTCCGGCCGGTGGACTCGGTGTGGATGCCCGTCCTGGCACCGACCGACCTCATGGACGCCCGGCTCACGGCGCTCTGCGAGCACTACTGCGACTTCGGCGACCTGCTCCCGATGGCGCGGATGCTGCGGGAACAGATCGACTGGGACCGGCTGAACCGGGCCCACCGGTCCGCCCCGCTGCCCGACGCGTTCCTCTACCTGCTCGAACGGCTCCAGATCACCGACCCCTGGGAGGCGACGCCGTGACTTCGACCGAGCTCATCGAGTACCGCATCGAGCACCTCAGGGAACGCCTCGCGCGCGAGGAGATCGCCGAGCTCGGCGTCCGGGTCGAGGCGCGCGGCGCGGGCGTACTGGTCCGTGGCGGCGTGAGCAGCGGGGAGTGCCGGGCGGAGATCCTGCGCATCGCGGGGGAGGAACTCGTGGGCCTTCCCTGGCGCGAGGACGTCACCGTGTGCTGCGCCAGCCCTCCCGACCGCTCGGAGGAGCTGCTGTGATCCGCGTCGCGGCTGTCGGCGACATCCACCTCGGCCCCGGCAGCGAAGGCCTGTTGCGCCCCGCCTTCGAGACGCTCGGAGACTGTGCGGACCTGCTGCTGCTCGCCGGCGACCTGACGCGTCACGGCACTCCGCAGGAGGCCCATGTGGTGGCCGGAGAGGTGGACCGGCTCCCGGTGCCGGTGATCGCGGTGCTCGGCAATCACGACTACCAGAGCGGCCGGCAGACGGCCGTCACCCGCGTGCTGGCGGAGGCAGGGGTACGGGTCCTGGAAGGCGACGGCGTCCTGGTCGACGTCGACGGCGCGAGGGTCGGAATCGCCGGAACGAAGGGCTTCGGCGGTGGCTTCGCGGGGCGCTGCGGCAGCGAGTTCGGCGAGCCCGAGATGAAGGCGTTCATCCGGTACACCCGGCGCTGCGCGGAGGAGCTCGAGCGGTCGCTGCGCGAACTCGCCGAGGCGGGCAGTGACCTGCGCATCGCGCTCACCCATTTCTCCCCGGTGGCGGACACGCTGGCCGGTGAGCCGCCCGAGATCTATCCCTTCCTCGGAAGCTACCTGCTCGCGGAGGCCGTCGACGGGGCCGGTGCGGATCTCGCCGTCCACGGCCACGCCCACCTGGGTACGGAGCACGGAACGACGGCGGGCGGGGTGCGGGTGCGCAACGTCGCGATGCCGGTCATCGACAGGGCCTTCGCCATCTACCACCTGACCCCGGACGGCTCCGCGACCCGGTGACGGGCGCCCCAGCGCCGCGCTTGAGCCCCTCATCCCCTCACGCAGAGTCACGCACGGCGACGACCTGCACAGCTTCAACCGGTCGGGAGCGGGTATGTGGCTTGAGGGAACTCCCAAGGAGGCCTCATGCCTACCACTCTCCGTATTCAGGCCGCCCCCGCGCCGCAGCCGGACGCACTCCCGGACCTTGCCAGGACCCCCGAGATCCCCGAGATCCCCGAGATCCGCGAAATCCGGGAGCTGCAGTCCGTGAGCACGGCGGACGCGCACGATCTGTCCGTGACGCTCTTCCGGCGACTGCACGAACTGGACGAGGGCACCGCGGAGTACTCGTACGTGCGCAACACCCTGGTCGAACTGAATCTGAGCATGGTCAAGTACGCGGCCACGCGCGTCCGCCATTGCAGCGCACCGTGGGAAGACGTCATGCAGGTGGGCACCATCGGCCTGATCAAGGCGATCAACAGGTTCGACCCGGATCGCGGGTTCGAATTCATGTCGTTCGCCCTGCCCACGATCGTGGGAGAGATCAAGCGGTTCTTCCGTGACACGACCTGGGCCGTCCGCGTACCGCGCCGGCTGCAGGAGCTGCGCATCGACCTGGCCAAGGCGAATGACGCGCTGGAGCAGGAACTGGGGCACGCCCCGAGTGCGCAGGAGCTCGCCGAGCGGCTGGACGTCACGGTGGAGGAGGTCTGCGAGGGCCGGCTGGCGGCCAACGGCTTCACCAGCCTTTCCCTGGACCTCTCCGTGACGGAGGAGGACGACGCGCCCGGCACGCTGGCGCGCAGCCTCGGCATGGAGGAGAGCCGCTTCGAGACGGTCGAGGACCTGGAATCGCTCAAGCCCCTGCTGGAGGAGCTGACCGAACGGGACCGGACGATCCTCGCCCTCCGCTTCGGGGAAGAGCTGACCCAGGCCGAGATCGGCGAGCGCCTGGGCATGTCCCAGATGCACGTCTCCCGGCTGCTGGGCCGCATCCTGGGCCGGCTGCGGCAGGGACTGCTCGCGGAGGACCCGCAGACCGCAACGGCATGAGGCGCTCCACCCTTCGCGCGGGACAGACAGGTATATTGCGCTGGATCCCGGGCAGGCGCACAAGAGCACGACGGAAGGGTGGTGCCGGATGGTGCCGGAAGCGGAAAGCGGACGCTTCACCGTCGCGGTCGAGGCCGTGGAGGACGGAGCCGTCGTCATCGCGCTCGCGGGGGAACTGGACCACGATACGGCGCAGCCCCTGCGGGACGCCCTCGACGCGGCCCTCGCCCCGGGCCGCCGGGTGCTGGTCGATCTGGCGATGCTCGGCTTCTGCGATTCCACTGGGCTGAACGTGCTGCTGAACACGCGGCTCGCGGCGCAGGAGGCAGGGGCCACCCTCGAACTGGTTGGCCTGCACGGGCCCGTCGCCCGTATGTTCCGGATCACCGGTGCGGACGGTGTGTTCCCCATCCACACCGATGTGGCGGAAGCCCTGCGCACCCCGCGCGGCGGAGGAGCCTGAGCGCCATGGAGCAGCGCGGGCCGTCGGACCGGACCTGGAGCCTGAGGCTGTCCGGAACCACCGACGTCGTCTCGCGCAGCCGTGATTTCGCCCGTGAGGCGCTGACCGCCTGGCACTGGCTCCCGGGCAACGGGGAGCGCGAGCGGGAGGCCGCCGAGGACGTGCTCCTGCTGGTGTCGGAGGTGGTGGCCAATGCCTGCCTGCACGGCGGAGGGCCCCGCGCACTCGTCCTCGACTGCTCGGCCGAACGGCTGCGGATCGAGGTCACGGACGGCAATCCGGCGCCGCCGGTGCGCGTACCGGCGGGGCGGGGCGAGCGCTCGCAGCCCGGCGGTCACGGGCTGCTGATCGTGGAACGTCTGGCCCGGGACTGGGGTTCCGAGCCGGGGGCGGACGGCAAGCGCGTCTGGTGCGAGGTCGCCTGCCCGCCGGGGATCCATGTCCCCGGGCGACGGTGACGAACACCGGCCGGGCGGTCGGTCAGCCGGGCGGGGTCTGGGCGAAGGGGCTGCGGTCGAGGTGCTCGAGCAGATCGGCCGGGTCGCGGTACACGGCGCGGGCTCCGGCCTCCTCCAGGTCGTGACGCGCAATGCCGCCGCACAGGAGCCCGACGCCGGTGACCTCCGCGCGGGCGGCGGCCTTCATGTCCCAGACGCTGTCGCCGACGAACACGGCGTCGCGCGCCCGCGCCCCGGCGAGGCCGAGGGCGTGGTGCACCGGGCCGGGTGCCGGTTTGCCCTCGCTCACGTCGTCGGAGCTCGCGGTGGCAGTGATGGCGTCCTCGGCGTCGATCGCCTTCTTCAGCGCCTCCAGTTCGACGCTGTTCGCCGAGGTGACCAGCACGACGCGCCAGCCCCTGCGGTCGAGTTCGCGCAGTAGGTCGGCGGCGCGGTCGTAGCTCGGCAACCGGTCGAAGTACGTGCCGTACAGGGTCTCGTGCGCGGCGCTCAGTGCGTCGTCCTCGCTCTTGTCGCGAGCGTCACCGAGGAGCCGCGCGATCAGGTCCTCGCCCGGCAGTCCCAGGGCCCGGTGGACGGAGTGCATCGGCACCCGGTGACCGGCCTGCCGCAGCGCCTCCCACCAGCACGTCACGTGCAGGTGGTTGGTGTCGGCGAGCGTCCCGTCGACGTCGAAGAGCGCGGCGCGGCTCATGACGCGGGTCCGCCTCCCGGCTCGGCCGGCCCGGCGCGCCGGACGGCGAAGCCGCGGCGCGTCCTGGCCGGGGCCTGACGCGCGGCGCAATTGCGGATCACGGGATACGGCATGTCCGGCGGCTACCCATCACCACCCAGCTCATTCGCGCTCATTCGCGAGGTTTTCCGCAGCCGCCCCCCGGGCAAAAGCCGACTGCCGCCCTGCGGGAATGACCGCAGGGCGGACCATGCGTCCGTGGATCCCACGCGTCATGCTCCGGCGCGGGGTCCGTCGCCGAATTCCTTCACGAGAGCCGCGCAGAAGGCGTCCAGGTCGTCCGGCTTGCGGCTCGTGACCAGCGTCGAGGGTCCTGCGTGGCAGACCCGGACCTCCTCGTCGACCCAGGTACCGCCCGCATTGCGGATGTCGGTCGCCAGGCTGGGCCAGGAGGTCAGCGTCCGCCCGCGTACGGCGTCGGCCTCCACCAGCATCCACGGGGCGTGGCAGATCGCGGCCACCGGCTTGGCCGACGCGAAGAAGTCGCGGGTGAAGTCGACGGCCGGCTCGTACATCCGCAACGCGTCGGGATTGGCGACCCCGCCGGGCAGGACGAGGGCGTCGAAACTGTCGGCCGTGCGGCTCGCGAGGACCCGGTCGACGGGGTACGTGCCGGCCTTGTCCAGGTGGTGGAAGGCCTGGACGAGGCCCGCCTCGGTCGAGACCAGCTGCGGGTTCCAGCCCGCCCCGAGCACGGCCTTCCACGGTTCGGTGAGTTCGATCTCCTCGACACCCTCGGGCGCCGTCAGAAAGGCGACTCGCACAGCGTTCACATCCTTCCTCGTTCGGCCGGTGAGCGGTTGGGCCGTTCGGTGACTCGGTCAGTCGGGGGGCTCCGGGACCGGCGGTGACGTGCCGGGTTCCGGGGCCGGAGGTTCCGGTTCGGGCGGCTTCTCGCCCGGGTCGGGCGGACGCGGGTCCCGTGGGACCGGGTCCGGCGTCGCGGGTGTGGGCCCGGGCCCCTCGGGCTCCGGCTCGGTGGTCCGTTCCATGGCACTCACCCTCTGTTCCTGGTACGGGTACGCCCTTGCGCCTGCCCATCCGGACGCGCCTCAAGCGGTCCGGGCCCGTGGGGCCGGCCTGCTGTTTGGGGGCCGGTTTCGGGGTACACGTAGAACATGACCGCCACCGAGCCGCGCAGTCTTCCGGCCGGCGTCCCGGACCGCGGCCCGGGACGCGCCACCGCAGCGGTGCTCGCCACGACGGGGAGACCGGTGGTGTCGACGGTGGGGGTCGAGGAGGAGTTCTTCCTCGTCGACCGCCTGACCAGAGCCCCGGTGGCGCGCGCCGGACCGGTGATCGAGGCCGCTTCGTACGCCCTCGGTGATCTGGTGCAGACCGAGTTCTACCGCTGCATGGTCGAGGTCTGCACCCGGCCCGCGACCACCTCCGACGATCTGCGGGCCCAGCTGCGCTTCCTTCGGGCCCGCGTCGCCGACGCGGCGCGTGCCTCGCACTGCCTGCTCGTCGCCTCCGGCACCGCCGTGGTGCCGCCGGCGGCACCGATCCCGGTCACCGACTCTCCGCGCTACCGCCGCATGGCCCGGCACTTCGGCGCCCTCGTCGACGGCAGGCTGGGGATCGTGTGCGGCTGCCACATCCACGTCGGCACCGCCGACCGCGCGCAGGCCCTGTTCCTGGCCAACCGCGTACGCCCCTGGCTCCCCGCCCTCCAGGCCCTGGCCGTGAACTCGCCGTTCGCCGGCGGGCTGGACACCGGTTACGCGAGCTGGCGGGCCCTGGAATTCGGCCGCTGGCCGACCGCGGGCCCGTCCCCGCTGGTGGACGCCGTTTCGTACGAGAGGACCGCGGACGCCCTGGTCGCCTCGGGCGTCCTCATGGACCGCCGGATGATCTACTGGTTCGCGCGTCCCTCCGAGCACCAGCCGACCGTCGAGTTCCGCGTCACGGACACCAGCGCCGACGTCGACACCACTGTCCTCGCGGCACTGCTGCTGCGCGGTCTGTGCGCCTCGCTCCTCGCTCGGGCGGACGAGGACGGGCCCGCGCCCGACGTCTCCGTCGCACGGCTGCGTGACGCGCACCGGTACGCCGCCCGGTACGGGCCCACGGGCTTCGCCCTCGACCCGATCACCGGCGATCACGTGCCTGCCGAGGTCCGGATCGCGGCCCTGATCAGGGCCGCGGGCCCGGGGCTCCGCGCGGCGGGCGACGAGGCGGAGGTTTACCGCCTGGTCGACGCGCTCCGCAGGAAGGGCAGTGGCGCGGCGCGCCAGCGAGCCGTCCTCGATCGTGCGGGCCGCCTGCGGGACGTGGTCGACCATCTGGCCGGCCTGACCACCTGCGGCTGAGGCTCGTCGGAGGTCACCCCGCCGGCGCGGTGTCGGCCTCCAGACGTGCCAGGAGCCGGGGGCGGTGCAGCTGCGCTATCGGCGCGAGGAGATCGGGGTGGCGCATCAAGGCAGCGGCGTCGAGGTCGGTCGCCGTCGGCCGGGTGAGGCGGTGGAAGGCGAGCGGTACGGCGCTGCCGTGGTGGGTCCGCGCCAGGGCCCTGGCCGCGGCCGCGGCCAGGTGGGGGTGGCTCAGCAGGCATGCCGCCCAGCTGGCCACGATCTCGTCCACCCAGGTGCGCCACGCG
Source organism: Streptomyces sp. NBC_01232 (assembly GCF_035989885.1). Lineage (GTDB taxonomy): Bacteria > Actinomycetota > Actinomycetes > Streptomycetales > Streptomycetaceae > Streptomyces. The sequence goes on from NZ_CP108518.1 coordinate 427,026, forward strand.
TCGCCGTCACCGGCTTCCTCGCCGAAGCCCCCCACGCCGCCCCCGGCGCCGTGGCCGCTCGGGGCGGCGGCGTCCGTACCGGCGATCCGGTCGAGCCGGTCCGATCCGCCGGGGCCCGTCAGAGCGACCAGCTGCGCGTCCAGCTCGGTCGGGTAGCACAGCCAGGCCGCGACCGTGACGGCCTGGCGGGCCTGGGCTTCGGCCAGGCCGCGCTGCAGGGCGCCGCCGTCGGCGGGATAGGCCCGGGTGAGCCAGTGCGCGGTGGCCGCTATCAGGGGCGAGAGGGAGAAGTCTGCGGACACGGCTGACCATCCGGACCGGTGAGTGAGGGGATCGGACGGTCACGATAGCGGACCGTTCGGCCGAAATGGAATGTTCCGGCCACCCCGAACCAGCCCCTCAGCGGATCCTTGCTCCTTCGGGCCGCCGCGCGTCACGCACGGGGCACGGGACGCACGCTCACCCGCGAAGCGGGCTCCTGGTGGCCGCCGCTCGCGATCATGCGCACGTCGCCCCGGTCGCTGATCTCCGCCTGCACGATCCCGGTGTCGTCGGCGTAGATCGGGTGGCCGCCGGGGCCGGTGCGGTCGGTGCGGTGCACAAGGAGGACCGTTTCCTCGCCGCCCGGTACCGCATGGTCAGGGCCGGCGAACACCAACTCGTACCTGCTCTCCCGTCCCATTCCGGCCTCCTCCGCGCCCGAATCCGGGCGAATGGTCCACCAGCAAGCGAATGCCCCCTGGGCACCATTATCAGGCAGAGCCGGGCGACCGCCCGCGCGGCGGCGGGCCCTGTCGGGACTGAGCGTCTGTAGGTGTAACGCTCCGTGCACACCCCGGGTTCCCGGTCCCGTTGTGATCTTCAGCCGCTGATGTACACCTTCCGGCAGCGGCTCCCACCTGCGCATACTCCAGGACCGCCGCCCCGGACGACCTCGGGGCAATGGCCGACCGAATGGAGCCGATGCAACAGATGAAGACGCCGCACACGATCTCCGCCGCAACGGCGGGCACCTGGACGCTCGGTGACCTCACGGTCAACCGGATCGGCTTCGGCGCGATGCGGCTGACCGGCGGCGCCGCCTTCGCCCACGACGGGCCTCCCGGCGACCGCGGCCGGGCGATCGCCGTACTGCGCCGCGCGGTGGAACTCGGCGTCAACCACATCGACACCGCCGCCTTCTACTTCTCCCGGCTCCGCTCCGCCAACGAGCTGATCAACTCGGCGCTGGCGCCGTACGCGGACGACCTCGTCGTCTCCACCAAGGTCGGCCCGGCCCGCGACGCCTCCGGCGGGTGGGCCGAGTCCGCCCGGCCCGACGAACTGCGGGGCCAGGTCGAGGAGAACCTGCGCCAGCTCGGCCGCGACCACCTGGACGTGGTGAACCTGCGCATCACGGGCCAGGACTCGATCAGCGAGCACTTCGGGGCCCTGTCCGACCTGCGCGCCGCGGGACTCGTGCGCCACCTCGGCATCTCCAGCGCCCGCCCGGAACATCTCGCCCAGGCCCGGGAGATCGCGCCGGTCGTGTGCGTTCAGAACCGCTACGGGATCGACGCGCCCGACGGGCAGGAGATGCTCCGCGCCTGCGCGGCCCACGGCATCGCGTTCGTGCCCTTCTTCTCCATCGCCGGGGAGGGGCGGGAGGCCGGCGCCGTCCGGACCGAGCACGACCAGGTCCTCGCGGTGGCCCGGCACCACGGCGCGTCACCGGCGCAGGTACGGCTCGCCTGGATCCTGCATCAGGGCACTCACGTCCTGGCCATCCCCGGGACGGGAAACCCGGACCACCTCGCCGACAACGTGGCGGCGGGCGCACTGCGGCTCACCGCCTCCGAACTGCGACTGCTCGGCACGGTCGCCAACGGCGGGGCGACGAAGACTCCTTGACGGCCGGCGGCCGCCTCTGCCACTCCCGCCGGCCCGAGAAACAGAACACCTGATCGCCTCGCGCGAGCGCGTGCGAAGAAGCGGCAGGAGTGGCCGTTACGGGGCCCTGAACCCGTTCGGCGCAGGGCCGGAGGGCATCACGGGGGACGGGCGTCCCTGCTTGAGGAACCCTTTCCGCAGTGATGCCAAGGCGTGTTGGGCGCGCTCCCGCCGTTCGCGTCAGCGCAGCGTTGACCCGTGTCCACTACAAGCGAGAGTCACCGATACGTCCGTATTTTGCAACACGACCCGAATTAGTGGCTTTTGATGGCGCTTGGGGGCCAGAGTATGGCTCCTCGGCAGGACGCCGGGAACTGTTCGGAGCCCACCCGCCGTACACGAAGCGGGCCGGGCCGCTGTCTGTTGAAGGGGTCATCTTCATGTCTGCTTCTCTCGCCACCCGCCGGGTCGTCGCCGCGCTCCTGGCCGCAGGTGCCCTGGTCGGCGCCGCCGCCCTCCCGGCCACCGCCGACGACCACGGGCGTGACCGCGACCGCCGGGCCCCGTCCTCGATCGTGATCAGCGACGTCCAGTACGGCGGGGCCGACCGCGGCGACCGCTCCGCCCGTGCGCTGAACCGGGAATGGGTCGAGGTGAAGAACACCGGCCGCAAGAGCGTCAACCTGCGCGGCTTCACCCTCACCGACCGGCAGGGCAACCGCTACCGCTTCGCCGACTTCCGCCTGGACGGCCGCTCCAGCGTCAAGGTCCACACCGGCCAGGGCCGCGACACCCGCCGCGACGTGTACCAGGACCGGCGTCACCAGATCTGGGACGAGCGCGACACCGCCACCCTGCGCGACAACCGTGGCAACGTCCTCGACAGCGACTCCTGGAACGGCCGTCGGCACCACCGCAACGGCTGACCGCCCGGCTCTGCCGACAGTCGCGCCCGCACTCCCCGCACGACGGGGAGTGCGGGCGCGCACGTCGTTGGCGGCGATAATGTGCGGCGGCTGTCAGTGGGGGGTGGCAGGATCTACGGCGGTGATCCGACCACCTACAGGGGGCAGGCATGGGGAGCACGACGTTCGAGTGGCCGCGCGGCGCGGAGCCCGAGGACACGGCGGCACTGGAGCTGTGGCTGGCCGTGCACGGCTGGGAGGTCGACCCGACGGTGTTCATGGCCGGCGGACTGGGCCCGTCCGTGCAGGTGCAGCGCATCGGCGGGGCGTGTCAGAACGGCGAGTCCGGGCTGCTGATCCTGCCGGGCGAGACCGTGGAGTACGCGCGGGACCGGGTGCGGATAGCGCCCCGGGCCGCCGCTGCCGTCGGCTGCGGTTCCGCGTAGCGCGACGGCCGGGCCCGCTGCCGGGCGGCCTGTCAGTGGTATGGGTCACAGTGGTAGGGATGCCGATTTCTCCGTGAACGAGGTGATCCCGTGAGGTACGCGATCCAGGCCGAGGGCCTGGCCAAGCGGTTCAAGGAGACCCGCGCGCTGAACGGGGTGGACCTCGAGGTGCCGGCGGGGACGGTACTGGGCCTGCTCGGCCCCAATGGCGCGGGCAAAACGACCGCGGTCCGTATCTTCGCCACCCTGCTGCGCCCGGACGAGGGGCGGGCCGAGGTGGGCGGGCACGACGTGGTGCGGGAGGCGGGGCTGGTCCGCTCGCTGATCGGGCTGACCGGGCAGTACGCGGCCGTGGACGAGAACATGACCGGCACGGAGAACCTGCTGATGATCGGGCGTCTGCTCGGGATGTCGCGCGGCGGTGCCCGGGCCCGCTCCGCCGAGCTGCTCGACCGCTTTCACCTCACTGACGCGGCGGGACGGGCCGTGAAGACCTACTCCGGCGGAATGCGGCGCCGGCTCGACCTCGCGGCCAGCCTGGTCGGGCGTCCGCAGATCCTCTTCCTGGACGAGCCGACCACCGGACTCGATCCGCACAGCCGCGGCGAGGTGTGGGACATGCTGCGCGTTCTGGTGGCGGAGGGCATGACCACCCTGCTGACCACGCAGTATCTGGACGAAGCCGACCGGCTGGCCAACAGCATCGTGGTGATCGACAACGGGCGGGTGATCGCCGACGGTACGCCGGACGAACTGAAGGCCCAGGTCGGCGGTCAGGTCCTGCACCTGCGCCCGGTCCGGCCGGCCGATCTCGACGCGGCGCACGCCCTGGTCGCGGAGGAGGCGGGGCCGCAGGCCAAGACCGAGGGCAACGGAATCATCGCCCCCGTCAACGACCCGGCGCTCATGCCGCGCGTCGTCCGTCGCCTCGACCAGTCGGGTATCGCCGTCGCGGAGCTCACGCTGCGTCGCTCGTCCCTGGACGAGGTGTTCATCGCCCTGACCGGCCACCGCGCCGAGCCGGGCGCACCCCCTCGGGGCGACACCGATGCCGACGCCGACGACGACGCGGACGAGCAGTACGCAGAAGCACGGAGTCCGTCATGACCGGCACGACGCTCACGGACGGCCTCGGACGCGGCGGCCGGGTCCGGCCGCTCGCCGCCCTGCGGCAGACCGCCACCATGGCCTGGCGCAGCCTGGTCTCGGTGAAGCACAACCCGCTGGAGCTCGTCGACTACAGCATCACACCGATCATGTTCGTGTTCCTGTTCACCTACGTCTTCGGCGGGCAGATGGCGGGCTCCCCTCAGGAGTACCTCCAGTACGCGCTTGCGGGGATCATCGTTCAGAACACGCTGTTCATGAGCATGTATACCGCCATGTCGCTGAACACCGACCTCACCAAGGGCGTGTTCGACCGGCTCCGCAGTCTGCCGATCGCCCGTTCGGCGCCGTTGTTCGGCCGGATCGTGGCGGACCTCGCCAAACAGCTCTGGGCGATGCTGCTGATGATCGCGCTGGGGCTGGTGCTGGGCTTCGAGATCACCGGCGGTCCGGCCGGTTTCCTCGGCGCGACGGTGCTGCTGCTCGTCTTCGCCGCGGCCGTCTCGTGGACGGCGGTGCTGATCGGGATGGTGGCCGGGGACGCGGAGAAGGTTCAGGTCTTCGCCTTCACCTTCATCTTCCCGCTCACCTTCACCAGCAGCGCGTTCGTCGAGGTCGACACCATGCCCGGATGGCTCCAGGCATGGGTCGAGGTCAACCCCGTGACACATCTGTCGGACGCGTTCCGCGGGCTGCTGCTCGGCACTCCGGCCGGCGAGGCGATTCTCTGGTCGCTGGTCTGGGCGGTCGGCATCACGGCGGTCTTCATGCCCCTGGCGATGCGCGCCTACCGCTCCGAGAGCCACTGAGCCCCGCGTCGTCGGTCAGTAGGTGACGACGATCCTCCGCGCCGGGCCGTCCACCCGGATACGGCCTCCGACCGGGATGACGACTTGCGGGTCGGTGTGGCCGAGTTCGACGTCGAACACCACCATGGTGTCGGGGGCGTACTGCCGCAGGGCGCGCAGGACGGCCTCGCGCTGCTGCAGGCGGTAGTGCGCCTTGCCCTCGGCGTCGAGCGGGTTCTCGAACGACCAGCTCTTCGCCCTGCCCATGAGCAGTGCGGGGAACTGCTGCAGCAGTCCGCGCTCGCCCACGCTCCGAAGGACCCGGTAGACCTCCTCGGCGGGCGGCATTTCCTCGGAGGTCTCCAGGAACAGCACGTTTCCGGCGTAGGAGTCGACCGGCTGCACCACGCGGTCGGCCATCAGCAGCCAGGAGATGATCTCCAGGTTGCCGCCCCAGCTGATGCCTTCGACGACCCGGTCGGCGTTGTGCCAGGACCAGCCGTCGGCCGGCTCCATGAACGGCTCGGATTCGAAGGTGTGCGGGTCCTCCCAGGGGCTGTTGACGTCTCCGTAGGTGTCCGCCGCGGTGAGCTCGTACTCGCCCGACGTGAACAGCGCCGCCCGCAGCGAGTCGGCGGTCGACGGGTGCATCGCGCCGGGCCGTCCGAAGCCGACCATGACCGACCCGCCGTGGTAGCCGACGATGCCCAAGTTCCTGAGGAACAGCAGCAGGTTGGTGTTGTCGCTGTAGCCGAGGAACGGCTTGGGGTTGGCGCGTATCAGGTCACGGTCGAGGTGGGGAAGGACGGTGATCTGGTCGTCGCCGCCGATGCTGGTGATCACGGCCTTGATGTCGGGGTCCGCGAAGGCGGCGTGGATGTCCGCGGCCCGGTCCTCGGGCGTCGCACCCATCGTCCGGGTCGTCGGGTACTCCACCGGCTTCAGACCGAAGTCCTCCAGGAGCCGGCGCAGCCCGAGCTCGTACGGCATCGGGAAGAGACCGGGGAGGCCGGACGAGGGCGACAGTACGGCGACCTGGTCTCCGGGGCGGGGTTTCACGGGGTAGCGCGGATCCATCATCCGATGATCATAGAAGCCGGCGGATCCGGCCTCACGCAGATTATGCGGGGCGAGCCCGCAAAGGCGTCGCGGAGCGGCATGTCGGGCGCGTCGGTATGGCAATCATTCATGCCTATCATCTCGAATCGAATGCAAAATCGAGACAAATCAGCCTGTGTCCGACACCGTTCAGCGTGCCGCGTCGGAGAAAACTGGTCCGCCGTCAGACCCATGAGGCATTCGACCGAGAACAGGACCTTGACCACTGACCTGACTGTTACCTGCCAACCGATTGCGGAGGTGTCACGATGTCCTGCTTCAGGACCGACTTCCGAAAGGCCCCCAAGGGCCTTCTCCCCACGTGCTGTTGCCCCAGAGCACGCGCCGCACTCTCCCTGCTGCTCCTGACGGCCGCCGCACTGACCGGCCCCGCAGCCCCGGCGCACGCCGCCGCCCCGTATGGCGCCAGAGCCGTCGCGGTGGCCGCATCCAAACAGGGCTCGCCGTATGCCTACGGCGCCACCGGCCCCAAACGCTTCGACTGTTCGGGCCTCACCCTCTACGCCTTCAAGAAGGCCGGCAAACGCCTCCCGCGCACCGCGGACCAGCAGTACGAGCACACCCGCCACATCCCCGAGGCCGATCGCGCGGCCGGGGACCTGGTCTTCTTCCCCAGCGGCTCGACCATGACCCACGTGGGCATCTACGCCGGCGACGACCGGATCTGGCATGCCCCGCGACCCGGAACCCGGGTACGCCTGGAGCGGATCTGGAGCTCAGCGGTCCGCTATGGGCGGGCCACCTGATCGGGCGTCCGGCCGTTCCGGCCCCGGGGACTGCGCTCCCCCGCCACTACCGCTGTCGCTGCCGCCACCACGACGGGCCCGGTGCCCGCGGGCAGCCTGCGGACGGCCCGCACGCTCGGGACGAGCAACAGCGCCAGGCTCGCCGACACCATCAGTACGGCACTCCAGAGCAGGACGGATTCCGTACCGAGCCGGGTCGCGACGGCTCCCACCGCGAGGTAGCCCAGCGGCACCGACATGAGCTCACCGGCCGAGCTGAAGGAGGTGACCCGCCCGAGCACCTCGGGCGGCAGCTGTTCCTGCACGGCGGTGTTCCAGCACACGATCGCGATGTCGAGGCCGATGCCGGCCATGACCGTCGCCCCGGCCAGCACGGGGAGCGGGGCGCCCAGGGCGAGTGCCAGGAAGGGCAGCGCGAGAGGCACATTGGCGCAGACGCACACGACCATGATTCTGGACGGTTTCCACTTGAGCGAAACGATTCCGCCCAGGAGCAGGCCTGCCGCGAGTGCGCCCTGGACGATTCCCCAGGAGGAAGCACCCAGATGACCGTTGCGGGCGATCACCGGGCCGAGGAGCTGATAGCCGCCGAGCCAGAGGGCGACGACCACGGTGCCGGACAGCGCATAGGACCAGATCCAGGAAAGACGGGAGAACTCTTTCCAGCCATCCTTGAAGTCACGGAAGACTGAAGCAGTCGCGGTCCTGGCGGGTCCGGGACCGTCGAGACGGCTGCAGAGGAAGGCCGCGACCGCGAAGCTGGCGGCGTCCCAGGCCAGGGTCGGTTCCGGGCCGACGAGTGCGACGAGGGCGCCGCCGACCGCCGGCGCGAGGATGCGGACCACATTGCCGGGCAACCGCATCAGCGCGTTCGCCTGCTGCAGCTCGCCGGGATCGACGAGCTGCGGCAGCAGGCTGTTCATGGCGGGCTGGGTCAGGGCCGACGCGCAGCCCGCCAGCGCCGCGAAGAGGGCGATCCGCCCGGTGGTGGCCGTTCCCGTCGCCACGAGCAGGGCGACGCAGCCCTGGGTGACGGCCGGCACCAAGTTGCCGATCACCATGACCCGTTGACGGGAGAACCGGTCCGCGACGACTCCTCCGACGAGGAGGAGGACCAGCTGGGGCGCGGTGTTGCAGGCGAGGACGATCGCCAGGGACGCCGGACTGCTGTCGAACCCGAACACCGCGAAGGCCAGGGCCACGGGAGCCATCGCCGTTCCGCTCATCGAGATGAGCCGTGCGAGGAGGAACAGCCTGAACGGTTTGTGCCGCAGCGTGGAGAGAGATCCCGGTCGAACCATTCGACGGAGAGTAACCTGCCGCGCAGGGGCGCCCGTTCACCCGGGTCCGATCGGTCCGGGGCCGCCGAGGACGATCAGCGCCTCAGAGGGATTCGCCCGGCCGCAGATAGCGGTACCCGTGGTCGGTCTCCTCCTCGAGCCAGCCGTTGACGCTGCCGAGACCTCGATCGTTGATCTGGGCGTCGTGAATGCCGAACGCCCGCTGTGGTTTCACGGCCTTGACGAAATCGATCGCCTCCACCATTTTCAGCCACGACCCCTGCACCGGCACCAGGAGCGTCTCGACCGGCTGCTCGGGAACGTGCAGCGAGTCACCCGGGTGGTAGACCGCGTCGTCGATGACGTAGCCGAGGTTCGCGCAGTCGGGCTGGCCGGCGTAGATGAAGGCATGGCGACCGCCGACCGCCCGTATCCGGAAGCCGGCGGCCGTGAACTCCGTACCCGAGGACACCCCGATGGCTTCGAGCCGTGGAATGTCCGCCCCGGCGGGGGCGTAGACCGGCACACCGAGCCCGGCCAGGCGCAGCACGTCGACGTGATCGGTGTGTTCGTGGGTGACCAGGACCGCGTCCGCGCCCGCCAGGGCGGCCGGTTCGCTCCACGTCCCGGGGTCGATGACCAGGACGCGGCCTTCGTGCTCGATCCGGACACATGCGTGGGTGTACTTCGTGATCCGCATGACTGCGGACCGTACCGCGCCCTGTCCGGCCTCCGCCCGGATATTTCGCGGGTGTCCCCGATGTCCCCGGGTCACTCCCCCGTCGTGCCGTCGATGGCCTCGCGCAGCAGGTCCGCGTGCCCGTTGTGGCGGGCGTACTCCTCGATCATGTGGGTCAGGATGTAGTGCAGCGAGTAGGCCTGATCCCCGGAGTGCCCCGTCACGTCGAGGGACTCGGCGGCGTCCACGATCGCCCGTGACCGCTCGCACGACTCCTCCCAGATCCTGAACGAGTCGGCCACGTCCGCGTTCCCGACGTGGAACTCGGTCCACTCCCCCGCCGCGTTCCTCGGGAAGTAGCTGCGTACGTCCTCACCGCCCAGGACGTTGCGGAACCACCCGCGCTCGACCTCCGCGAGGTGGCGCACCAGCCCCAGCAGGCTCAGGCCGGACGGGGGGACCGCCCGCATCCGCAGCTGGTCCTCGCCCAGGCCCGCGCACTTCATCATCAGGGTGTCCCGCTGCCACTGCAGGATGCTGGTCAGCGTGGCGCGCTCGTCGCCCACCAGAACGGGCCGGGTCCTCTGCTCGTCGATCATCGGGCGATCATCACATCAGGGGCGGGCCCTGCCCACCTCGATTTCACCTGCCGGACGGCCCAGCTGCCGGAAGAAGGCGCGGATGTCCCCCACCAGCAGCTCGGGCACCTCCATGGCGGGGAAGTGGCCGCCCCGGTCGTACGAGGTCCAGCGCACGATGGTGTCGGTGCGGGCGGCGATGTGACGCAGCGGGATGAAGTTGTCGCGGGGGAAGTCGGCCAGTGCGGTCGGGGTCCGCGACACCTCGGGCGGCCGTCCGGCGTACGCGGCATGCGCGCGTTCGTAGTAGATGCGGGCCGCGCTGCCGGCCGTTCCGGTGAGCCAGTACAGCATGACGTTGGTCAGCATCTGGTCCCGGTCCACCGGGCACGCGGGGTCGCTCCACTCGTCGAACTTCTCCGCGATCCAGGCGAGCAGCCCGACGGGCGAGTCGTTCAGTCCGTACGCGAGGGTCTGCGGCCGGGTCGCCTGGATGTCGGCGTAGCCCTGCCGCTCGCGGGCCCAGATCCGGTACCGCTCCCAGGAGGCCAGCGTCCGCTCCCGCTCGGCGGGGGACAGCCCGGCCAGCTCCTGCGGCCCGGGCTCGGCCGTGGCCCCGCCCCCGGGGAGCAGGTTCAGGTGCACTCCGATCACATGGTCCGGCCGGATCCGCCCGAGTTCCCGCGAGATGGCGGCCCCCCAGTCGCCGCCCTGGACCCCGTACGACCGGTACCCCAGGCGGTCCATCAGCGCGCCGAAGGCCCGGGCCACCCGCTTGAACTCCCAGCCCGGCTCGGTCGTGGGCCCGGAGAGCCCGAAGCCGGGGATGCTCGGGAGCACCAGATGGAAGGCGTCCGCCGGATCGCCGCCGTGCGCGCGGGGGTCCGTGAGCGGGCCCGCGACCCGCTGGAATTCCACCAATGAGCCCGGCCAGCCGTGGGTCATCAGCAGGGGCGTCGCGTCGGGCTCGGGCGAGCGGACGTGCGCGAAGTGCACCCGCGCGCCGTCGATGAGGGTGGTGAACTGCGGCCACTCGTTCAGCCGTGCCTCGGCCGCCCGCCAGTCGTACTCCTCGCTCCAGTACGCGACGAGCTCCCGCATCCGGTCGCGCGGCATCCCGTACGCCCGCCCGACGCCGGGCAGCTCGTCGGGCCACCGCACCCGCGCCAGCCGCTGCTTCAGGTCGTCCAGCTCGTCCTGGCCCACTTGGAGCCGAAACCCGCGCACCCGGTCGTCAAGATCACTCATGGTCCGCATGCTAGGTCGTCCGAGCCTGCCGATGGCGCGGCGGCGGCGTCGGCTCACCGGAGGCCCCTCCCGGGCCACGAGGCAACCGCCCGCTCCCCGAGCCGCATCACGCAGCGGGGACGGTGAACTCACCTTCTCCACAGGTCCGTTACCGACTCCACCCATCCAGCGGCGAAGAAACAATCACGCAAAGGACCACACAACTCCGCGAACTGCTCCGCCGCTTCCGCGAAAGAGTACCTGTCGACTGGTTTCCTTTCGCATCACCCGACTACATTGACCGCACACCGCAGCGAACGCCGCTGCTGGGGCAGGGACCAGGGAGACGAGCACACGTGGCGAGGGCCAGACAGGAGCGGGCCGAGATCACCCGCCAAGCCATACTCGATGGCGCGGCGACCGCCTTCGACCTCAGCGGGTTCGAGGGCACCAGCCTCAGCGACGTCGTCAAGCACGCCGGAGTCACCAAGGGCGCCCTCTACTTCCACTTCCCGTCCAAGGAAGCGCTCGCCCGCACCCTGATGGACGAACAGTTCCAGGTATCCGAGCACGTTCCCGCCGTCGAGGACCCGGGCCTGCAGACCGTCATCGATCTCACCCACCAGATGGCCCACGGACTGCGCTCCAATGTCCGCATCCGCGCCGGCATCCGCCTGGTCATCGAGTTCGGCTCCTTCACCAACCCCGACCCCACCCCGTACGACGCCTGGATCGACACCTGCCGCGGCTGCCTGACCCCCGCTCAGGAACGCGGCGACATAAACCCGTCGCTCGACGTCCAGGACCTGTCGACGCTGCTCGTCGGAGCCTTCACGGGCATCCAGGTGACCTCGTACGTCCGCACCCGGCGCGAGGACCTCCACACCCGCGTGACGGACCTGTGGAACTTCCTCCTCCCCACGATCGTCCCGCCGCAGCGCATCGGCCGCTTCCGCCCCGAGGGCTCGCCCGAAGCGGTCCCGCCGGCCCCCACCCACTGACGCAGGACGGCCTCGCACACGCCGTGGCGAACCACGGGGGTGCTCGCCACGGCGTGGCCGAGACCGTCCTGCCCAGAACAGATCCGGACCGGCCCATGTTGCGCGCCCGGCCGGGGCCTCACCGATGGTGCGACCGACGGCACCTCCGGTGGGGCAACTGGTCGCGCCGGGCCGGGTGGGGAGCGGCGCCGTGCGGCTCAGACCTCGGGAAGGGACGGGTCGGGCGTCCAGGGGCCGGGGGCTGTGATCGCCCAGCGCTCGTGGTCCCGCCAACCTCCGTCGATGTAGAGGTAGGCGGGCGAGAGGCCCTCGCAGGAGAAGCCCAGCCGCTGGACCAGTGCCAGGGATGCCTCGTTCGCCGGCTGGATGTTGGCCTCCAGCCGGTGGAGCCGCAGCTCGGTGAAGGCGTGGTGCAGGGCGGTGGTGAGCCCTTCGGTCATGTAGCCGTGGCCTGCGGACGGGGCGAAGGCCGCATAGCCGAGCGACGCACCCTGGTAGCGGCCCCGGATGATCGAATTGATGTTGATCATGCCTGCGGCCGCACCGGTCTCCCGGACACGGACCAGGAAGCCGCGGTTGGTGCCGTCGTCGAAGCGGCCCATCCAGGCCTGGAACTCCTCGGTGTTCGCAGGCAGTTGCATCCACGGCCGGTGCAGCTCGGAGCTGGCCCGTACGAGCGTGCAGAACTCGTCCTGGTCGGAGCGGGTGAGCGGGTGCAGTTCGACCCGTGACGGCATCTTGAGCATGGACCTACGTTAGCTCCCGTGACGCGTGGGGCAGCCGGTGCAGGGTGGTCTCGCGCAGTTCGCCGTCCACGACGGTGAGGGACAGGAAGGTGTGGTGCGGCTGGCGACGGCGGTCGGTCGGTGAGCCAGGGTTGAGGAGGCGCAGCCCGCCGGGGGCGGTGGAGTCCCAGGGAATGTGGCTGTGGCCGAAGACCAGGACGTCCGTATCGGGAAAGCGCTCGGAGCAGCGGCGCTCGCGCCCGGTGGCCGGACCGGTCTCGTGGACGACGGCGAAACGCAGCCCGCCCAGATCGGCCCGGGCCACCTCCGGCAGCCTGCGGCGCAGGGCGGGGCCGTCGTTGTTCCCGTACACGGCGACCAGGCGGCGCGACCTGGACTCGAGCAGGTCGAGGGTGGCCTCGTCGGTCCAGTCACCGGCATGGATCACCACGTCCGCCCGGTCCACGTGCTCCAGGAGGGCCGGCGGCAGGTGCTTGGCGCGGGCGGGCACGTGGGTGTCAGAGGTGACCAGGAGCCTCATGCTTCCCACTCTAGGGTGGTTCCGCGGGCTCTCGTCGTTGAACCTGGCGGCCTCGGACCGGCCTACGAGAGTTCCTTCCGCATCAACGTGCACATCGTTTCGTAGCGGCGCAACGATCCATCGGGGCGCTGTTCGTCCCACGCGTCCGGCTCGCGCCCGTACGCGACATAGCCCAGTCGCCGGTACAGCGCATGCGCGCGGGGGTTGCTTTCCTCCACAGCCAGCTCGGCCTGCCGCAGACCGCGGTTCCTGATCCGCAGTTCTGCGGCCTCGACAAGGAAGGTGCCGATGCCGCACGACTGCAATGCGGGGTGGACCGCCAGCTGCCACAAAGTGCCGACGCCCTCCTTGACCTGGTAGTCGACGCCGCCCTTCGCCACAGGGATGTCCGTCCCGGGGCAGACCGCCAGGTAGTCGACCTCACCGGTCCGGGCACGTTCCAACTGTTTCGCGACGCCGGCCAAGTGGTGGTCGGACCCCGCCCACCCGCACGACGCCAGGTCCGCATGCAGCAGATCACGGGCTGACAGCTTCAGCACCACATCGGTCACCTTCAACACCTCCGGCCAGTCAGCATCCACACCGGTCGCAAGGCGCGCAAAGCCGTTTTCTCAGCGAGGGAATCGAGGTATGGCGGAAGGCGGCCACGAAGCGGGCGCCGGTCTCAGGGGGCCGCACGACCGATGCGGGACGCCAGGACCTGGGCGAGGCGGGCAGCAGCAGCGAGCGCCGCGCGGCCCTGCCGCCGGAGCTGGGACGGGCCCAGCAGCGGTGCCCTCATCACGCCCAACGCGAAGAGCAGCTGCCCCATGGCGGGGATGATCAGGATCGGCGGGAAGAAGAGCAGGAACCAGAGCGGGAGGAGCAGGAGCAAAGCGAGTGGGCCCCGGAATGCCATACCGGTGCGACTGTTGGCCAGCCCGTAGACGAAGCTGATCACGACGGACGGGATCCCGATGTACATGACGAAGAGCAGCCCGTCGCGGGCGGCGAACCTGAACTCCGCCGGCAACGACGCCGACACGGCCGCCAGGGTGATGGTGAATACGAGGGCGTACCGGACGACCAGGTCGACCAACCGCAGTCCGATGACTCCCAGGTTCCGCCATGGTGTGCCCTCGTTCACAGCCTTCTCCCCCTGATGGCATGCCTGGTCGAGACGGCACGCCAGAGCGGCGTCCGCTGTGTGACATCCTGCCAGCTCCATTGAACGCGTTCAATATTGAATACGACGCAGCTTCGGAGACACGAGCCGGCCGATCGTCACCAATCGCCGCTGGCTGCAGTGCAGTCAGTGACCGCGGGGGGCATACATGATCACGGCCATGCCCGCGAGGCAGACCAGGGCGCCGATGATGTCGTAGCGGTCGGGCCGGTAGCCGTCGGCGACCACGCCCCAGGCGATCGACCCGGCGACGAAGATCCCGCCGTACGCGGCGAGGATGCGGCCGAAGTTGTCGTCGGACTGGAAGGTGGCGACCACCCCGTAGAGGCCCAGGGCGATGACGCCTGCGCCGGTCCAGATCCAGCCCTTGTGTTCGCGGATGCCCTGCCAGACCAGCCAGGCACCACCGATCTCGAAGAGCGCGGCGACGACGAACAGGGCAACTGAACGAGCTACGGTCATGCGGGCGACCCTATCGGCGGCCGGCGCCTCCGATCTTCAGCGGTTCCGCGGACGCCTCGCAGCCGCACCCGCCCTCACCAGCGGTCTTCGGCGCGCAGGCTCCCGCTCACCGCTGCTCCCGGGTGGCCGCGGTGCGGGCGGCCAGCGCTTCCAGGACCGCTTCGTGCGCCTGGTCCACCTCGATGTCCAGGCCGATCCCGCCGTCGCCGACCGCGAGGGTGAAGGTGAAGAACGAGCAGCAGCCCCTCTCGCGGTCGACCAGGTCCCGCACCCACTCCTCGACTCCCGGCCCGTCGGCCACGTCCAGGCGCAGATGCGGCGCCCCCGGCCGGGACACGCCAGTCAGCCGCTCGGAGAGCAGCCCGTCCCACTCCGCCACCCGCAGGGGCCGCTCCTCGGTGGGCAGCGTGCAGGACTGCGGCACCCACGCCGGATCACTCATCGCACCCACTCCCGTCAGCACATCCCCGGTGCGGGGACACCTCCGACGGTAAACCTGTACCCAAGTACCGGATGCAAGGACGGGCGAGCTGGACACGGGACATGGCGGGGCCCCGGTGTCGGCGTCGGTGTCGGTGTCGGTGTCGGAGGGACGGGTTAATCTCCGGCCATGAATATGACTTACAGCACCAGGCCTTCGGCGGAGGAGATCGTGGCAGCTGTGCCCGGACTCGCGCCGTACCCCCGGGCGGCCGTGGTGCTGACCCCCGAGCGGGGCGCGCCGACGGTCCATCAGAGCTCGGTGGGCGGACCGTTGCTCTGGCCGGCAGATGAGCCCTGGCCGCACTGCGATGTCCCCGACGAGAAGTCCGGCTCCGGGAGCCCGGCCACGGCCATGGTGGCGGTGGTGCAGGTGTATCGCAGGGACGCACCGGGTGACTGGTGGCCCGAGGACAAGGACGTGTTCCAGCTCCTGTGGTGCCCCAACGTGCACTGGGACCCGCCGGCTCCGCACGCCGACATCAGCCCGGTCGCCGAGATCCGCTGGCGCCGAAGCGCCGACGTCACGCACATACTCGGGTCGCCCCCGTTGCCCGTACGGCAGGAGGACCCCGACTACGGCTACACCCCGGTGCCGTGCGCGCTCACCCCGGAGCCCCTCGTCGACTTCCCCTACGCCCAGGGCCTGCCGGACCCGGAGCTCGTCGAGTCCGTGCTGGAGTACGTGGAGGCGACCGGAGACGGAAACGACGTCATCACCTGCGTGGCAGGGATCAAGTTCGGCGGGTGGCCCACCTGGCACCTGACCGAACCGGATGACATGCCGTGCGACACCTGTGGCGCCCCGTGCCGTCTGCTGTTCACCGTGGGCAGTGACCACACCACCAACATCACGGTGGGCAGGTGGGGCGACTTCCGGGTCTTCGCCTGCCCAGCCGGAGAGGAGCACGGCTACATTTTCGACCAGCACTGACGTCGCCGGCGAGTGAACCCGCGCAGGGGCATGACCATGACCTGGGTTCGGGATTGAGGATCGGCCGGTGGGCTTGTTCGCCCGGGTGCCGTTCACCCTCCGCAGGCCGCACAGCATCGCCTTCGGTCGGTGTGGCACCCCAGCGCGCGGGAGTGACCGCTGCGGTCGGCCCGGACGACGAAGTCGCGGACTTCGTCGCGGGTCCCAGGGTTGTCCCAGGGCCGGGCATCGACTTCGTGCTGAGTGACGTCCCCGATGTCCGGGCCGCGGGTGCTCGCCGTGGTGAGGAGCTCGGCGGCTCGATGTCCGGGCGCCGTGACATCGTCGTGGAACGAGACCCGCACGCCCTCGCTCAGCCAGCCCTGGGTGCTGCGAGGTCAGTGGAAGGGGGCGAATCCCTCCGACTGGTCGAGAGGGAACGGGGAGCCCGGGGTTGTGGGGCTCCAGCCGCGGGTGAGAGCGGTTCGGATACCGGTGGCGACATCCGACGGCAGGACGGGGACGGCCGGACTGCCGATCCAGTTGCTCGGGTGGGGCTGGTCGGTGGTGACGACGAGCGTGGTGCCGGGGTTGTCGGCATGCTCGACCGCGTACGTGAGAGGTGACCAGACCATTCCCTGGCCGTAGGTCGGCCTTCCGCGAAGTCGCCATCGGTAGGTGATGCCGTCGACGGTGATGTGCCGCGACCCCTTCTTGACCAGTGCCATGCCCGCATTCTTCCGGGTGCGCGGTGGTGCACGGCCATGGGGCCGTGGCGGATGCCTCGTGTCCACCAGGCCGAACTTCGCGAACGTATGCGCGCGAAGACCAAGCGCGGACGATGCGTCTGATGCCCCGTGGGTCACGTGGTCGAGGACTCGGGCGGTGGCCGAGCACGATCAGTGGCTTGTGGCTTGTTCCAGCAGGTACCAGAGGAGCATCAGACCTGCCCAGCCCAGTACGCCCAGGGCGCCGAGCACGATGCCTGTGACCGATGCGATCCTCCCGGAAGGTGCTGCAACGCCGCGGCGCAGCGCGCGGACACCTGAGGCGATCGCGGCGATGCCGAGGGGCAGTGCGAGGAGGACGAGGTAGTGCAGCACGGGCAGGGTGCCGAGAGCCAAGAACGCGCTGGATCCCAGCGCCAGGGCCGGCATGCCCGTCTCGGGGCCACGGGGCGCGAGGTCGAGATCGCAGGACAGCCGGTCGGCGCTCATGGGGTGCATGGGTGTCACGGTAGGTCTGACACGGTGGCTTGCGTATGGGCGCTGCTACTCGGTCGTCCCTGAGTACGAGGCCATGCCCCAGGCCCGCGGGAGCATCACGCGCCTGCACCGCGTCCACCCGCCCTGGACGATCTCCGGAGCGTCTCGGGCATGGTTGACCGCAGTGAGACCGGCCGGTCTGTCAAGCGGCGGAGAGGTCCGGTTCCTCCTGAGCGAACGCGATGCGGCAGCGTTCCACCTGGTCGGCCACCTGCTCCATGAACCAGCCCATGACCTCGTAGGGGACGACGCGCTCGTCAGGGCTCCAGACGCGGACGGTCGGCTGCAGACTCGGGTCCTCGTCCGGGACAAGCGCCACCAGGAAGGCAGCGCCGGGCACGTGGGTCACCGAGGCGTCGGGGTTCTCGGGCCCCTCGGTCGGCACAGGCACGGCCTCGCTCAGCTCCACGGCCCAGGCATCGTCGTGCAAGGCGTAGTGGAACAGCACGGCGTAGTGACGGCCTGCATGTTCGCGTAGTTCCCATGGCATCGCAGCAGACTGCCACAGCTGCCGCGTCGGAGGCTCGCGGGTATCCCGGCTCGCTCGGCCGGCGTCGACCGGTCGTGTCCTGGGTGGCCGGCCGGCTGTCGGCGCCTTCACCGACGCTTCCTCGCCCGCGTCGGCACAGCCGCAGCCCTCGTCTCCCACCGCCGCCTCCGTGCGGTGAATGCGGCCGCGGGAAGCCGGTATGTCCTGCTGCGGTCATCCGGGCAGCATGGC
The DNA here is from genome assembly GCF_035989885.1 of Streptomyces sp. NBC_01232. Lineage (GTDB taxonomy): Bacteria > Actinomycetota > Actinomycetes > Streptomycetales > Streptomycetaceae > Streptomyces. The sequence goes on from NZ_CP108518.1 coordinate 445,043, forward strand.
CCTGCGCGCTGGAGGCCGCCGGATGAAGGCATCGGCGATCTCGTCCTGGAGCGGGTCCTCCTGCCACGTGTCGGTGATGTCGGTCCAGTTGCGGAGGACGGTCTTGCTCTCCGCCTTCGGCGTCCCGCGGTCGTAGGCGGGATCTGCATGGGACGTGTACGGCCTGGGACATGAGCCGACCTTGTGTCACCTGAGCCCGAAGCACGCCCCGCGCGCACCGTGATCGTCGATCCACCGGAGTCGAGGTCTGCCGTCCGGTTCAAGGTCCGGTGGACACGCGCGAACGACCCCTTGGCGTCACATACGTCGAGGTTCAGAACGGGGGGCAGTCGCTGTGGCCCACCGGCTCGGGCGGGCGGACGGCGGGGCGCGGCGTCCGAAGGAGCGCTACGGCCTCCTCGACCCGGCCCAGCTCCACCAGCAGCGGGGCGAGGACCCGTCGGTGGCCCGGGCGGTCCGTGTCCAGGAGGGCGACGGCCTCCTCCGGGCGTCCGGCATCGGCCAGCAGACGGGCCACGCTCTGCACCGCGTACGGACCCCCGCCCTCGGGATGGGCGCAGGCCTCCTCCACCGCCTCGTCCAGCCGGCCGCAGGCGGCCATGAGCGGGCCCCGCAGCCGGAACAGCTCCCATTCCTCCGCGCCCCGCCGGGCCTTGAGCGCGTCCAGGTGTGCGAGCCCCTCCTCGGCGCGGCCCTCGGCGGCGAACAGCTCGCACAGCAGGTGCAGGATCCAGTCGTCGGCACCGCCCATCGCGCGGACCACCTCGATGGCCTCGTCACCCCGCCCGTGCCGGGCGAGCAGCTGCGCGAGCAGTACCGGGGCGTGCCAGTCGTCGTGCTCCGAGTACCGCCGGTAGACCTCGACCGCGCCCGCCACGTCCCCCCGGGCCTCCAGCAGTTCGGCCAGACGACGGACGGCTTCCTCGCGGTCCTCGCCCGCCGCGTACGCGCGCAGCTCGTCGATCCGGTCGTGCCGCACCAGCAGTTCGGCCAGCGGGTCGCAGTCGTTGACCGGGGCGGAGCCGTGCGTGCGCAGCACCTCGATGGCCTCGTCCGTACGGCCCTGGCCCTCGCGGACGGACGCCAGCAGGGTTACCGCGTTGGACGGCTGCGGGTTCCGTTCCGCGCATTCCTGGCTGCCGCACCGCGTGCACGGAAGGCCCGGTGCGATCCGGGCCTCCAGCAGCGCAGCCACCTCCTCGTCCCGGCCCAGACCGATGCCCACCTCGACCAGGGCCTCGGCGGCGAGCCAGTCCGCGATGTGCGGCAGGAGCAGCGCGTACGCCTCCTCGCCCTTTCCGTGCCGGGCCAGCAGCAGGGCCAGGTCGCACAGGGCGAACCGCTCCCCCGCGGTCACGAAGGGGCGGACGAGCGCGATGGCCTCCGCGCCCCGGCCTCCCTCGTCCAGCAGCCGGGCCGCCTCGGCGGCCGCCGTCCACCAGCCCGTCCCGACGTACGGGGCCAGCACCGCGAGGGCTTCGTCGAGCTCGGCCCGGCCGGCGAGCAGGCGCGCCCAGGCGCGGGCGCAGAACCAGTCACCGTCCTCCGCCACGGCCAGCCCGCGGACCGCTTCGGTGTGGCCGAGGGCCAGGAGACGGTCGATGAGGTCCGGCGGTATGCACTCGTCGTGCATCCGGGTCCGGCGGTCGAGTACGGCAGCGTCCATGACCGCACACTAGGGGGTGTCCTGAGGGGATCCCAACGCCGAGAGGTGCGGCGCCGGCCGGTCCTGGCCGTTGCGGGTCAGGCTTCGGCGGGGGCGAGGGAGTCGATGTCGTCCATGAAGCTCAGCATCCGGGCGTTGACCAGGTCGGGGTGGTCGATCTGGGGTCCGTGGCCGGTGGCGGCGACGATCTCGGCGCGGGCGCCGGGTATCAGCCGCGGTACTCGTTCCAGCTGCCGCTTGGGGTGGACGAGCAGGCTCCGCCGGCCGAGGACCAGGTAGAGCGGGGTGCGGATGGAGCGCAGGGCCTCCTCGGCCAGTGGCCGGGGCGCGGGGCGCCGGATCCGGAAGGCGCGGGCGCCCACCTGCACCCACCTGCGCAGCTCGGGCACGACGATGACCGGCTGCTCCAGCCAGGCGGCGAGGCGCGGGCGCAGTGCCTTGGGCGCGAAGCTGGCGAAGAGGCTGACGAACACCCAGGCGAAGAAGCGCAGGCCCACCTTTTCCAGGCCGCCCGGATCGAGGAGGGTGACGGAGGCCAGCCGGTCGGGACGGCGGTGGGCCTGGTTGAGGACGAGCCAGCCGCCGTAGGAGGAGCCCACGAGGTGGACCCGGTCGAGGCCCAGTGCGTCCAGGGCCTCGTCGAGCCACTGCGCCGCACGCTCGGGCTGCCACATGGGCTCACGATGGACGCTGCGGCCGGCGTCGCCGGGGGTGTCGAGGGCGTAGACGGGGCGTTCGGCGCTGAGCGCGGGGGTGTTGGGGTACCACATGGCGGAGCAGTAGCCCGCGCCGTGGATCAGGACGACCGGCGTACGGGACTCCGCCGCCGGGTCGTCGGGTCCGTACCGGTAGACGTGCGTGGTGCCGAAGCTCGTCTCGACGTCCGTCTCGGAGCGGACGGGTGCGCCCATCGCGTAGAGCACGTCGCTGGCGGCGAAGTACCGGTCGCGCAGGGTGTCGTTCACGTAGCGGCCGACGTCGCGGCGTGCGCGGGTTCGATTGGCGTTGTCAGGCACGGGGCACCTCCTGGAAGATCCGTTCTTCGTAATACGAACGTACCATAAAGATGGTACGGCGGTACCATCAAAGGGTCCGGGCACTCCGGACCACGGGAGCACCACCGACGGGCGGAGACAAAGCACATGCCTAAGCGCGTGGACCACGAGGAACGGCGGGCCCAGATCGCCGAGGCGCTCATCCAGGTGGCCGGGCGGCGCGGACTGCACTCCGTCGGCATGCGCGACGTGGCGGCGGAGGCGGGGGTGTCACTGCGGCTCGTGCAGTACTACTTCGAGACCAAGGAGAAGCTGCTCTTCTACGGACTCCAGCACCTCACCGACCGGTTCACCGCGCGCGTGGGCGAGCGCCTGAGGGCCGCCGGCCCGAACCCCGGACCGCGCGCGACCATCGAGGCGCTGCTCCTGGCCTCCCTCCCCACCGACGAGGAGAGCCGCACCTTTCACCTCCTCTACAGCTCGTACTCGATCCTGTCCGTGACCGACGAGACCCTCGCCGCCCAGCCGTTCATCGACAACCCGGACGCGGCGGAGAACGCCCTCGCCGGACTGCTCCGTCAGGCACAGGAGAGCGGCCTGGCCGACCCCGGCGTCGACGCGCGCACGGAGGCGATCAGCCTGCTCGCCATGACGGCGACCATGGGCACCAGCATCCTCGTCGGCCAGCGCACGCCCGAGTCGGCCGTCGCGGTGCTCCACCACCACCTCGACCGGATCTTCACCCCGGCCCGGCCCGCGGCGTCCCCCGACACCCGATAGCCCCTCGGCCCCCTACAGCCCGCGGACCCCGACGAGTTCCAGGACTGTTCACCCCCACGTGACCTGCGCCTTCCCGGACCGGCCGGACGCGGCCGGTCGAATGACCGGGAGCAAGAGGTCTGGACCAATGAAGTCACGCCATTCCGTGGCGCATTGGCTCCGCTGCCACACGCTCGCAACAACTGGTCTATACCTTTGCCCTTAGGGTGGGCCACCTGAAACGGGCACATGCACAGCCGTGGGGGGCTTTATGACCTTTCATCATCTTCCTCAACCACCTTCCGACGAGGAGCTCTACTGGTACTTCGGACCGCAGCGCCGCTGGGTCCTGGTCAGCACCTCGCTCGCCTTCGTTTTCACGGCGGCGACCATGTTCACCTTCGCCCTGCGAACGCCCGCACTGTGGGCGTTCCTCGCCGTCCTCGGCCTCAACGTCGTGGCCCTCGTGCTCTCCTCCGTCAACAGCCTGCGCCAGCGCCGGCTCACCCGACCGTCCCACGAGGTGCTCGTCCACGCCTGGCAGCCCGCCGTACTGCCCGGCGTCGACCTCTACCTGCCGACCTGCGGCGAGCCCCTCGACGTCCTGGGCAACGCCTACCGGGCGGTCGCGGCCGTCGACTGGCCCGGCGCGCTGACCGTCTGGGTCCTGGACGACGCAGACCGCCCCGAGGTCGCCGCGCTGGCCGCCTCGTACGGTTACGAGTACGTCGTACGGCCCGACCGGGGCCATCTGAAGAAGGCCGGCAACCTCAACCACGCGCTCACCCTGAGCAGCGCGGAGTTCATCGCGATCCTGGACGCCGACTTCGCGCCGCGGCCGGACTTCCTGCGCCACCTCGTGCCGTACCTGGCCGATCCCGCCGTCGGCATCGTGCAGAGCCCCCAGTGCTTCGACACCGACGAGAGCATGGGATGGATCCAGCGGGCCGCCGGCTCCGCGCAGGAGTGGTTCTTCCGCTGGATCCAGCCGTCCCGGGACGCGAGCGACGCCGCGATCTGCTGCGGCAGCAACGCCGTGTACCGGCGCAGTGCGATCGACCTCGCGGGCGGCTTCGCCCGGCTCGACCACAGTGAGGACCTGTACACCGGACTCGCCCTCCACGAGCGGGGATTCCGCACGCTGTACGTACCGGTGCTCGTCGCCAAGGGCACCTCGCCCGACGAGGTCGCCTCCTTCGTGAACCAGCAGTACCGGTGGGCAATGGGCAACCTCCACCTGCTCGGGACCCCCGTGCTGCACAGGATGCGCGCGCCCTGGCGGATGCGCCTGTGCTTCTACGAGGGCATCGTCGGCTATCTGACCACCGCGGTGAACACCTTCGCGGCGCCGCTGCCGCCGCTGGTCATGATGTTCTGGTACCCGGACCACATCCGGCCCTGGCACGTGCTGCCGCTGCTCGCCCCGCTGTGGCTGTGGCACGTGCTGCTGCCAAGGATCAGCCGGACCCGCTGGCGCGTGGAGGTCATCCGGGCGAACGTCCTGACGAGCGTGGCCGCCGCGGCTGCTTTCGTGCACACCCTGCGGGGCCGCAGCGCCGCCTGGGTGCCCACCGGCGCGCGGAGCACGGCGGCCCCGGGCGGGATGGCCCGCCGGGTGATCGCCGTCTCGCTCGTCTGGCTCGTCCTGTCCAACGGCGCCGCCGCCGCGGGGCTCGTGCTGGCCGTGGCCGGCCATGGCTGGGAGCCCAACTGGGGGCTGCTCCTCTACCTCCTCGTGCAGTGCCAGATCAACGTGCCGCTGATCCGGGACCTGGTGGCCGAGCTCTACCCGGCCGCGGGGCCGGTGCGCGCCCGGGTGCGCGACGCCCTGCGCTCGCGCACCGGCATGCTGCCGCGCCGCTGGCCCGAGACCGTCGCCGCCTCCGCGGTCCTCCTGCTCACCGGCCTGCTGGCATCGGGGTGGGTCGACCCGATGCTTCCCTGGCTGAGTTGAAAGGCACCATCCCATGTCCTTCCTCGTCACACCCGTCCGGCGCCGGCTCCGCAGGGGCGCCTCCCCCGGGCCCGGAGACGCACCGTCCGGTCCCCGCTCCGGCAGCGAGTCCGGGCCGAGCCCGCACCGGTCCGCCTTCCGGCCGGACATCGAGGGCCTGCGCGCCGTCGCCGTGCTCGCGGTCCTCGCCTTCCACGCCGGGATCCCCTGGACGACCGGCGGTTTCGTCGGCGTGGACGTCTTCTTCGTCATCTCCGGCTACCTGATCACCGGTCTGCTGGTCCGGGAGGCGATCACGACCGGCCGGATCCGGCTGGGTGACTTCTTCTCCCGGAGGGCCCGGCGGCTGCTGCCCTCCGCGGCCGTGGTGCTCGCCGTCGTGGCGGTGGCCGGCGCCTGGCTGACCGTACCGCTGCGCCGCACCGGCATGGAGTACGACGTCGTCGCGGCGGCGCTGTCCTTCGCCAACTGGCGGTTCGTGTCGCAGCGGACCGACTACCTCGCCGCCGGGCACGACCAGAGCCCGCTGCTCCACTTCTGGTCCCTCGCCGTCGAGGAGCAGTTCTACCTTTTCTGGGCCCCTCTGCTGGCGGTGCTGGTGCTGGGCGCGGCCCGTGCCGTGCGCCGGGGCCGGGCCGTGCGCCTCGTCGTGGTCCTCGCCGCCGCCCCGCTCGCATGCGCGTCGTACGCCCTTGGGGCGTACTGGACCGTGCACTCCGTTTCGCTCGCCTACCTCGCAACTCCCTCGCGGGTCTGGCAGTTCGGCGTCGGCGCCCTGCTCGCCCTGCTGCCCTGGCACCTGATGCGCGGGCCGCGCCCCCTGCGGCTGCTGTGCGGCTGGGCCGGGGCCGCGGCCATCGGCTGGTGCGTCGTGTCGTACGACGCCGGGACCCCGTACCCCGGCCGCGCGGCGCTCGTGCCCACGCTGGCCACCGCCGCCGTGATCCTGGCCGCGATACCCGGCCGGGGCGAGCGGTACACCCCGGGCACCTGGGACGTGGGGCGGCTGCTGTCGGGGCGGGCGCCCCGGGCCGTAGGGCGGCTCTCCTACAACCTGTACCTGTGGCACTGGCCGGTGCTGGTCCTCGCCGAGGCGCGGCTCGGAACGCTCGGCTGGCCCGCGAAGACCGCGCTGACGCTGGCGGCCGTCCTGCCCGCCCTCGCCACCATGCGCTGGGTCGAGCAGCCGCTGCGCCGCAGCCGTACGGTCTCCGAACTGCCCCGCCGCGGGCTGTCGGTGGGCATCACGGCCATCGTGCTGCCGGTGGTCCTCGCACTGGTGGTGGGTACGACGACGCTGCGGGTGCTGGGCCCGGTCACCCCGGTCGACACGCAGGGGCTGCCCCCGGGCGCCGCCTCAGGCCCCACGCTGCTCGCGCGCACCCCCGGTACGCCGCTCGTGGACGGCCCGGTGGTGCCGAGTCCGGCGCAGGCGCGCCGGGACTTCCCGCCGGACGGGGCCTGTGAGGTCGCCCCGGCCGGGACCCGCAGCCCCGACTGCCTCTTCGGGGCGGTGGACAGTCCGGACCGGATAGTGCTGCTCGGCGACTCGCACGCCGGGCAGTGGTTCTCCCCGATGCTGGCGCTGGCCTCGCAGCGGGGCTGGGCGCTGCAGGAGCTGGTGAAGCAGGGATGCCCGCTGCCGGAGCTGGCGGTGAACAGCCCGCAGCTCGGCCGTGCCTACCGGGAGTGCGACACCTGGCGGGCCGACTCCCTGGAGCGGCTGAGGCAGCAGCCGAAGCCGCGCCTGATCGTGATCGCCTCGCTCAACCGGTACACCGACGACGCGGAACTGCTGGCGCGGGCCTGGGAGAAGACGCTCACGCCGCTACGGGCCCTGGGGGCGCCGATCGTCTACATCGAGGACACGCCGGTGCCCGGTACGGACATCCCCGCCTGCGTCTCCGGCAGCCCCCGGTCCCCGGACGCCTGCGCGTTCAGCCGTGCGGACGCGCAGCTGCCGGATCCGCTGGCGCTGCGGATAGCGTCCGGCGCCCTGCCCGGCGTACGGAGCATCGGCGTGAACCCGGTGCTGTGCCCGGGCGACGGACCGACCTGCCCTGCCGTCCTCGACCGGATCCTGCTCTACCGGGACGACGCGCACCTGACCAATGCGGCGGCCGTGGTCCTGACCAGCCGACTGGAGCGGCTGCTCACGGAGTCCGGGCTGCTGCCTGGCCCGGCCGGAGCGCCGGCGCCGGGGGCGGGGGCGGACGGGTGGACGCGGCTGCTGCACGACGGCTTCGACGGCCCGGCGGGCTCCCCTCCGTCCGCCGTCGACTGGCTCCACGACCTCGGCACCTGCTATCCGGGCTGCCCCGCTCCGCAATGGGGCACCGGGGAGATCGAGACCATGACCGACTCGACCGACAACGTCCGCCTGGACGGGAGGGGCGCACTGGAGATCGTGCCCACCCGGAAGGACGGGCAGTGGAGTTCGGGGCGGATCGAGACGCGGCGCTCCGACTTCGCGCCGCCGCCCGGGGGTGTGCTGCGGATCGAGGCGTCGATCGCCCTGCCGGACGTGACCGGGGAGAAGGCGGCGGGGTACTGGCCGGCGTTCTGGACCCTGGGGGCGCCGCTGCGCGACGGGTACACGGGGTGGCCGGGCGTCGGGGAGCTCGACATCATGGAGAACGTGAACGGTCGGGACACCGTCTTCGGCACCATGCACTGCGGTGTCCTCGGAGGGGGCCCGTGCCAGGAGCCGGCAGGCCTGACGTCCGGCCCGCAGCCGTGCTCCGGCTGCCGTACGGCCTTCCACTCGTACGCCGTGGAGGTCGACCTCGCGCCCGGCGCAGAGGAGGTGCGCTGGTCCCTGGACGGGCGCGTGTACCACCGGGTGACCGCCGGCCGGATGGACCCCGCGACGTGGAAGGCGGCCGTGGAGCACGGGCTGTTCCTGATCCTGAACGTGGCGGTCGGCGGCAGTCTGCCGCTCGCCGACGGCGCGGGCGCGGGGCCGGCAACCGAGCCGGGTCATGCGATGCGCGTGGACCACGTCACCGTCTCGGCCCGGGAGCGGACCGCGCAGAGGTAGGGGGGTACGCAGGGGAGCGCCCCGCCTCCGGGCCGGTGACGGTCCGGGAGGCGGGGCGCTCCGCGTCGGCGTGTTCCCGGCGTTGCCGGCCGAGGATCGCGGGGGTGGCTTCCCCCGCCCGGCCGGGCGCAGGTGCGACGCGGGATCAGAACGCGAAGACGGCGTTGCCGTTGAGTGTCGCGGCCATGACGCAGGAGTTGGAGAAGGTGTTCTTCCAGGAGACGCGGCTGCCCTTCCACACGCCGTCGGCGGTCACGGTGACCGGGGCGTAGTGCATCGGGCAGGCGCGGTCCGGGTCCGGGGCGGCCAGGAGGCGGTCGAGCGCTCCGCCGGTGGAGTTGAGGGCGGCGCAGGCGGCCCGCGGGTCCGGGTGGGTGCCCAGGGCGGTCGGGGCACAGCTGAGGGTCGACGCCCGCAGGACGGTGGAGGTGGCTGCGTCGTCGCCCTGCGAGACGCTCAACACCAGGGCGGAAGGGGCGTACAGGCTGGAGGGCTGTGCGGCTGCCATGCCGGTGGTGCCGATCACGCAGAGGAGTGTGGCGGCAGAGGCAGCTGCGATGCGGTGACGCACGACGAGACTCACTTTCAATTCGAAGGTTGAGCGCGATATTTGGTTTCGATATCGCGTTTCGGTGGGACCAGACTGTCCGACCTCAGGGCCCACCGCACATCGATGACCGATTTACGGACAGAGCATTCGCATATCGACTACCGAATGGTCGTTCGGGCAGCTCACGGGGTACATCCCACCCCCTGCCGGTAGGCGCCGACGGACGCCGCGGCGGCTGCGACGTGCAGCACCGCCCCCGCTGACCTGCCGTCGGCCGCACGCGGTTCACCGGACGGCCACGGAGCATGACCGGATATGGGCGTTCACGCCACGAGGGCGCGGTGCGACGGCGTCCCAACTCCGGGACATCTCGGCAAAGTTAGGTAAGGCTTGCCTAAAAATAACCTAGGATGGCGCCATGAAGAAGATCATCCGCGTACTGACGGCGGTGACGGCCGGCCTGGCCCTCGCCGCACCGGGCACGCTCACCACCCCCGCCACGGCCGCATCCGCCCCGGCCGGCGCCCCCAGACTCGAACTCCCCCGGCCCACCGGCGACTTCGCCGTGGGCCGCGACACCCTCCACCTGGTGGACCGCGAGCGCCAGGACCCCTGGGCGCCCACGGCCGACCGGGAATTACTGCTGTCGCTGTACTACCCGGCGCTCGCTCGCACCGGAACACCCGCTCCCTATATGGGCGTTCCCGAGGCCAAGGCGCTGCTCACCGACCGCGGGCAGCTCGGTGACCACGTCACCCCCGAGCGCGTGGCCGCCACCCGGACCCACGCACGGGCGGACGCGTTGCCCCGGCCTTCCGCGCACCGCTACCCGCTGATCGTGCTGTCGCCCGGCTTCACCCTGCCCCGCGCCTCGCTCACCACCCTCGCGGAGGACCTCGCCAGCCGCGGTTACGTCGTCGCCGCGGTGGACCACGCGTACGAGTCGGACGGCACCGTCTTCCCCGGCGGCCGGACGCTCACCTGCAAGGCGTGCGAGCAGGTGTTCCCCGACGGGTCTCTGCACCGGGTCTCCGACGGCCGGGCCCGGGACGTTCCGTTCGTCCTGGACCGGCTGACCGGCCCGCGCTCCGCGTGGCGGTACTCCTGGCTGATCGACTCCCGGCACATCGGCATGGCCGGTCATTCGATCGGCGGCGCGGCCGCCTCGGCCACCATGGCCGTGGACCCGCGCGTGGACGCCGGGGTCAACATGGACGGCACCTTCTTCACGCCGGTCCCCGAGACCGGCCTCGGCGGACGGCCCTTCCTGATGCTCGCCGGCGACCCCGCCCTGCTGCCGCCCGACTTCCCCGACACCTCCTGGGAGGACAGCTGGCCCCGGCTGGACGGCTGGAAGCACTGGCTGACCGTCACGGGAGCAGGGCACCCCGGCTTCACCGACTGGCCCGTACTGGGCGACCAGGCGGGCTACCCGCATCCGGAGACCCCGCTGTCGGGCACCCGCTCCCAGCAGATCACGCGGGCGTACGTCGGCGACTTCTTCGACCTGCACCTGCGCGGGAAGCCGGCGCCACGGTTCGACGGCCCCACGGCGGCCGACCCGGAGGTCGTGTTCCACCGCGACTGAAATCCCGTACGGGGCGCCCGGCGTCCACGGTGGTGCGCCGGTGGCGGCGTGGCGGCGGTGGTGCGGGCGTGGGGTCCGGAGAACTGCCGTGCGCCGCAGCCGGGTTGACTCGGCACCCGGTGCTGCACGGGAATCCCACGACCGAGGACGCATATCTCGCCCAGCACTCGACTCTTAGGTTAGGCTTACCTAATAGTGGGGGTGTGGGGATGCAGGAGAAAGCGCAAGACCAAGCGCAGGACCAAGCCCAGCAGGACGAATGGGCCGACGAAGTACTGGCCTGGATGGGCTCGCAGGAGGAGATGGACCGGGCGCTGCGCGACGCACTGCGTCGCACGCCCAGTCAGCGCGAGGAAACGATCGCCCGGATGGCCGACGCCCTCCGCGGGGCGGCCCAGGGACTGACCATCCCCGGGTGCGCGGCCGCGGCCGGGGTTCCCGAGCGCATTCTGCGCGAGTGGCTGGAGATCGACGCCAGTTTCGCCACGGCGCTGCGTTCCGCGCACGCGCTGGCCGAGGCACACGGACTGAGACCGGGGACAGCGCCCACCCCGGCCGCGTTGCAACTCATGCTGAACGCGATCCGCAAGGGGGCGGCCTGGCCGGCCGCGGCGACCCTCGTCGGGATCTCGGTGCGCGGGTTCAACCGCCTGCGCGCCGAGGCGCCCCCCGTGGGAGCCCTGATCGCGGCGGCCCAGCGGGCCCGTTCGGCGAAAGCGGGCAGCGGCCGGCGGCGCAGACCCCCCGAGGCGGCGAACCGCCGGGTCGGGTACCGGATCGTGCAGCTCGACGACCCCCTCCTGTCCCCGGACGCCCAACCGGACGGCCCTGCGGGCGGGTTGGGCGACCGCACCATACGCCGGGACTGAGCCGGAGCACCTGAGAGCGCGGGGCCCGGAGACCGAACCGGGCAGGGACGGACTCTCACAAGATCCAAATTGGTTAGGTTAGGCTAAGCTAAGCACAAGATGAGGGGCAGGGCATCCTCCACCCCTCGTCGAGCTCCGCGCGCCCGTTCACCACCGGCGCCCCGCGTAGCGCCGGCATCAAGGAGATCCAGCCGTGGGCCCTGCGACCATTGCCCCTTACCCCATGCCCACCCAGGACGTCGTGCCGCGTTCCGCGGCACCCTGGTCCGTCGACCCCGACCGGGCCGCCCTGCTGATACACAACATGCAGAACCATCTGCTCCGGCCGTTCCCCCGTGACCACTCACCCCTCGTCGACCTGATCGGCAACATCGCCGCACTGCGCCGCTCCGCGCGACGGCTCGGCCTCCCGGTCGTCTTCAGTGCGGTGCCGTCGGCCGAGCGCCCCGAACAGCGGGGTCTCGCGGCCGAGATGGAGACAGGACCGGCGGCGGACGACCCCGACGTGTCGATCACCGAGGAACTCACCCCGCACCGGGGAGAGCACCTGATCACCAACGCGCGGCACAACGCCTTCCTGCGCAGCCACCTGGAGCGGATCCTGCGCACCTCGGGCCGGGACCAGCTGATCCTGTGCGGCGTGTTCGCGCACTCGGGCGTGCTGCTCACCGCGGCGGACGCCTTCATGAACGACATCCAGCCGTTCGTGGTCGCCGACGCGGTGGCGGACACCTCCGCGGAGGAGCACGCGCTCGCGCTGCGCTGGACGGCCGCACGCGGCGCCGTCGTCAGCACCACCATGACCCTCATCGACGAACTGGAAGCCTGAATGACGACCCCCCACCCCGCGCCGTGAGCGGACCTGCCGCGCCACGGGCGCGCACCCTCATCGAGGCCCTGCCATGGCTGGAGCGGTTCCAGGGCCGCACGGTCGTGGTCAAGTTCGGCGGAAACGCCATGGTGAACGAAGAGCTCAAGGCGGCCTTCGCCCAGGACGTGGTCTCCCTGCGCTACGCGGGGCTCCGGCCGGTCGTGGTGCACGGTGGCGGCCCGCAGATCAGCGCGATGCTCGAGCAACTCGCCCTGGAGGTACGGTTCGCCGCGGGCCTGCGGGTGACGACGCCCGCGGTGATGAACGTGGTCCGCATGGTGCTGGCCGGCCAGGTCCAACGGGACATCGTCGGGCTGATCAACCGTCACGGTTCCTTCGCCGTGGGGATGACCGGCGAGGATGCCCGCACCCTGTCCGCCGTGCGACGGCCGGCCCTGGTGGACGGCGCGGAGGTGGACATCGGCCTGGTGGGCGACATCGTGCACGTGGACCCCGACACCGTACGGGGACTGCTGGAGCGGGGCCGCATCCCGGTGATCTCCCCCATCGCCCGGGGGGCGCACGACGACAACGTCTACAACATCAACGCGGACCTCGCGGCAGCCGCCCTCGCCGAGGCGCTCGACGCCGAGAAACTGGTGATGCTCACCGACGTCGCCGGCCTCTACGCGGACTGGCCGCACAGCACGGAGATCATCGACCGGCTCACGGCGCGCGAACTGGGGGAACTGCTGCCCTCGATGGCCGGTGGCATGGTGCCCAAGATGGAGGGCTGCCTGCGGGCGGTGCGCTCCGGTGTCCGGATGGCGCACGTACTGGACGGCAGGGTTCCGCACGCCCTGGTCCTCGAGGTCTTCGCCGACGAGCACACCGGGACCACGGTGGTGCCCGACGCCCCGCCGGGCGGGGACTCCCCCCTCCGCTGAACCGGGGGAGGGCGTACCACCCAGGCCCCTCCCCCACCCGCACCCCGTGGCCGGTCCGGCCACGGGGCCTTCGGCGTGCCCAACTGACGTGCCACCGGGTCAGGTTGACGCTCGGTGAGACAGCCATGGGTCCAACTTGACAGCTTCCGGCCTGTCAGAGATGTTAGGCCAGCCTTACCTAAGCAAATGGGGTAGGACCGAGGAAGGATGGGCATGTCCGCACCGCACGCGAGCTCCACACCCGGGGACGCTCTCCCGGACACCAGGGACCTGGTGGGCATCGGCTTCGGGCCGGCCAACCTCGCCCTGGCGATAGCGATCCGGGAGCACAACGGCCGGCGCGCCCCCGGCGAGGCGATCCGTGCCTCGTTCATCGAGCGCCAGGCCGACTTCGGCTGGCACCAGGGCATGCTCCTCGAAGGGGCCACCATGCAGGTCTCCTTCCTGAAGGACCTGGTGACGATGCGCAATCCGGGGAGCCCCTTCAGCTTCCTGCACTACCTTCAGGACCGGGACCGGCTGGCCGACTTCATCAACCAGAAGTCCTTCTTCCCCACCCGCCTCGAATTCCACGACTACTTCCGCTGGTGCGCGGCCTCCTTCAGCGGTCTGGTCGACTACGCGACCGAGGCCGTCGAGGTGCGCCCGGCGGGACCGGCCGACGCCGTGGACCGGCTGGACGTCATCACGCGGCCCGCGTCCGGGACCGGTCCGCGGCGCGCCACCCGCACCCGCAACCTCGTCCTCGGGACCGGGCTGCGCCCCCGCGTCCCGGCCGGAGTCAGCACCGGCCCGCACGTCTGGCACAACCGCGACCTGCTCCACCGGGCGACGGGGCTGACGGTGCGTCCGCACCGCCGGTTCGTGGTGGTCGGCGCCGGGCAGTCCGCCGCGGAGACGGCCGACCACCTGCACCGCACGTTCCCGGACGCCGAGGTGTGCGCCGTGTTCACCCGGTACGGGTACAGCCCCGCCGACGACAGCCCGTTTGCCAACCGGATCTTCGACCCGGCCGCCGTCGACGAGTTCTTCGCGGCGCCGGAGGAGGTCAAGCAACGGCTCATCGGCTACCACGCCAACACCAACTACGCGGTGGTGGACGGCGATCTGATCGAGCACCTGTACCGGACCGTGTACCAGGAGAAGGTCGCGGGCACCGAACGCCTGCGCATCCTCAACACCACCGCCCTCACCGCCGTGGAGGAACTCCCCGACGGGGCACGGGCCGTGGTGCGCTCCCTCACCACGGGAGAGACCCTCACCCTCGACTGCGACGCGGTGGTCCTGGCCACCGGCTACCGGCCCACCGAACCGGCGGAGCTGCTCGGCGACCTGGCCGGGGAGTGCCTCACGGACGGGCAGGGACGGCTGCGCGTCGGCCGCGACCACCGGGTGGAGACCACCGACCGCGTCCGGGCCGGCATCTACGTCCAGGGCGCCGCGGCCGAGCACACCCACGGCATCACCGCCTCCCTGCTGTCCACGCTGGCCGTGCGCTCGGGGGAGATCTGCGACTCCCTGCTGCTGCGCGTCGCCGAACGCGAGGTGCAGGCCGCTCTGGCGACCAGGGCGGCCGTCGCCGACGGCGTCCCCGCGCACCGGGGCTGAGCGGCCATGCCGCGCACCGACACCCCGGCGGCGGCCGGGAGGACCGGACTCACGGCGGCGCAGGCGCACATCCTGGCGGCCCAGAGCGCGGATCCCTCGTACGCCGGCCACAACGTGGGCCAGTACATCGAGCTCGTCGGCCCGCTCGACACGGCGGCGCTCGACGAGGCCGTGCGCCGCACCCTCGACGAGGCCCCCTGGCTCCGCTCGCGGCTGATGACCCGGGGCGGCCTGCCGCGCCTGGACACCTCCGGGGCGGCCGACCCGGTGGGCGCCGCCGTCGAGCTCGTGCGCGGCCAGCTCGCCTGCCCGCCACGGGCCGAGCTGCTCACCGCCCCGGCGGGCGCCGGCCCGGCACCCGATCTCACCGGCGCCCTGCTGGTCAGGGTCGGCCGCGAACGCCACCTGCTGGTGCAGTACTTCCACCTGCTGGCGATCGACGGGTACGGAGTGGCGCTGCTCAGCCGACGGATCGCCGACGTCTACACGGCCCTCGTGGCCGGACGCCCGCCCGGCCCGACCCCCTTCGAGCCGGTCTCCGTACTGGCCGACGCGGACCGCGCGTACACCGGCTCGGCAGCGCAGGCCGCGGACCGGCGGTACTGGACGGAGCGGTACGCCGACCGCCCGGCACCCGTGTCCCCCGCCGGCCGGGCCGCCCCGGCCCAGGACACCGCGCGGCGGCACACCGTGCACCTCGACGCGACTGACAGCGCAGCCGTACGTGCCGCCGCCCGCTCCGCCCGCGTCACCTGGGCCGAGGTCGTGCTCGCCACCACCGCGGTGCGGGTGACGGCGCAGGCAGGAGCGCGCGAGGCGGTCCTCGCCGTGTACGCGGCGGCGCGGACCGGCCCGGGAACGCTACGGGTGCCCGCGACGGCGGTGAACGTGCTGCCGGTGCGGCTGCCGGTCCGCGGGGCGGACACCTTCCGGTCGCTCCTGCACGCGGCGGCCGGCGAGCTGACCCTGCTCCGCCGTCACCAGCGGCTGCGCGGCGAGGAGCTGGCGCGCGAGCTGTGGCCCGAGTACGGGGGCGGCCGCGTCCCCGGGCCGCTGGTCAATCTGCGGCCGTTCGAGACGGACCTGGACTTCGGCGGGATCCGCGGCCGGGTCGTGAGCCTCGCCTCGGGCCCGGTCGACGACCTGTCGGTGTCCGCCGGGGCGGACGCCGACGGGCGGCTGCGCCTTGACTTCGACGCCAACCCGGTGCTCTACGAGGAGGGTGAACCGGCCCGGTTCGCCAGCCTGTTCACCGAGGACCTGGCGGCGCTCTGCGGCGCCCCCGACGCTCCGGTCGCCTGCCTCGCGGGGTCCGATCCCGTACCGGCCGCGGCACCGGGGTCCGGCCCGCCCGGGCCGGACTCCCCCGCCCACCACTGATCCCATCCCCGTTCCGACCACCCCGGTCATCACCCAAGGAGAGACACCATGGCCACCAACCCGTTCGAGGACGACGACGCCCGCTACTTCGTCCTCGTGAACGCCGAGAACCAGCATTCGCTCTGGCCCGCCTTCGCGGAGGTTCCCGCGGGCTGGACCGTCGTGCACGGCGAGGACAGCCGGGAGGGCTGCGCCGCGTACACGGAGGCGAACTGGACCGACATGCGGCCCGCCAGCCTGGTCGCCAGGAGCTGACGCCGGGGGCCGCCCGGCCCCGGTCACGCGCGGGGCCGGACCGGAGGATGCCCTCCGGCCCGGCCCCCGGTCACGTGCGGACCGTACGGTTCACAGCCGTCGGGAGAGCACCTCCGAACCGCGTGCGGGGTCAAGCGCCCCCGCCCAGGCGACGGGTGCCCGCCCCGGGCACGCCGGCGCGAAGCCGTGCCGCCGGAAGAAGGCGGCGCCGCCGGTGGTCGCGGTGAAGACCTCCCGCACGAGGCGGTTTCCGGCGTCGGCCAGCGCGGCGCGCAGCAGCGCGGCCCCGAGTCCCTGGCCCTGGTTCCCGCTCGCTACGCAGAAGTTGTAGAGCACGGCGGCTCCGTCCCCCTCGTCGCTCAGGGCGAGGCAGCCCAGGACCGCGGTGCGGCCGCGCCCGGTCGCGAGGAGGAACTCCCCGGCGTGCGCGAGGTAGTGGTCGATGCTGCGGGGCCGTAGAGCCCCGGAGCGGATGAACGCCAGTGAGAGGGCGTGGAGGGCGGGGGCGTCGTGCAGGCGCGCCCGGCGCACCAGCGGCGGGAGGCCCTCCGTGCCGTGCAACGGGGGACGGGGGGTGGCGGCAGTAATCACAAAGTTAGGTTAGCCTTCCCTAAATTACGCCGCAATTCCGCCTCCCGGCCCAACACATCACACGCAGAGGCCAGTTCATCCAAGCGGCAGCCCCGTGTTCACCACACCCCGCTTGACGTGCAGCTATGCATTTAGTTAGGTAAGCCTTACCTAATGCAATGCTGAAATGTTGCCGCCATTCCACCGATCACCGAGGAGAGAGCCCCTCCATGTCCGCTTCCCCGCCCTTCACGCTCGACCGGCTGGTCCGCGACGTCGCCGACGTGCTCTACACGGAGCCCGCCGACGTCTCCCTGGAAGAGGACCTGCTGGACCAGGGCCTCGACTCCATCCGGCTGATGTCGCTCGTCGAGAAGTGGCGGGCGGAAGGCGCCCGCATCAGCTTCGTGGACCTCGCCGAGCGGCCGACCCTGCGCCAGTGGGCCGAGCTGCTCACCGCAACCCCCTGATCCTCCCTCCCCCGCACCTGCCCGCCCCGGAGCCTGCCGTGCCCTTGCGTGACTTCGTCATAGACATCGAACCCCTGCGTACCAGCAGGGACTTCCGCGCCATCTTCATCGCCCGCGTGGTGTCCCTGTTCGGCCTCGGCATGGCGACGGTGGCCCTGTCCGCCCAGGTGTACGGTCTGACGCGCTCCACCTTCAACGTCGCCGTCGCCAGCATGATCATGAGCATCACCGTGCTGCTCGGGTCGCTCTGGGGCGGCGTCATGGCCGACCGGAGCGACCGCCGGCGCCTGATCGTGTGCGCCCGTGGGGCCGCCGCCCTCGCCTTCGCCGGCCTCGCCGTGAACGCGATGCTGCCCGACCCCACCTTGTGGGGCATCTACGTCTGCGTCGCCTGGGACGGCCTGGCCACGGGCGTCAGCGTGACGGCCCTGATGGCCGTCGCGCCGACCCTGGTCCGCCCCGACCAGCTCCCCGCCGCGGGCGCGCTGATCTCCCTGACCGGTGAGATCGGCTCGGTCAGCGCGCCGTTCCTCGGCGGCATCCTGCTCGCGCTGTGGGGGCCCGGCCCGGTCTTCGCCTTCACCGCCGTCACCACGGCCGTCACCACTGTCCTGATCTCCCGCATCCGCCCCCTGCCCCCGGTCAAGGGCGACGAGGAGGACGAGGAGGCCGCCGCCGACAGCGGATCGCTGCTCGTCGCGTTCAAGTACGCCGTCCGCAATCGCGTCGTCGGCGGCCTGCTCGTGCTCGGCGGCGTGATGGCCCTCTTCAACCTCCCGGTCGTGCTCTTCCCCGAGATGGTCGACCGTCAGTTCCAGGGCGGCGAGGTCATGCTCGGCCTCCTCTACACCGCCCCCGCCATCGGCGCGGTCGTCGTCTCCGCCACCAGCGGCTGGCTGACCCGGGCCGCGCGGCCCGGCCGGCTGCTGATCGTCGCGGCGTTCACCGGTGGCCTGTCCGCCGTGGGCTTCGGCCTCAGCGGCAACATCTGGGCGGCCTTCGCGCTGCTCGCCGTGGGCGGAGCCGCCGGAACGGTGTACGAGATCCTCGAGTACGCCCTCGTCCAGCACAGCACCCCGGACCGGCTGCGCGGCCGCATCGTCAGCGTCATCACCACGCAGGGCACCACCGGCGGCGTCGTCGGCGACGTCGAAGTGTCCGCCCTCGCCCGCTGGTTCAGCCCCGGTGGCGCGGCCGTCGTCAACGGCGCTGTCTGCGCCGTGGCCGCCCTCGCCGTGGCGATCGCCGTACCCGGCCTGCGCAGGGCCACCCTTCCCCGCGACGAGGGGGACGAGGAGGACCGGCACGACGACGGGCCGGGCCCCGACTCCGCCGGTCTGAAGCCCGCCGCCCCCGCGGCCTAGACAGGGCCTCCCGGGCCCGCCCGCAGCCCCCCCATCCCGTCGACCTCCCCCGGCCGGTCCCGCCACCGGCCGGGGACCCGCAGCGAATCTGGAGCACGATGTCCATGACCGAGCGTCCCTCCCAGCGCCTTCCCCTCACCGGGGCCCAGACCGGTGTCTGGTACGGGCAGCGGCTCGACCCCGACTCCCCGGTCTACAACGTCGGCCAGTACGTCGAGATCGACGGCCCCCTGGACGCCGGCCTGTTCGTGACCGCGCTCCGGCAGACGGTCGCCGAGAGCGAGGCGCTCACGGCGCGCTTCGCGGAGGGCCCGGACGGGGAGCCGTACCAGGTCACCTGGAGCGGGCCCGCGGCCGGACCGCTGGTCGCCGTGCTCGACCACACGAGCCAGGACGACCCGTACGGCACGGCGCTGTCCCTGATGCGCGCCGACATGGCGCGCCCGGTGGACCCGGTCCGGGACTCCCTGTACGTGTTCACGCTGCACAGGATCGGCCCGGACCGCACCCTCTGGTACCAGAGGGCCCATCACATCGTCCTGGACGCCTTCGGGTTCTCCCTCCTCTCCCGGCGCACCGCCGAGATCTACACGGCCCTCGCCGGGGGCGTGGAGCCCGCGCCCGGGCCGTTCGGCGGGCTGGAGGTGATCCTCGGCGAGGAGCAGGACTACCGCGCCTCCTCCCGGTTCGCCGAGGACCGCGCCTACTGGCTGGAGCGGCTCTCGGACCGCCCCGAGCCGGAGCCGCTGAGCGGTGCCCGTTTCCCCGCGGCGCACGCGTTCCTGCGCGACGGCGCCACCCTTGCCCGGGAGGAGACCGCCGGCCTCCTTGCCATCGCCCGGGCCGCCAAGGCCAGTTGGGCCGATGTCCTGACCGCCGCGTTCGCCGCCTACCTGCACCGCGCCACCGGCAGCCGGGACGTGCTGCTGTCGCTGCCCGCCATGGCGCGGCTCGGCTCGGCGGCCCTCAAGGTGCCGTCCATGGTCGTCAACGTGCTGCCGCTGCGCGTCGCCGTGCGCCCGCAGACCCCCCTCGCCGAGCTGGTCGCCGCGGTCGCCTCGGACATCCGCGACCTGCGCCGCCACCAGCGCTACCGGGCCGAGGACATCCGCCGCGATCTCGGCCCGGCCGGCCGCGAACAGGGCCTGCTCGGACCCATGGTCAACATCAAGGCCTTCGACAACTCCCTCGACTTCGCCGGAGCAGCAGGCTCCGTGCACAACGTCGCCGCCGGCCCGGTGGACGACCTCACGCTCGGCGTTTACCACGACGCCGCCGAGGGCCGCATCCGGTTCGAGCTCGACGCCAACCCGCAGGCGTACGACGCCACGTCGCTGGCCGCGCGCCGCGCCGAGTTCGCGCAGTTCCTCCGCGAGGCCGCCGCGGCCGGGCCGCAGGCACCCGTCGGGCGCCCCGACCTGCTCTCGCCGACGGCCCGGGACGCCCTGCTCCTCGACCTGAACGACACCGGCCACCCGGTGCCGGCCGGCACCGTCGTCGACGCCTTCGAGCACGCCGCCCGGCTGCACCCCGAGATGCCCGCGGTGATCGCGGGCGGCCACACGCTGGGCTACGCGGCCCTGGAGGAGCGCGCCAACCGGCTCGCCCGCCTCCTGATCGGCCGCGGCGCCGGCCCGGAGACCATCGTCGGCCTCGCGCTGCCCCGCACCCCGGACCTCGTGGTCGCCCTGCTCGCCGTCATGAAGGCGGGCGGCGCCTATCTGCCGCTCGACCTCGACTACCCCGCCGACCGGCTGGAGTTCATGGTCGGGGACGCCCGCCCGCTCTGCGTCCTGACCACCCTGGACTGCGCGGCGACCGCCCCGGTCGTCGACGGGGTCGAGACCGTCGTCCTCGACGCCCCCGACACCCTCGCCGAGCTGGCCGACACCGCCGCCCACGCCCCGACGGACGCCGACCGCACCGCGCCGCTGGACTGCGGCCACCCCGCGTACGTGATCTACACCTCCGGCTCCACGGGCCGGCCCAAGGGCGTCGTCGTCCCGCACGCGGCCCTGGCCAACTTCCTGCGCATGCAGGCCCACGAGCTCGAACTGGCCCCCGGTCAGCAGCTCGTCGCGGTCACCACCATCTCCTTCGACATCGCGGCCCTGGAGATCCACACCCCGCTGATCAGCGGCGCCACCGTGGTCCTGGCCGACCGCGACACCGTACGGGACCCGGCCGCTCTCGCCACGCTCGTCGACGCGCACCGGCCCTCCGTCATGCAGGCCACGCCGTCGCTGTGGCACGCCCTGCTGGAGGACGGCCGCCCGGCCTCGCTCGGCGGCACCCGTGTGCTCGTCGGCGGAGAGGCGGTGCCCGCCGCCCTCGCGGAGCGCCTCGCGCGCACCGCGCGGTCGGTCACCAACGTGTACGGCCCGACCGAGGTCACCGTCTGGGCGACCTCCCGCCTGCTCCGCCCCGGGCACACCGGCGTTCCAGACATCGGGGAGCCGTTCTGGAACACCCGCGCCCATGTCCTCGACGGGGCCCTGCGCCCGGTCGGCGTCGGCCGGCCCGGGGAGCTCTACCTCGCCGGTGACCAGCTCGCGCGCGGTTACCTCGGCCGCGCCGCACTCACGGCGGAACGTTTCGTCGCTGATCCGTACGGGCCCGCGGGCAGCCGGATGTACCGCACCGGTGACCTCGTACGCCGCACCGCGGACGGCCGGATCGGCTTCCTCGGCCGCGTCGACGATCAGGTCAAGCTGCGCGGCTTCCGCATCGAACTCGGCGAGATCGAAAGCGCGCTCACCGCCGGTGAGGGCGTGGACCGGGCCGTGGCCCTGGTCCGCGAGGACCTTCCCGGATTCCCGCACCTCGTCGGCTACGTCACCCCCGCCGGCCAGGGCCCCGGACCCGACGCGGCGGACCTGCGCCGGGCGCTGGCCGAAGTGCTGCCCGAGTACATGGTCCCGTCCGCGGTCGTCGTCCTCGAGGCGTTCCCGCTGACGGCCAATGGAAAGATCGACCGCCGTTCCCTGCCCGCGCCCGATCTGGCGGCGCTGGCGGGAGCCGGGGCGCGGGCCCCGCGCGGGGCCCGCGAGGAGATCCTCTGCGGGGTCTTCGCCGACGTGCTGGGCCTGGAATCCGTGGGTCCCGACGACGACTTCTTCACCCTCGGCGGGCACTCGCTGCTGGCCGCGCGGGTGGTCGCCCGCGTGCGGACCGCCCTGGGCACCGAATGCGGGATCCGGGACGTGTTCGAGGCGCGCACCGTGGCCGCACTCGCCGCGCTGCTGGCCGGGCGCACGGCCGCCGCCCGTCCGGCGCCCGTCGCGGGTCCGCGCCCGGACCCGCTGCCGCTCTCGTACGCCCAGCAACGCCTGTGGTTCGTGCACCAGGTGGAGGGCGCGAGCGCCACCTACAACATCCCGTTCGTGGTGCGCTTCGACACGGCGCTCGACGCGGACGCCCTGGACGCGGCCCTGCGCGACGTGGCGGGCCGCCACGAGGCCCTGCGGACCGTCTTCGGGGAGCGGGACGGGGAGCCGTACCAGCGGGTGCTGGACGTGGCGGAGGCCGGGGTCCGGCTGCACCTCGACGACGTGGCCGGCGACGGGTTCGAGTCCGCGGTCAGGGAGGCGCTGGGTCATCTCTTCGACCTGTCCGGGGAGGCCCCGCTGCGGGTGACCCTGGTGCGTGACGCGGCCGGCGGTGAGCAGGCCCTGGTGGTCCTGCTGCACCACATCGCGAGCGACGAATGGTCGATGGGGCCGTTCCTGCGCGACCTGGAGCGGGCGTACGCGGCCCGCTGTGCGGGCGAGGACCCCCAGCTCGGGGTTCCGGCCGTGCAGTACGCCGACTTCGCGCTGTATCAGCGGGAGCTGCTGGGCTCGGCGCGGACCCCCGGTTCGCTCGCCGCCACCCAGGCGGCGTACTGGCGCGAGGCCCTGGCGGAGCTGCCGCCGGAGGCCGGGCTGCCGGCCGACCGGCCGCGTCCGGCCGTGGCCGACCCGGCCGGGGCCGTGCTCTTCAAGGCCGTGCCGCGCGAGCTGGCGTCCGCGGTGCGGTCGCTGGCCCGTGAAACCGGTACCAGTGTGTTCATGGTGGTCCACGCGGCGGTGGCCGCGGTGCTGCACCGGCTCGGCGCGGGCGAGGACATCGTGCTGGGCAGCCCGGTCGCCGGGCGGACCGACAGCGCGCTCGACGACCTCGTCGGCTTCTTCGTCAACACGGTGGTGCTGCGTACCGACCTGTCCGGCGACCCGTCCTTCACGGAGCTGCTGGACCGGGTGCGCACGGCCGATCTGGCCGCGCTCGACCACGCCGACCTGCCCTTCGACTCGGTCGTGGAGGAGGTCAACCCGCAGCGTTCGCTCTCCCGCCACCCGCTCTTCCAGACGATGGTCTCGCACAGCACGGTGACCCAGGACGTGGCGAACCTGTTCGGGTACCCGGCCCGGGTGGACCGGGTGGACCCCGGTGTCACCAAGTTCGACCTCGACATCACCTTCTCGGACGCGGCGCACAGCGACGACCTGGAGCTGGAGGTGTTCTACGCGACCGCGCTGTTCGACCGCCCGACCGTGGAGACCTTCGTCCAGCGGCTGCTGCGCGCGCTCGCTGCGGCGGTCGCGGCTCCGGCGGACCCGGTGTCCTGGTGGGAGCTGCGGGACTCCGCCGAGCGGGCCCGGCTGGCCCGCTGGAACGACACGGACCGGCCGGTGGAGCCGGGTGCGGTGACCGAGGTGTTCGCGGCCCGGGCGGCCGCGGCTCCCGACGCGGTGGCCGTGGTCGCCGGGGAACAGCGCCTCACCTTCGCCGAACTGGAGGACCGGGCGGGCCGGCTGGCGGCCCTGCTGGCCGAGCGCGGGGTCTGCCCGGACGCCGTGGTGGCGCTGGCCGTGCCGCGTTCCGCCGACACCGTGGTGGCGACGCTCGCGGTGCTCAAGGCGGGCGGCGCCTACCTGCCGCTGGACCTGGACCACCCGGCCGAGCGGATCGCGTTCATGCTCGGGGACGCGGAGCCGGTGTGCACGGTGACGACCCGGGCGGCGGCGGACCGGCTGCCCGGTGCGGACCTGGTGGTGCTGGACGACCCGGCGACGGCCGAGCGGCTGGCCGCCCTCGCACCCGCGGCCGATGTGCCCGTGGACCCCGAGCACGCCGCGTACGTCATCTACACCTCCGGTTCCACCGGCCGCCCCAAGGGGGTCGTGCTGCGGCACGCCGGTCTGACGCGGCTCTTCCGCGACCACGAGCGGGAGCTGTACCTGCCGGTCGCCGACCGGCTCGGGCGCCGGGTGCGGGCGCTGCACACCGCGTCCTTCTCCTTCGACTCGTCCTGGGAGCAGCTGCTGTGGCTGGTGGCGGGGCACGAGCTGCACGTCCTGGACGAGTACGGGCGCCGGGACGCGGACGCGGTCGTGGCGTACGTGCGCGCCGAGGGGATCGACGCCCTCGACGTCACTCCCTCGTACGGCCGGCAGCTGGTGGACGCCGGGCTGCTGGCGGGCGAGTGGCGGCCGCCACTGTTCCTGCTGGGCGGGGAGGCGGTGCCGCCGGCGCTGTGGGAGGAGTTGCGCACCGTACCGGGCGTGGAGGTCGTCAACTACTACGGGCCCACCGAGTTCACGGTGGACGCCCTGGTGGCGCGGGTCGGCGACTGTGCCTCGCCGGTGGTGGGCCGGCCGCTGGACAACAGCAGGGCGCACGTGCTGGACGGGCGGCTGCGGCCGGTGCCCGTGGGGGTGCCGGGTGAGCTGTACCTGGCGGGCGAGCAGGGAGCGCGCGGCTACCTGGGCCGGTCCGCACTGACGGCGGAACGTTTCGTCGCAGATCCGTTCGGCTCCCCGGGCGCCCGGATGTACCGTACGGGCGACCTCGTACGGTGGCGGGCCGACGGCCTGCTGGAGTTCCTCGGCCGCGTCGACGACCAGGTCAAGATCCGCGGCTTCCGTGTGGAGCCGGCCGAGGTCGAGGCCGAACTCTCCGCCCTGGACGGGGTGACCTCGGCCGCCGTGGTGGTCCGCGAGGACACCCCGGGCCTGCCCCGGCTCGTCGGCTACGTCACGGGCTCGGCCGATCCCGTCCGGCTGCGGGCGGAGCTGGCCGGGCGACTGCCCGAACACCTGGTCCCGGCCGCCGTGATGGTGCTGCCGGTGCTGCCGACGAGCGTGAACGGAAAGCTGGACAAGGCGGCGCTGCCGGTGCCGGTCGCGACGGCCGACAGCTCCGGGCGGGCCCCGCGCGGGGATGCCGAGGAGCGCCTCGCCGAGGCCTTCGCCCAGGTCCTGGGGGTCCCCTCGGTCGGAGCCGAGGAGGACTTCTTCCGCCTCGGCGGGCATTCCCTGCTGGCCACCCGCGTGGTGGCCCGGATCCGGACGGCGCTCGGCGCCGACTGCTCGGTGCGGGACGTGTTCGAGCTGCGCACGGTCGCGGCGCTCGCACAGCGGCTGGCCGGCCGCCGCGCGGCCGCCCGCCCGGAGCTGACCGCGGGGCCGCGCCCCGAGCGGCTGCCGCTGTCGTACGCCCAGGCCCGGCTGTGGTTCCTGCACCGGATGGACGGCCCGAACGCGACCTACAACATCCCGCTGGCCCTGCGGCTGCGCGGTGAGCTGGACACGGCCGCGCTGGAGGCTGCCGTGCACGAGGTATCGGCCCGGCACGAGGTGCTGCGCACCGTGTTCGCAGAGGACGCCGAGGGCCCGTACCAGCGGGTGCTGGAGCCCGCCGACGCGGCGGTGCCCTTCGTGGTGGCCGAGGTCGAGCCGGCCGATCTCGTCCGGAGCATCGACGCGGCGGCCGGTCACGCCTTCGATCTGGAGCGCGAGACGCCGCTGCGGGTGAGCGTGCTGCGCACCGCCGCCGACGAGCAGGTGCTGCTCCTGCTGCTGCACCACATCGCCGGTGACGAGTGGTCGGCCGGCCCGCTGCTGGCCGACCTGTCCGCCGCCTACGCGGCACGGTGCGCGGGCGGGGTCCTGGACACCGCGCCGCCCGCGGTCCAGTACGCGGACTACGCGCTCTGGCAGCGCGAGCTGCTGGGCGAGGCCGTGACTCCCGGATCCGTCGCGCACGGGCAGGCCGGCTTCTGGCGGGAGGCCCTGGCGGGCCTCCCCCAGGAACTGGAGCTTCCGGTCGACCGGCCGCGTCCGGTCCGCCCCACGCACGAGGGCCGGACCGTGTCCGCGGCGCTGCCGCAGGAGCTGGTGGCGGAGCTGGAGGCACTGGCCGGGGAGCGCGGCACCACGATGTACACGGTCGTGACCGCGGCCGTGGCGGCGCTGCTGCACCGCCTCGGCGCGGGCGAGGACATCCCGCTCGGCAGCCCGGTGGCGGGGCGCGGCGAGGAGGCCCTGGACGGGCTGGTCGGGTTCTTCGTGAACACCCTGGTCGTCCGGGCCGACCTGGCGGGCGACCCGTCGTTCGCCGAACTCCTGCGCCGTACGGCCTCCTTCGGGGCCGCCGCCCTCGCCCACGCGGACCTGCCGTTCGACGCGGTCGTCGAGGCGGTCAATCCGGAGCGCTCGCTGTCGCGGCACCCGCTCTTCCAGACGATGGTGGCCTACGAGGACGGCGGTGCCGAGCCGGTCCGCGCCCTCGGCTCCCTGCCGGCCGAGGAGTTCCCGGTCTCGGCAGGCAACGCCAAGTTCGACCTGGAGATCCTCTTCCGCCGCACCCCGGGCACCGACGGCTCGCCCGCTGCGATGACCTGCGGAGTGCGGTACGCGACCGACCTGTTCGACGCGGAGACCGTACGGTCCCTGCTGGCCCGGCTGCTGCGGCTGCTCGGCGCTGCAGCGGCGGCCCCCGAGGTCCCGCTGGCCGAGCTGGAGCTGCTGGACCCCGCCGAGCGCGCCCGGGTCCTGGACGGATGGAACGACACCGTCCGGCCGGTCGCGCCGCAGACCCTGGACTCCCTGGCGGCGGCCGGCTCCCGGCGCGATCCGCTGGCCACGGCCCTCGTCCTCGAGGGGCGTGAGCTGTCGCGCGCCGAGTTCGAGGAGCGGGTCAACCGGCTGGCGCGCTTGCTCATCGGCTCAGGGGTCGGCCCGGAGTCGGTGGTGGCCGTGGCCCTGCCGCGCTCCTTCGACCTCGTCGTCGCCCTGCACGCGGTGGTCCGGGCGGGCGGCGCCTATCTGCCGCTCGACCTCGGTCTGCCGACCGAGCGCCTGGCGTACATGGCAGAAACGGCCGCTCCGGTCTGCCTGCTGACGGACCTGCCCTCACTGGGGGCGCTGCCGGACCTGCCCGACACCGAGATCCTGGTCCTGGACGCCCCCGAGCGGGTGGCCGAGCTCGCCGCGCTTTCGGGCGGCCCGGTCGCGGACGCGGACCGGCGCGCGCCCCTGCTGCCCCGCCACCCCGCCTACGTCATCTTCACCTCCGGCTCCACCGGGATGCCCAAGGGCGTGCTCGTCGAGCACGAGGCGATCGTCAACCGGCTGCGCTGGATGCAGGACGCGTACGGCCTGGACTCCACCGACCGGGTGCTGCAGAAGACCCCGGCGAGCTTCGACGTCTCCGTCTGGGAGTTCTTCTGGCCGCTCGCCGAGGGCGTCCCACTGGTCATCGCGAGCCCCGACGGGCACAAGGACCCGCTGTACCTCGCCGACCTGATCCGCGAACAGCGCGTGTCCGTCCTGCACTTCGTCCCGTCGATGCTCGCCGCGTTCCTGGGTGACGCCGAGATCACGGACTGCCCGTCCCTGCGCCTGATCGTGTGCAGCGGCGAGGCCCTGCCGGGCGAGCTCGTCGGCCGCTTCCACGCGTCCGCCCCCGGCGGCGCAGCCCGTCTGGTGAACCTTTACGGCCCCACCGAGGCGGCCGTCGACGTCACCGCCGCGGACTGCCCTTCCACCGGCACGGGTTCCGCGTCCGTGTCCATCGGCAGCCCTGTGTGGAACACCCGCGTCTACGTCCTCGACGCCCGCCTGCGGCCGGTCCCTGTCGGGGTTCCCGGCGAGCTCTACCTGGCCGGCGTCCAGCTGGCCCGCGGCTACCTCGGCCGCCCGGCACTCACGGGCGAACGCTTCGTCGCCGACCCGTACGGCACGCCCGGCGCCCGCATGTACCGCACCTGCGACCTGGTGCGCTGGAGCCGGGACGCGCGGCTGGAGTACCTGGGCCGCACCGACGACCAGGTCAAGCTGCGCGGATTCCGCATCGAACTCGGCGAGATCCAGGCCGTGCTCGGCTCTTCCCCCGACATCGCCCGGGCCGCGGTGATCGTCCGCGAGGACCAGCCCGGCGTGCAGCGTCTGGTGGCCTACGCCGTCCCCGCGCCCGGCGTCACCATCGACCCGGCCGCCCTGCGCACCCTGGCCGCCGCCCGCCTGCCCGAGTACATGGTCCCGGCCGTGGTGGTGCCGCTCGCCGTGCTCCCGACCACCGCCAACGGCAAGCTGGACCGGCGGGCGCTGCCCGCGCCCGCCGCGCCGGTCGCCGGGTCGTCCCGGGCTCCGCGCGACGCCCGCGAGGAGATCCTCGCCGGGATCCTGGCCGACGTCCTCGGCCTGGAATCGGTCGGTGTGGAGGACGACTTCTTCGCCCTCGGCGGCCACTCGCTGCTCGCGGCCCGTGCGGTGGGGCGCTTCAGGTCCGCGCTGGACGTGGACTGCGCCATCCGCGACCTCTTCGAGATGCGGACGGTCGCCGCGCTGGCCGCGCTGCTTGCGGAGCGGACCGGCGCCGGGCGTCCGCGCCCCGCGGCGGCCGTGCCGCGGCCCGAGCGCCTGCCGCTGTCCTTCGCGCAGCGCAGGCTGTGGCTGCTGGACAGCGTCCGCGGCCCCGGCACCACCTACAACGTGCCCCTCGCGGTGCGGCTGAGCGGGCCGGTGGACACCGCGGCCCTGGAGGCGGCGGTGCGCGATCTGGTCGGCCGGCACGAGAGCCTGCGGACCGTGTTCCGCGAGCACGGGGGCGAGCCGTACCAGGTGGTCCTGCCGGCCGAGCGGGCCGGTGTGGCTCTGACGGTGCGCGAGGTGGCGGCGGACCTGCTGGAGGAGGCGGCGGTCCGCGTCGGCGGGCACGTCTTCGACCTGGCCGCCGAGCCGCCGGTGCGGGTCACGCTGCTGCGGGCCGCGCCGGACGACCACCTGCTGGTGGTGCTGGTGCACCACATCGCCACGGACGAGGGGTCGGCCGGCCCCCTGCTGGCGGACCTGGACCGGGCGTACGCCGCGCGGGCGGCGGGCACGGAGCCCGGCTTCGCGCCGCTGCCGGTGCAGTACGCCGACTTCGCGCTGTGGCAGCGCGAGTTGCTCGGCGACGCCGACGATCCGGACTCGGTGGCGGGGCGGCAGGCCGCGTACTGGCGGCAGGCCCTGGCCGGCGCCCCCGTGGAGCTGGCGCTGCCGGCCGACCGGCCGCGGCCGGCGGTCCCCTCGTACGAGGGGGACGTGGTGACCTTCGAGGTGCCGGCGCGGACCGGGGCGGGGCTGGCGCGGATCGCCCGGGAGAGCGGTGCGACGCTGTTCATGGTGGCGCACGCGGCCGTCGCGGCGCTGCTGCACGGGCTCGGCGCGGGTGAGGACATCCCGCTGGGCAGTCCGGTCTCGGCCCGGGAGGGCGAGGAGCTCGACGGGCTCGTCGGCTTCTTCCTGAACACACTGGTGCTGCGCGCCGACCTGTCCGGGGACCCGACCTTCGCCGAGCTGGTGGCCCGGGTGCGGGACACCGGGCTGGCGGCCTTCGCCCACGCCGATCTGCCGCTGGAGGCGGTCGTCGAGGCGGTGGATCCGGAGCGGTCCCGGTCGCGCAATCCGCTGTTCCAGACGATGGTGACCTACCACTCCGTGGACGGTGCGGTTCCGGAGCTGTTCGGGCTGCCGGCGCGGGAGTTCACGGTGGAGACGGGCGGCGCCAAGTTCGACCTGGAGTTCGCCTTCGGGGCCTCCCAGGAGCACGGGGCGATAGCGGGCGGCATCCGCTTCGCGACCGACCTCTTCGACCGCGGAACCGTCGAACTGCTGGCCCGACGGCTGCTGTTGCTGATGGAGGCGGTCGTGGCGGCGCCGGACCGTCCGGTCTCGGCGGTCGAGGTGCTGGACCCGGCCGAGCGGGAGCTCGCGCTGCACGGCTGGAACGACACCGTCCGCCCGCTCGGCGGCGCGCGGACCCTGGCCGCTCTGGCGGCGGCGGGCGCGAAGGAGGAGACCGCTCCCGCGCTGGTCTTCGAGGGGCGTGAGCTGTCGCGCGCCGAGTTCGAGGAGCGGGTGAACCGGCTGGCGCGGCTGCTGATCGACCGCGGGGTGGGCCCGGAGTCGGTGGTGGCCGTGGCCCTGCCGCGCTCCTTCGACCTCGTCGTCGCGCTGCACGCGGTGGTGCGGGCGGGCGGTGCCTTTCTGCCGCTCGACCTCGGTCTGCCGACCGAGCGCCTGGCGTACATGACCCGTACCGCCGAACCCGTCCTGATACTCACCGACACCTTGTCGGGAACCTTGCTGTCTCCCGAAGTGGGCAGGGCGCGGGTCCTGCTGGACTCCCCCACCGTCCGCTCCCGCCTGACCGCACTGGACGGCTCGGACCTCTCCGACGCGGAGCGGCGCGCACCCCTGCTGCCCCGCCACCCCGCCTACGTGATCTTCACCTCCGGCTCCACCGGGATGCCCAAGGGCGTGCTCGTCGAGCACGAGGCGATCGTCAACCGGCTGCAGTGGATGCAGGGCGCCTACGGCCTCCGTCCCGGAGACCGGGTGCTGCAGAAGACCCCGGCGAGCTTCGACGTGTCCGTGTGGGAGTTCTTCTGGCCGCTCGCCGAGGGCGTCCCACTGGTCATCGCCCGTCCGGACGGGCACAAGGACCCGCTGTACCTCGCCGACCTGATCCGCGAGGAGCGCGTGTCCGTCCTGCACTTCGTCCCCTCCATGCTCGCCGCCTTCCTCGGCGAGACCGGGATCGCCGGCTGCCCGAGCCTGCGGCTGGTGGTGTGCAGCGGCGAGGCCCTGCCCACCGAGCTCGTCACCCGCTTCCATGCCTCGGCGGCGGGCGCCCCGGTGGCACTGGAGAACCTCTACGGCCCCACGGAGGCTGCCGTGGACGTCACCTCGGGCGCCTGCACAGCGCTCACCGCCGCCGAAGGACGGGCCTCGGCCCCAATCGGTCTGCCGGTGTGGAACACCCGCGTGTACGTGCTCGACGCACGCCTGCGGCCGGTGCCCGTCGGGGTTCCCGGCGAGCTGTACCTGGCCGGCGTCCAGCTGGCCCGCGGATACCTCGGCCGCCCGGCACTCACGGGCGAACGCTTCGTCGCCGACCCGTACGGCGCGCCCGGCGCCCGCATGTACCGCACCGGCGACCTCGTACGGCGCCTCGCCGACGGGCGCCTGGAGTACCTGGGCCGCACCGACGACCAGGTCAAGCTGCGCGGATTCCGCATCGAACTCGGGGAGATCGAAGCCGTCCTGACGGGCTCGCCCGAGGTGGACCGGGCCGCGGTGATCGTCCGCGAGGACCAGCCCGGCGTGCGCCGCCTGGTGGCCTACGCCGTCCCCGCGCCCGGCGCCAGCATCGACCCCGCCGCCCTGCGCACCCTGGCCGCCGCCCGCCTGCCCGAGTACATGGTCCCGGCCGTGTTCACGGAGCTGGAGCGGCTGCCGTTGTCCGCGAACGGCAAGCTGGACCGGCGGGCACTGCCCGCACCGGTGATCGCCGGACCGGCGGCCTCCGCCGCCCCGGCGGCGCAGGTGCCCGCCGGGACCCCGGAGCAGATCCTGTGCGCCCTGATGGGTGAGGTGCTGGGCCTGCCCGGAGTCGGCCCCGACGCCAACTTCTTCGAGCTCGGCGGCGACAGCATCGTCTCCATCCGGCTGGTGGGGCTGGCCCGCAAGGCCGGGCTGACCGTCTCCGCCCGGCAGATCTTCACGCACCCGACCCCGGCCGCGCTGGCCTCGGTCGCCACCGTGCCCGAGGACTCCGCCGCTCCCGCCGCAACGACCGCCGACGCGGGTCCCGGCCCGCTGCCGCTGCCTCCGGTGGCGTCCTGGCTGGCCGAACGGGGCAGCCCGTTCGCCTCGTTCGCGCAGGCCCGGCTGGTCCGGCTGCCCGTCGGGGCCCGGCGCCCGCACCTCACGGCCGCGCTGCAAGCCGTACTGGACCACCACGACGCGCTGCGCCAGCAGCTGACCGTGCCCCGCCCCGGGGTGTGGAGCGCGGAAATCCGGCCGACGGGCGCGGTGGACGCCTCCACCGTCCTGGAGGGCGTGGACGCGGTCCGCCTGTCCGACACGGCCCTGCGCGAACTGGTCGCCGCCGAGTCCGAGCGGATCTGGCGCCTGCTGGACCCCGAAGCGGGGACCCTCGTGCGCGCCGTGCACCTCGACCGGGGTCCGGCCGAGCCCGGCCGACTGCTGCTCGTCGTCCACCACCTCGCGGTGGACGAGGTGTCCTGGCAGATCCTGCTGCCCGACCTGGAGGCGGCCCACGAGGCCGCCGCCGCGGGCCGGACGCCGGACCTGGAGCCGGTCGGCACCCCGCTGCGGGCCTGGACCACGCACCTGCTGGCCGAGGCGCAGAGCCCGCGCCGCACCGCCGAGCTGGACCGCTGGCTGGCCGCCGCCCCCGGCGGGCCGCTGCTCGCCGGACGTCCGCTGGACCCGTCCACGGACACGGCGGCCACAGCTCGCCGGCTGTCCGTACGGATCTCCGCCGAGCGCACGGCCCCGCTGCTCCAGGCCGTTCCGGCCGCCTTCCACGGCACCGTCGGGGACGCCCTGCTGAGCGCGCTGGTCCTGACGGTCGGCGACTGGGCGACCCGCTCGGGCCGGACCCGGCCGGACGGGTTCACGGTGGACCTGGAGGGTCACGGCCGGGAGCAGGAACTGCTGCCGGGCGCCGACCTCACCCGCACGGTGGGCTGGCTGACCAGCATCCACCCGCTGCGGCTGCCGGTGGGCGCCTACGACACGGCGGCGGTGACCGCCGGGCGCGCGGACGCCGGAGCACTGCTCAAGGAGGTCAAGGAGCTGCTGCGGGCGGTGCCCGACGGCGGGCTGGGCGCCGGCCTGCTCCGCTACAACAACCCCTCCACGGCGCGGCTGTTCGACCCGGCGGCCCGGGCCGAGATCCTGTGGAACTACCTGGGCCGGCAGACCGGCCGGGCCGATTCCGCCTGGGGCCCGGCCCCGGAGGCGGACGCCCTGTCCGCCCGCCCCGACCCGGCGATGCCGCTCTCCCACGTACTGGAGATCACCGCGGAGATCACCGACGGGGACGGCGGGCCGGAACTCACCGCCCACTTCATCTGGGCGGGCGAGGCGCTCTCCCAGGACACCGTGGGACAGCTCGCGGACGGCTGGACGGCCGCCGTGGACGCCCTCTCCGCCTGGACCGACGGCGGCACGTCCGCGGGATACACCCCCTCGGACCTCGACCTGGTCGATCTCGACCAGGACCAGATCACCATGCTCGAAGAAATGTGGAGGGCCCAGCAGTGACGCAGGCTCGAATAGAGGACATGCTTCCGCTGTCCCCCTTGCAGCAGGGCATGCTGTTCCATTCCGTCTACGACGCGAGCGCGCCAGACGTGTACACGGTGCAGGTCTCCGTGTCGCTGGCCGGCCCCGTGGACGCGGACCGGCTGGAGCGGGCGGGCGCCGCCCTGCTGCGCCGCCACCCCAACCTGCGGGCCGGCTTCTGGCACGAGGGGGTGCCCCAGCCGGTGCAGTTCGTGCCGGCCGAGGTGACCTTCTCGCTCGGCCGGGCGGACCTGTCGGCCGACCCCTCGCAGGCCGCGGTGCGCCGGGCGGAACGCGCCGAGCTGGACCGCCGGTTCGAGCTGCACCGGCCGCCGCTGCTGCGGCTGCTGCTGGTGCGCCGGGGCCAAGGCGACCACCTGCTCGTGGTCACCGTGCACCACATCCTGGTCGACGGCTGGTCGATGCCACTGCTGGTCGGGGACCTGCTCGCGCTGTACGAGAGCGACGGCGACGCCTCTGCGCAGCAGCCCGTACGCCCCTACCGCGACTACCTCAAGTGGCTGAAGGCGCAGGACGTCCCGGCCGCCGAGGGCGCCTGGCGGACCGCGCTGGCCGGGCTGGACGAGGCCGTGCTCGTGGCCCCGGCCGACCCGTCCCGTACGGCGGTGCGGCCCGGTGTGCACCGCGTGGAGCTGTCGGGGGCGGCCACCGCCCGGCTGACGGCGGCGGCGCGCTCGCTGGGCACCACGCCCAGTACGGTGATCCAGGCGGTCTGGGGCCTGCTGCTCGGCAGTCTGACGGGCCGCCGGGACGTGGTCTTCGGGCTGACGGTCGCGGGCCGGCCCGAGGAGCTCCCGGGCGTCGAGTCGATGGTCGGACTGTTCATCACCACCGTCCCGGTGCGGCTCACGGCGCGGCCGTGGGAAAGCGTCGCGGACCTGCTCAGACGGTTCCGGGACGAGCAGAACGCCCTGCTCGCCCACCACCACCTGGGCCTGCGCCTGATCCAGAAGCAGGCGGGCGGCGGCGAGCTCTTCGACACTCTCGTCGTCATCGAGAACTACCCGGTGGACCCGTCGACCCGCGCGCCGCTGGCAGACGGGGTGCGGGTGACGGGGGTCGAGGCCCGGGACGGCACGCACTACCCGCTCACCCTCTCGGTGTCCCTGGACGAGCGGGCCGAGCTGGCCCTGGAGTACCGGCCGGACCTCTTCGACGCCCGGACCGTCGCCCGCGTGGCCGAGCGGTTCACCACGCTGCTGGACCAGGTCGCGGGCGACCCCGGCCGCCCGGTGGGGACGCTGGAGCCGCTGACCGCCACCGACCGCGCGGAGCTGCGTACCGCGGAAGCGGGCACCGCGCGCGATGTGGCCGACGGTACGGTCGCCGACCGGTTCGCCGAGCAGGCCGCCGCCACCCCGGACTTCTGCGCCGTGGTCTCGGGCCCCGACCGGCTGACCTTCGCCGAACTGAACGACC
Organism: Streptomyces sp. NBC_01232; assembly: GCF_035989885.1. Classification (GTDB taxonomy): domain Bacteria; phylum Actinomycetota; class Actinomycetes; order Streptomycetales; family Streptomycetaceae; genus Streptomyces. Next base: position 479,714 of record NZ_CP108518.1, read on the forward strand.
GGGCGGACCGGCTGGCCTCGCTGCTCGCCGCGCGCGGCGCCGGACCCGAGTCCGTCGTGGCGCTGGCCGTGCCGCGCTCGGCCGCGTCGGTGGTGGCCATCCTGGCCGTCCTGAAGTCGGGCGCTGCCTACCTGCCGCTGGACCTGGACTACCCCGCCGACCGGATCGCCCTGATGCTGGACGACGCGGCGCCGGTGTGTGTGCTGACCACGGAGGCGGCGCTCGCGCTGCTGCCCGCCGAGACCGTGGGCGGACCCACCCGGATCGTCCTGGACTCGGCGGAGGCGACCGCGGAACTCGCCTCGCACGGCGCCGGTTTCCGTCCGCCGCGCACGGAGTCCGGCCACCCGGCCTACGTGATCTACACCTCCGGTTCCACCGGCCGCCCCAAGGGGGTCGTGCTGACCCACGGCGGTCTGGCGAACCTGTACGCCAACCACGTCGCGGACGTCTTCGCCCCGGCCGTGGCGGCTGCGGGCGGGCGGCCGCTGCGCGCCCTGCACACCGCCTCCTTCAGCTTCGACACCTCGTGGGAGCAGCTGTTCTGGATGGTCTCGGGGCACGAGCTGCACGTCCTGGACGAGATCGGACGCCGCGACGCCGAGTTCACCGTCGGCTACGTCCGCGAACACCGGATCGACGCCATGGACGTGACGCCCACCTACGCCGGCGCGCTGCTGGAGTGGGGGCTGCTGAGCCGCTCGCACCACCGGCCGGGGCTGCTGCTCCTGGGCGGCGAGGCCGTGCCCGAGGCGCTGTGGACGGAGGTCCGCGAGGCGCCCGGGGTCATGTCGGTGAACCTGTACGGGCCCACCGAGTACACGGTGGACGCGCTCGGCGCCGACCTTGCCGACTCGGCCACCCCGATCGTGGGACGGCCCATCGGGAACACGGCCGCCCGCGTACTGGATTCCGCGCTGCGGCCCGCGCCGGCCGGCACCCCCGGTGAGCTGTACCTTGCGGGCCACGGTCTGGCCCGCGGGTACCTGGGCCGGTCCGCGCTGACCGCCGAGCGGTTCGTCGCCGACCCGTACGGTCCGCCGGGCTCGCGGATGTACCATACGGGCGACCTCGTACGGCTGCGCTCCGACGGGCAGCTGGAGTTCCTGGGGCGGGCCGACGACCAGGTGAAGATCCGCGGCTACCGGATCGAGCTCGGCGAGGTGGAGTCGGCCCTGACCGCGCTGCCCGGTGTCGGTTCCGCTGCCGTGGTGGTCCGCGAGGACACGCCCGGGGTCAAGCGGCTGGTCGCCTACGTGACCGGCCCGGTCGCGGGGGCGGCGCTCCGGGAGGCGCTGGCCGGCGTACTGCCCGACTACATGGTCCCGGCGGCCGTGGTGGCCTTGGATTCCCTCCCGACGAACGTCAGCGGCAAGCTGGACCGGGCGGCGCTGCCCGCGCCCGAGCTGGGCACGGCGGCGCGCTCGCGCCCGCCCCGCGACGCCCGCGAGGAGGCGCTGTGCGCCGTCTTCGCGCAGGTGCTGGGGCTGGCCTCGGCCGGGATCGACGACGACTTCTTCGTACTGGGCGGGGACAGCATCGTCTCCATCCAGCTGGTGACCCGGGCCCGGAAGGCGGGCCTGGTCCTCACACCGCGCGATGTCTTCGAGCAGCGGACGGTCGAGCGGATGGCCGCCGCGGCCCGCAACGCCGGGGACCAGGGGGGCGGTTACCCGGCGTCGGCCGGTCCACTCGTCACCCTCGACGCCGGGCAGGAGGCCGCGCTGGCCGCGGTGTTCCCGCACGTGGCGGAGGTCCTGCCGCTGGCACCGCTGCAGGAGGGCCTGTACTTCCACGCCGTCTACGACGACCGGGCGCTCGACGTCTATCTGATGCAGAACTTCGTCGAGCTGCTGCACGCCGTCGACGGGCCCGCCCTGCGCGCCGCCTTCGACACCCTGCTGCGGCGCCACCCCAACCTGCGGTCCGGTTTCCGGCACGAGGGTCTGGACGGCCCGGTGCAGGTGGTGCCGGGCGAGTGGGAGCTGCCCTGGCGGGAGATCGACCTCAGCCATCTCGACCGGGCGGCACAGGACGAGGCGCTGCGGGAATTCTCCCTGGCCGACGCGGCGACGCGGTTCGACCTCGCGGCCCCGCCTCTGCTGCGCGTGGCCCTGATCCGCTTCTCGGCGGAGCGCTGGATGCTGTGCGTGACGCAGCACCACATCCTGACCGACGGCTGGTCGGAGTCGCTGTTCTTCGAGGAGCTGTTCGCCCTGTACGGGCACGGCGGCTCCGAGGACGTGCTGCCGCCCGTCACCCCCTACCGGGACTACCTGCGCTGGCTGTCGGCCGTGGACCGGGACGCGGCCGAGCAGGCCTGGCGCACCCACCTGTCCGGGCTGGACCAGGCCACGCTCGTGGCCCGCGCCGATCCGAACCGGCAGCCGGTGACCGCCGAGGTGGTGGACCTGTCTCTGGACGTGGACACCAGCGACCGGCTGCGTGCCTTCGCGCGCGGCTGCGGGGTGACCCTCAACACCGTGCTCAGCACGGCGTGGGCGATGGCGCTGGCCGGCATGACGGGCCGCGACGACGTGGTCTTCGGTGCCACCGTCTCCGGCCGTCCGGCGGATCTCGCCGGGGTCGACCAGATGATCGGCATGTTCATGAACACGCTGCCGTTCCGGGTCGCGCTGCGCCCCGACGAGCCGCTGCGCGAGCTGATGGTGCGGGTGCAGGGCGAGCACGCGGCCCTGCTGCCGCACCACTACGTGGGGCTCGGACCGATCCAGCAGCTGACGGGGCTCGGGCAGCTCTTCGACACCCTGTACGTCTTCCGCAACACCCCGCTGAACGACGCGGCCCGCGAGGAGGCAGTGGCGGCCCACGCCATCGGCTGGACGCACAGCGTCGACGGCACCCACTATCCGCTGACCCTCGCGGTCACCCCCGGTCCGGCCCTGGAACTGAGCCTCGGCTACCGGCCCGACCTGTACGACGAGGCCACCGCCCGGCACCTGGCGGGCCGGCTCGCGCTGCTCGTGGAGCAGCTCGCCGACGGCGGGGCGGTCCCGGTGGGCCGGCTGGTCACCCTGGAGACCGCGGAGCGGGCCGGACTGCTCGCGACCGGCGACGACACGGGCCACGAGGTCCCGGACACCACGGTGATCGACCTGTTCGCCGAGCAGGCCGCCCGTACCCCCGGGGAGACGGCCCTGGTCTTCGAGGGCCGTCGGCTGAGCTATGCGGAGCTCGACGCACGCGCCAACCGGCTGGCGCGCGCCCTGGTGGCGCGGGGTGCGGGGCCGGAGGTCGTGGTGGCCCTGGGCCTGCCGCGGTCGGCGGACTTCGTGGTCGCGCTGTTCGCCGTACTGAAGACCGGCGCGGCCTATCTCCCGCTGGACCTCGACCACCCCGTGGACCGGCTCGGCGCGATGGTGGAGGACGCCTCGCCGCTGTGCCTGATCACGACGGCCCCGGTGACGGACCGGGTGCCGGTGGTGGAGGGCGTACCGGCGCTGTTGCTGGACGACCCGGCGGTGGTGGCCGAGCTGGCGGCGCTGCCGGAGGGACCCCTGGCGGAGTCGGAGCTGGCGGGCGTCCGGGACGGCCGGCACCCCGCCTACATCATCTACACCTCCGGCTCCACCGGACGGCCCAAGGGCGTCGTGGTCCCCTACTCGGGTCTGACCAACATGCTCCTCAACCACCGCGAGCGGATCTTCGCTCCGGCGGTGGCGCTGGCGGGCGGGCGCCGGATGAAGGTGGCGCACACCGTGTCCTTCGCCTTCGACATGTCGTGGGAGGAGTTCTTCTGGCTGGTCGACGGGCACGAGGTGCACGTCATCGGCGAGCAGCTGCGCCTGGACCCGGCGGCCCTGACCGCGCACTACGACCGTGTGGGCATCGACGTGGTCAACGTGACCCCCTCGTACGGCCTGCAGTTGGTCGAGGCGGGTCTGCTGGACGCGGACCGGCACCGGCCGACGCTGTTCCTGCTGGGCGGCGAGGCGGTGCCGGACGGCCTGTGGGAGCTGCTGAAGCGTACCGAGGGCACCATGGGCTACAACCTGTACGGCCCGACCGAGTACACGATCAACGCGCTGGGCGCCGACGTGGACGACAGCGCCGCCTCCTGCGTCGGGCGGCCCATCTTCAACACCCGGGCCTATGTACTGGACAGCGCGCTGCGGCCGGTGCCGGTGGGCGTGGCCGGTGAGCTGTACCTCGCGGGAGCGGGGCTGGCCCGCGGGTACTTCGGGCGGCCGGAGCTGACCGCGGAGCGGTTCGTCGCGGATCCGTTCGGCGAGCCCGGCACGCTGATGTACCGGACGGGCGACCTGGTGCGGTGGCGCGGGGACGCGCAGATCGACTACCTCGGGCGCGCCGACGACCAGGTCAAGATCCGCGGGTTCCGCATCGAGCTCGGCGAGATCGAGTCGGCGGTGGCGGCGGAGCCCGGCATCGCGGCGGCGGCCGTGGTGGTCCACACGGGGCCGACCGGTGTGAAGCGGCTGGTCGCCTACACGGTGGCGTCGGCCGCGGAGGCCCCCGAACCGGCGGCCCTGCGGGCCCGGCTGTCGGCCGCACTGCCGGAATACATGGTTCCGTCGGCCTTCGTGGAGCTGTCGGCGCTGCCTCTGACGGTGAACGGCAAGGTGGACCGGGCGGCGCTGCCCGCCCCCGACTTCGGGGACGCGGGCGGCGGCCGGGCGCCGAAGGACGGCCGCGAGGAACTGCTCTGCGCGATCTTCGCGGACGTGCTGGGCCTCGAGCGGGTCGGGGCCGAGGACAACTTCTTCGAGCTCGGCGGCCATTCGCTGCTGGCCATGCGGCTGGTCGGCCGGATCCGCGCGGAGTTGGGCACCCCGGTCCAGGTCGGCGCCGTGATGGCCGCGCCGACGGTGGCGGACCTGGCGGCCCGGATCGGGTCGGACGCCCGCCGGGACGCACTGCGGGTGCTGATGCCGCTGCGGGAACGGGGAACGGCCGCGCCGCTGTTCTGCTTCCACCCGGCGTCCGGCTTCGCCTGGCAGTACACCGGCCTGCTGCGGTACCTGGACGCGGACCGGCCGGTGTACGGGCTCCAGTCGCCCGGGCTCGCCGGCGCGCAGCCCGAGGTGGCCGATGTCGCCGCCCTGGCGGAGCTCTACCTCGATGAGATCCGTACCGTCCAGCCCGAGGGTCCCTACCACTTCCTCGGCTATTCCTTCGGCGGGACCGTGGCACAGACGCTGGCCGCGCTGCTCCAGGAGCGCGGCGAGGAAGTCGCCTTCCTGGGGCTGCTCGACGCGTACCCGCCGGAGACCGAGGACTGGTCGTACATCGACGCGCCGGACTGGCGCGAGCGCCTGGAGCGCGAGGAGAGCGGTTTCCTGCTCTCGGTGGCCGGACTGAACCCGCCGGAGGGCGATGCTCCGGTGGACCGGGCGGAGGCGGTCGACGCGATCCGCGACAGCCAGGGCCTGCTGGCCGGCTTCGACGAGGCGCTGCTGGGGGCGATCGTCGACACGAACGTGCACTGCGTACGGCTGCTGTCGCGCAGCCGCACCCTCCGCTACCGGGGTGACGTGCTGTTCTTCACGGCGGCCCGGTCCACTCCGGCGGACGAGGCGCCGGGACTGGTCTGGCCCGCGCACCTGGGGGGCCGGCTCGAGGAGCACGTCCTGGACTGCGCGCACGACGACCTGATGTCCCCAGGTGTCCTGGCGGAGATCGGTCCGGTGCTGGCCCGTGCGCTGGCCGCGGCCGAGCCGGGCGCCCGGGACTGACCCCCGGGACTGACCCCCGGGTGCGGGTGGGGGCGCTCCGTCGCGCCCCCACCCGCAGCGGCGCCGAGGCCCTCGTCACAACCCACGCGCCGCGTAGTGCCGTTCAGCATTTAATTAGGTTAGGCTTACCTAAGATTTGAGGAGGGGGCGGCATGTCCGACCACCGTGTGCCCGGCGTCCCCGGGACCAGCGGCTTCACCGGGAAAGTCGCGCTCGTCACCGGCGCGGGCCAGGGCATCGGCGAGGCCGTCGTCCGGACGCTGTTCCGCCTCGGCGCGTCCGTGGCCGCGACGGACGTCTCGGCGAAGGCCGTCACCGCGCTGGCGGCGGAGCTCGGATCGCAGACCGGCCGGGTTCCGGCCGCGGGCGTAGGCGCGGTCCGCGCCTACGGGCTCGATGTCACCGACCCGGCTGCCGTCGGGCGGACCGTCGCACTGATCGGACGGGAACTCGGCCCGGTCGACATCCTGGTGAACGTGGCCGGGATCCTGCGCGCCGCGCCGGTCGCGGAACTGACCGACGAGGACTGGGCGGCCACCTTCGCCGTCAACGTCCAGGGCGTCTTCTTCACTTCCCGCGCCGTCGTTCCCGCCATGGCGGAACGCGGCTCCGGCAGCGTGATCACCGTCGCCTCGAACGCGGCCGGAATCCCGCGCACCGGCATGTCCGCGTACGCGGCTTCGAAGGCCGCGGCCGTCATGTTCACCAAGTGTCTGGGCCTGGAGTACGCCCGGAGCGGAGTGCGCTGCAACATCGTCGCCCCCGGGTCCACGGACACCCCCATGCAGTGGGGGCTCTGGAAGGACCCGCAGGCGTCCGCCCGGGTGCTGGACGGGGATCTCGCCAGCTACCGGACGGGGATCCCGCTGGGCCGGATCGCCGACCCGCAGGACATCGCGGACGCCGTCGTGTTCCTCGCGTCGGACCAGGCCCGTCACATCACCATGCAGGACCTCTACGTGGACGGCGGAGCCACGCTGCGCTGACCCCGCGGCAGCACGGCCCGCGCCCTCCCCCGCGCCATGCACGCCACGTGCGCACGACGCGCAATCCCCGCGCCCTCTGCATCACATGCGCCTCGCGTACCACCCGCGCCATGCGCACCACCCGGACCTCCGCAGCCGGCGACCGCCCGGCCGCACCCACCTGCCCGCACCTGCCCCCACCCTGAAGAGGAGTCACCGTGCCGACGGTCCACCAAGTCGCCACGCCCCCCGCACCGGCCGATCCGGTGCACCCCTCCGTCGGCGCCGCCACCACGCTGCTCGACGCCTATCGCAGCGGATCGCGGTTCCTCGCGACACCCACCCGGACCCTGCTGGCCGAGGGCGTGCGCCAGGAGGTCGCGCACTCCGCCGAGCCCCTGCCGCACCGCGTCGCCCGGGCCCTGGCCGAGGCCCGGCGGGCTGGGCACCCCTGTCCCATGGTGATCGGCGCGATCCCCTTCGCCCCGGACGCCCGCGCGGCGCTCGTCGTTCCGGAGTTCCTGCGCAGCGGCCCGCCGCTCGCCTCGGACCCGCTCATCGCCCTTCCCGCGGACGGTCCCGAAGCCACCGGCTGGGCCATCGCGTCCGTCCCCGAGCCCGACGTCTACGCCAAGGGCGTGGCAACAGCCGTGGACCGGATGTGGCAGGGCGAGTTCAGCAAGGTCGTACTGGCCCGCACCCTCGAACTCGCCTCCGACAGACCCCTGGACATACCCGCCATGGTCCAGCGTCTCGCCCGCCGGGACCCCTCCGGCTACACCTTCGCGCTCCCCACCGGCCCCGGCCGCAACCTGCTCGGTGCCAGCCCGGAACTGCTGGTGTCCCGCCGCGGCGACCGGCTCATCTCCAACCCGCTGGCCGGGTCGACCCCGTGCAGCGCGGACCTCGCCGAGGACGTCCGCCGGGCCGCCGCCCTGCTCCAGTCCGCCAAGGACCTCCACGAGCACGCCGTGGTCGTCGACGCGGTCCACCAGGCGATGGCCCCGTACTGCAGCTCCCTCGACGTCCCGGAGCGGCCCACTCTGCTCCGTACGGCCACCATGTGGCACCTGTCCACCACCGTGACCGGAATGCTCGCACGACCCCACGTCTCCGCACTGGAGATCGCCTCCAGCCTGCACCCCACGCCCGCCGTCTGCGGCAGCCCGACCGACGTGGCCCGCCGGGTGATCGAGGAGACCGAGCCCTTCGACCGCGGCTTCTTCACCGGCATGATCGGCTGGGAGGACGGCAGCGGTGACGGCGAGTGGGTCGTCACCATCCGCTGCGCCGAGGCCGAGGAGAACCGGCTGCGCCTGTACGCGGGGGCGGGCATCGTCTCCGCGTCCGAGCCCGACGCCGAGACCGCGGAGACCGCAGCGAAGTTCCGTACCTTCCTGCAGGCGGTCGGAGCCGAGCTGTGAGCGACCCCCTGGAGCCTCTCACCCCCGCGGCCGGCCCCGCCTGGCAGCCCTGGCCCGCCGAGTTCGCCGAGCGCTACCGGGCGGCCGGCTGGTGGCGGGGCGAGACCTTCGGGTCCGTGCTGCGGGAGCGGGCCGCGGCCCACCCCGACCGGATCGCCCTCGTGGACCCGGCCGGCGGTCCGGACGGGGTCCGGCGCACGTGGAGCTACGGCGAACTCGACGCGCGGGCCGACCGGATGGCCGCGGGCCTCATGGCGCGCGGCATCGCCCCCGGCGACAAGGTCGTCGTACAACTGCCGAACACCGCCGAGTTCTTCGAGGTCGTCTTCGCGCTCTTCCGGATCGGCGCCCTGCCCGTCTTCGCCCTCCCGGCGCACCGCCGCACCGAGATCTCCTACTTCTGCTCCTTCACCGGAGCGGCGGCCTACATCGTCCCCGCCGTGCACGGCGGCTACGACTACCGCGAGCTCGCCGTCGCGGTCCGAGCCGAAGTCCCGGGCCTGCGCCAGGTGTTCGTCGCCGACGCCGACCCGGGCGACTTCACGTCGCTGGCCGAGGTCCCCCTCGACGCACCCGCCGGAGGCCTCGGCGACGGGCCCGCCCCGCACGACCTCGCCTTCCTCCAGCTCTCCGGCGGCAGCACGGGCGTCCCCAAGCTGATCCCCCACACCCACGACGACTACATCTACTCGCTGTGGGGCTCGAACGAGATCTGCGGCGTGGACGCGGACTCGGTGTACCTGGTGGCCCTGCCCGCCGCCCACAACTTCCCGCTGTCCTCGCCCGGTTCGCTGGGCGCCCTGTACGCGGGGGGCCGGGTGGTGCTGTGCCCGCAGCCGGTGCCCGACGTCGCCTTCCCGCTGATCGAGTCCGAGGGCGTGACGATCACCGGCCTGGTGCCTCCGCTGGCCCTGCTGTGGACGGAGGCCGCCGCGCGCACCGATCTGGACCTGAGCAGCCTGGACGTCCTGCTGGTCGGCGGCGCCAAGTTCAGCGAGGAGGCGGCCCGCCGGGTGCGGCCGGGACTGGGATGCACGCTCCAGCAGGTGTTCGGGATGGCGGAGGGGCTGGTGAACTACACCCGCCTCGACGACCCCGAGGAGACCGTGGTCACCACCCAGGGCCGGCCGATCTCCCCGGACGACGAGATCCGGATCGTCGACGACGAGGACCGCGAGGTGCTCCCCGGCGAGTCCGGCCATCTGCTGACCCGCGGCCCGTACACGATCCGCGGGTACTGGAACGCGCCCGAGCACAACGCCCGTTCGTTCACCCCGGACGGCTTCTACCGGACCGGTGACATCGTCCGGATGACACCGACCGGGCACCTGGTGGTCGAGGGGCGCGCCAAGGACCAGATCAACCGGGGCGGGGAGAAGATCGCCGCGGAGGAGGTGGAGAACCACATCCTGGCCCATCCGGCCGTCCACGACGCCAATGTCGTCGGCGAACCGGATGCCTATCTCGGCGAGCGCACCTGCGCCTACGTGATCCTGCGCGAGGGCGCCGAGGCGCTGCGGCCCGCCGCCGTGAAGAAGTTCGTGCGGGAACGCGGCCTCGCCGCGTACAAGGTGCCGGACCGGGTGGAATTCGTCTCCGCCTTCCCCAAGACCGGCGTGGGCAAGGTCTCCAAACGGGACCTGCGCACCGCCGCCCCCGAGGCCCCGGCCCTCGTCCCCGTACCGCCCCATCAGCACTGAACGGATGAACCCATGGCCCTGCCCGCCATCGCCCCCTACCCGCTGCCGACCGCCGAGGAGCTGCCGGCCAACCGCGTCGACTGGACGGTGGACCCGGACCGCGCGGTCCTGCTCGTCCACGACCTGCAGAACTACTTCCTGTCGGCCTTCGACACGGACGCACAGCCCGTCACCGGCATGCTCCAGCAGGTCGCGCGGCTGAAGAAGGAGGCGGGCCGGGCCGGGGTGCCCGTGTTCTACACCGCCCAGCCCGGCGGCCAGAGTCCGCTCGAGCGCGGGCTCCAGCAGGACTTCTGGGGGCCCGGCCTGCCCGCCGACCCGATGGCCGGCGCGATCCCCGACGCCGTGGCCCCGGGCCCCGGAGACACGGTGCTCACCAAGTGGAAGTACAGCGCCTTCGTACGGACCGACCTCGCGGAGCAGCTGCACGCGATGGGCCGGGACCAGCTGGTCATCACCGGCGTGTACGCGCACATCGGCGTGCTGATGACGGCCTGCGACGCCTGGATGCAGGACATCCGGGCCTTCGTGGTCGCGGACGCCGTCGCCGACTTCTCCGAGCGCGAGCACCGGACGGCGCTGGAGTGGGCGGCGGGCCGCTGCGCCGTGGTCACCACGGCCGACCGGGTCTGCGCGCAGCTGTGAGACCGGCCTCGCTCCGGGCACGGCCGCGGCCGGCAGCCGCGCACGTGCCGCCCGTGTACCCCGTGCCCGTGCCGGTGGCCCTGCCCGGACAGACCCGTGTCTGGACGGCCTCGGTGGCGGAGAACGCCGCGGCCGCCACCGCGCGGCGGGGCGAGCTCGACCGGGCCGAGTCGCTGCGGGCGGACGGCTTCCGCCGGTTCGCGGACGTGGACCGCTTCCTGGTCGCGCACGTCTGCCTGCGCGACATCCTGGGCACGGTCCTCGGGACTCCGCCGGCCCGGCTCATCATCGACCGGGAGCCGTGCGTGGCGTGCGGCGGTCCGCACGGCCGTCCCTACCTGCCGGGGCGCCCCGTCCACTTCTCCCTCGCGCACGCCGGCGACCTGGTCCTGGTCGCGGTCGCTCCCGTTCCGGTGGGCGTCGACGTCGAGGACGTACCGTCGGACGCCCTGGTCCACGAGACCATGACCGGCCTGCACGAGGACGAGCGCGCCGAACTGCTCGACCTGCCCCGGCCCGCCCGGCCGGCCGCCTTCGCCCGCTGCTGGACGCGCAAGGAGGCCGTGCTGAAGTCCACCGGGCAGGGGCTGTCGCACGGCGCGCGGCTGCCCTACGTGGGCACGGCCGCGGAGCCGGCGCGTACGTCCGCGCACCAGGTGTACGACCTGCCCGTGCCCCCCGGCAGGGTCGCCGCCCTGGCCCTCTGGACCGCCTGAGGTCCTCCCCCGCTCACCCCCCACGTCCCCGTATTCGAACGAAGGATCTCCCCATGACGGAACGTCTGAACAACGCCCAGCCCTATGCCCTGGGTCTCTTCCGGATCGTCACCGGTCTCTTGTTCGCCTGTCACGGCGCCGCTTCCCTCTTCGGCGTCCTCGGTGGCGCGCACGGCGGCGGCACGGTCCCCGTCGGGGCCTGGCCGGGCTGGTACGCGGCGGTGATCCAGCTCGTCGGCGGCGCCCTGGTGATGGTCGGCGCCGGGACCCGCAGCGCGGCCTTCATCGCCTCCGGCTCGATGGCGTACGCCTACTTCACGGCCCACCAGGCGGACGCCCTCTGGCCGATCCAGAACGGCGGGGAATCCTCCGCGATGTACTGCTGGGCCTTCCTGCTGCTCGCCTTCACCGGACCGGGCGCCTTCGCCCTGGACGGGCTGCTGCCCGCCCGTGGGAACCGTGCCGCGGCGGAGACCGAGCAGCGGCCGCAGACGGCGGCCACTGTCTGACCCGGCGTCCCGTGGCCGGCAGCCTGAGCCCCGCCCCGAACCCTCGGGGGCGGGGCTCAGGCCTGTTCCAGATAGCAGGCCAGGGTGTCGCGGCTGTGCCGCAGGCCCTCGATGCGCGCGTCCATGGCCGCCAGTTCACCGTCGAGGACGGTCCGGATCTCCTCGCACCAGGCGAACCGCACCCCCTCGCCGCGGACACACGGCAGGACGGAACGGATCACCTCGGTGGACAGGCCCGCCGCCAGCAGGGCGCGGACCTTGCGCACGGCGGCCACGGAATCCGCGGTGTAGTCGCGGTACCCGTTCGGGCCGCGCTCCGCGTCGAGCAGCCCCTGGGCCTCGTAGTAGCGCAGCAGCCGGGAGCTGACTCCCGTGCGGCGGGACAGTTCACCGATGAGCATGTGCCGTACCTCTGCGTCCGGTTGACCTTCACACTGATGTCAACCTCTAACGTCACCGCTGAGCGCGGGCATTCCGCCGACTCGAAAGCGCACCTCTGGAGTGATGTTCATGACCGACCGCTCGTTCCTCTTCGTCCTCGGCAGCTCCCGGTCCGGCGGCAACACCGAGATCCTCGCGCGGGCGGCCGCCGAGCAGTTGCCCGCCGGGGTTCGACAGAGGTGGATCGATCTGGAGGCGCTGTCGCTGCCGGACTTCCGGGACGGACGGCACGAGGCCGAGGGCTGGACGGCAGGGGAGAGCGAGGAGATCCTGCGCCGGGCCACGCTGGAGGCGACCGACCTGGTCATCGCCTCGCCCCTGTACTGGTACTCCCTCTCCGCGCACACGAAGCGGTACCTCGACTACTGGTCGGGCTGGCTGACGGTGCCCGGCTCGGACTTCAAGCAGCGGATGGCGGGCCGGACCCTGTGGGGGGTGACGGCCATGGCGGACCACGACGAGACCCGTGCCGCCGGGCTTGTGACCAGCCTTCATCACACCGCGGCCTACATGCGGATGCGGTTCGGCGGTGTACTGCTCGGCAACGGCTCACGGCCGGGCCAGGTCCGCGACGACGAGCGGGCGAGGATCCGCGCCAAGACCTTCTTCGAGCAGGACGCCCCACTCGCCCGCTTCCCGCACGAGGAAACGGCCTGAGACGGTCATTCCTCCAGGCGGGAGAGCCAGCCGGTGAGCAGCGTTTCGAGCGCCGCGGCCTCCTCGGGCGTCACGAGGTCCAGGAGGCGGCGTTCGTTGCGCATGTGGTCGGTGAACGCCCGGTCGACGAGGTCGCGCCCGGCTGTGGTGAGGGCGACGATCCGGCCGCGCTGATCGTCGTCGGAGCGTCGGCGGGTGACGAGCCCGGCCCGTTCCAGGCGGTCGATCCGCTTCGTCATGGCACCCGTGGTGACCATGGTGTGCGCGGCGAGCTCGCCCGGTGCCCGTTCGAAGGGCTCGCCCGCGCGGCGCAGTGCGCACAGGGCGTCGAACTCCCCTTCCCCGAGTCCGTAACGGTCGTAGACGAGGCGCAGTTCCGCGCCGAGCCGGTCGGCGAGGCGGTGCAGCCGGCCGATCACGCCCTGCGGGGTGACGTCGAGGTCAGGCCTTTCGCGACGCCATTCGGCCTGGATCCGGGCCACCCGGTCCCGGGGCGGGTCCTGCGGTGGGTCGTGCTCGGCGGACGAGACAGTTGCTTCCATGGAAGCTACATTACCTTCCATGGAAGCAAATGCGCGCTGGGTGGCGCTCACCGCAGTGGCGCCGGTGGCCTGGGGGGCCAACTACTTCGTCACCCATGAGTTCCTGCCGGCCGGACACCCGCTGTACGGGGCCGCCCTGCGGGCGCTGCCGGCCGGCCTGGTGCTGCTGGCGTTCTGCCGTCAGCGGCCGCGCGGCGCATGGTGGGGCCGGTCCGCCGTGCTCGGGCTGCTCAACGTCAGCGTGTTCTTCGTCCTCGTCTTCGCCGCCTCCCAGCTGCTCCCGACGAGCGTGGCCTCCACCGTCATGGCGGCCTCCCCCTTGGTCATGATGCTCGCCGCCCGGTTCCTGGTGTCCGAGCGGCCCGGCGCCGCCCACCTGGGAGGCGCCGTGATCGGGCTGGGCGGGGTGTGTCTCATGCTGCTCGGGGGCGCCGGCGGGATCAGCGTGCCGGGCGTCCTGGCCTCGGCCGCGGCGGTGCTCGTGTCGTCGTTCGGCCACATCCTGGCCAAGCGGTGGAACACCGGCGTCGCGGGTGCCGGTGTGCTCGCCTCGACCGCCTGGCAGCTCACCGCCGGGGGCCTGCTCCTGCTGCCGGTCGCCGTCGCCGTGGAGGGCGCCCCGCCGGCGGTGTCCCCGTCGGCCTTCCTCGCGTTCTGTTACGTCGGCTTGGTCGCCACCGCACTGGCCTTCGCCGCCTGGTTCGCCGGCCTTGCCCGGCTGCCCGCCGGGACGGTCGGTCTGATAGGGCTGCTCAACCCGGTCACGGGGGTCCTGCTCGGGACGGCGGTCGCCGGCGAGGTACTGACGGGCCGACAGCTGTGCGGACTGGCGCTGGTACTGGCCGGGGTCGCTCTGGGCCGCCCGCGGGGGCGCGCCGGAGCCCCCGGACCGATCGGGGCCCGGGGACATCCGGCGTCGCAGGCCGGGTGGGGTGTCAGGTCACGATGGCGGTGACGGGCTCGAGGCCGTAGGTGCGGGCGTAGCCGTTCTCGGTGCCGACCAGCAGGTCGACGACCGTGAAGTAGCGGTCCCAGAAGGGCGTTTCGCGCAGCACGTCGATGAGGAGCTGGTAGGCGTCGTGGTCGTCGGCCTCCCAGACCCAGACGTCGGTGACGCGCGTGGAGTAGAACTCCGTGTCGTAGAAGCGCGAACGGACGCCGGTCGTCCTGGCCTTGACCGCGGGGACGACCTCGGTGGCGAAGGCGTTCACGCGCTCCTGGGGGGTCATGGCGAGCCACTCGGGCATGGTCTTGATCAGCATGAACGCCGTGACCGGCGATGTGCTCCGCTCAGCGGGCATGACGGGTTCCTTCCGAGAGGACTGCGGGTGCCAGGGTCCGGGCGCACCACTGCTGGAAAGTGGTGGGGGACGCGGTGGCCGGGGTGCGGGTGACCCCGGCGTCGAGGCCCTCGTTCTTGGCCCTTTTCATGTCGACGACGCCTTGGGCGAACTCCTTGTCGAGGCGGTGGCCGAGGAGTTCGGTGTACAGCTCCTCCAGCGGCCGGCGTTCGTAGCGGACGGGGCGGCCGAGTTGTTCGGTCATGATGCGGGCCAGGCCGTCAGGGGAAAGGTCCTGGGGTCCGAGAACGGGGACGCTTTCGTTGCCCGACCATGTACGGCTGCGCAACAGGTCTGCGGCGACGGCCGCGATGTCGGCGACGGCGGCCCGGGGGGCCTTGAGGCCGGCGTCGACGGCGTCGGTGAAGACGCCCGTCTCCCGGATCGACCCGGCGTCCTCGAGGAGGTTCTCGAAGAAGGACGGGCAGGCCAGGGCGCGGTAGGCCACACCGGTGCCGGCGATGAGGTCGTCCATGGCGAGGGAGGCGGTGACGAGGCCGGCGCGGTGGGCGAGCGAGGTGCCGCGGCCGAGCGCGGAGACTCCGACGACGTGTCCGACGCCGTGGGCGACGAAGGCCTTGGCGGCGGGCCGGGTGAAGCCGCAGTAGGCGTCCTCGGGAGGCAGGGACGCGTCCGGGGGCACGAGCCAGAACACTGCGTCGGCGCCCTCGCATGCGCGGTCGACGACCTCGGCGTCGCCGTGCGAGCCGGTGATCACCTCGACGCGGTCGCGCACCGCGTCGGGCAGCCGGGCGGGGTCGCGTACGACCACGCGTAGTTGCTCGCCGTGGGCGGGGGCGGACTCCAGGAGCAGGGACAGCAGATGGCTGCCGATGCTCCCGGTGGGAGCGGTGATGACGATCATGGAAACCTCAGGGTCGTGACGGATCGGGACGACCCTCATCCTGTGGAGGACCGAGATGTTGCCACAATGGGAACTCCAGCAAGGAATCATTGCCTGAAATGGAATTACTCCCATGAGCAGCAGCGCAGGGCCCGTCATCGATGCCAATCTCGCCGTCGCGCTGGACGCTTTGCTGACCGAGCAGAGCGTCACTCGCGCCGCCGCCCGCTTGCACACGTCGCCTGCGGCCATGAGCCGCACCCTCGCCCGGCTGCGGCGCATCCTCCAGGACCCCCTGCTGGTCCGGGCCGGCCAGGCCATGGTCCCCACTCCCCGCGCCAGGGCCCTGCGTGAGGAAACGGCCGCGGTGGTACACCGGTTGGAGGTGCTGCTGGCCCCCGGCGCCGGCGTCGATCCCGCGCTCCTGCGCAGCACCTTCACCCTCCAGGCGGCCGACCTGGTGGGCGCGGCGCTGGCCCCGGGCATGGCGCGGCTGTCCCGGCAGGAGGCACCGGGGATTTCGTTGAGGTTCCGGTCCGAGGAACTGGAAGCCGGATCGGCACTGCGCGACGGCCGGATCGATCTGGAGGTCGGCGCCATCGACCACGTGGACCCCGAGACCCGGATCGAGGAGCTGGTCACCCTTCGGATGGCGGCGGCCGTCCGGCCCGGCCACCCGCTCGCCGAAGGGGCCCTGACCCCCGACCGGCTCGCCGCCGCAGATCATGTGGCGGTGAGCCGCCGCGGCCGGTTCACCGGTCCCCTGGACGCCGCGCTGGCCGAACGGAACCTCCGCCGGCGCGTCGCTGTCGTACTGCCCAGCCACCTGGCCGCGATGAATCTCGCCGCTTCCAGCGACATCGTCTGCCTTGTCCCCACCGCACTCCCCGGCGATGCCCCCTCCCCCGTCACGGACACCGCCACCGCCCTGGGACTCCGCCTCCTCGACATCCCCGTGCCCCTGCCGCCACTGGCGATCGGCATGGCGTGGCACCCCCGCCACGCCGCTGACGGAGGCCACCACTGGCTCCGCAACGCCGTTCGCCGGACGCTTCGCGCACCCGGCGCAACGACGGCCTGACGGTGGTGTGCGCAGGCCGACGGCGCACGCACGCAGGGAGCACCGGCCGGGTCGGCGGCGCGTCCGGCCGGCGGAGACCGGGCTCCGCCGGGCCCCCTCCTACGCCGACCTGTCCAGCGAGCTCCGCACGTACGCGCCCGGCGTCTGCCCGAAGTGGCGGCGGAAGGCCAGGATGTAGCCGTTGGTACTGACGAACCCCACCCGGGCGGCGACGGCGCTGACCAACTGGCCCTGTTCCAGCAGGCTCAGCGAGTGGTTGAGCCGGAGCCGGGTGCGCCACTCGGAGAAGGCCATCCCGGTCTCCGCACGGAAGGCCCGGCGCAGGCTGGTCGAGCTCGTGTAGAGGTTCTCCGCCCACTCCGTCGCGGTACGCGGGTCGCTCGGGGTCCGCGCCAGCTCCCGCGCCACGGCGCCGGCGGTGTGGCTCGTGGGCTGGGGCAGCGGCAGGCAGTTGCGGTGTCCGGCGGACAGGGCGGCGAACACCTCCGGGTCGTCGTCCTCGGCGCGGGTGCTGCGCATCCGGCCGAGGATCAGCCGGCGCTGGGCATCGGTGATGTTGATCGGGGTGACGTCCTCGTACGGCAGCTGGAACAGCTCCGCGTCGAAGGCCTCGACCGCGATGACGGAGTCCGCACCGAACCGTGCGCTGTGCGCGATGCCCGCCGGTATCCACAGCGCCACCGAGGCGGACAACTCGTAGTCCCGGCCGAGGGCGCTGACCACGATCCGGCCGATCGGTACGTGCAGGAACTGGTGGAACTCGTGGACGTGCAAAGGGTGTCCGCCCTCGGCGATGAAGTCGTCATCGGCCACGATCACGGCGTCCGCCCGGGTCTCCCCCTCGTCGCGCACGGTGCGCAGTTCGGCCTCGGCCACAACGTCCTCCCCCTGCCGCAGGGGCCGTGTTCCTGACCCCTGATTGTGAGCGGTTCGCCTCCGGCATTGGACCGGACCCCGCGTTGGTAAGGCTATCCTAACTTCGAGCTTGAGCAGGTGAGGAGTACCCGAAGACCCATGAAGCAATCGGCTTCGCCGGCCGCACCGAAGATCCCCCCGACGCCCGCGAGGCCCCGTTTCTCGCGTGCCACGGTGGTCGTGGTGCTCGCCGGCCTGATGCTGGCCACCGTGACCGTCGCGAGCGTCGGCCTCGGCGCGCGTGACATATCGCCGCTGGAGATCCTGCGGATCGTGCTGCACCCCGGCGCGGAGGGCTACAACGGCGATGTCCTGTGGACCGAGCGGATACCCCGCACCCTGCTGGGCCTGACCGTCGGGGCCTCCCTGGGCGCCTCCGGGCTCATCATGCAGGCACTGACGATGAACCCGCTCGCGGAGCCGGGGGTCCTGGGCGTGGAGCAGGGCGCGGCGGTGTTCGTCGTGCTCGGGATCCTCTTCCTCGACGCTTCGAGCGTGCAGGGCTACTTCTGGATGGCGCTGACCGGCTCGGCCGTGACGGCCGTCCTCGTCTTCCTCATCGGCACCCGCACCAACGCGGGCAGCAGTACGATCGGCCTCGTCCTCGCGGGCGTCGCCGTCGCCGCGGTGATGTCCTCCCTGATCACCCTGCTCGTGGTGCGCGACGAGGCCGTCTACGCCCACCTGCGCTTCTGGTCGGTGGGCCAGCTCACCGGCCGCGGCCAATTCCTGTTCCAGGTACTCCCGTTCGCGCTCAGCGGCCTGGTGCTGGCGCTGCCGTTCGGGCGCACCCTGAACCTGCTGAGCCTCGGTGACGAGACCGCCCGCGGGCTCGGCATCCGGGTGGAGCGGGCCCGGCTGGCCAGTGCGGCCGTTGCGGTGCTGCTGTGCGCCGCGGCCACCGCGGCCGTGGGACCGGTCGCCTTCGTGGGGTTGATCGCCGCGCACGCCGCCCGGATGCTCGTCGGCGCGGACCACCGCTGGTCGCTCCCCCTGTCCATGGTGTGCGGGTCCGTCCTGCTCGTCGGCGCCGACACCGCGGGACGGCTGGTCATCGACCACGGCGAGATCCAGGTGTCGGTGATGACCGCCCTGGTCGGAACCCCCTTCTTCGTGTGGCTCGCGCGCCGCCGCGACCTGGTCCGGATGTGAGTGACATGCCACAGACCCACGAGCCGCAGACCGATGAACCGAGGCCTGATGAGCCGAAGCCCCGGCAGCCGAAGCCCCGTCAGGAGCCCCCTCGGCAGCCGCATCAACCGGGCACTCCCGGGGCCACGTTCGTGGACCCCTCCCGCGATACCACCCGCGACACCGCCCGTGACACCGCCGCCGCGCTCAGGACCGCCACCGTCGCCCGGCTGCGCGGCGCCCACCGGGCCGGGGTCCGCCGCGCCACCCTGGTGGCCTGCGCACTCGTCCTGATGCTGCTCGCCCTGCTCGTCACCTCGGTGCTCCTCGGCGGGGTCAAGCGGATCCCGGCGGGCGACATCCTGCCCGCCGCCTTCGGGATGCGCACCGGACTCGCCGACTACGTGATCTTCCGGATCCGGATGCCGCGCGCACTGGCCGCGCTGCTCGCCGGAGCGCTCTTCGGTCTCGCCGGCGCCCTGTACCAGCGGCTCCTGCGCAATCCGCTGGCCACCCCGGACATCGTCGGCATCTCGGCGGGCGCCGGAGCCGGCGCCACCACGATGCTGCTGTTCGCCCCGGCTGTCCCCTTCGGGGCCTCCCTGGCCGGTCTCGGCGGGGCGTTCGCCCTCGTGGCGATGGTGCTCGCGCTGAGCAGGCGCCGCGGGACCATGGACACGTACCGCCTGATCCTCGTGGGCATCGGCCTCAGCGGTGTGTGCACCGCCTACGTGAACTACCTGTTCACGGTGGCCGGGCAGCACGGGATCGCCCAGGTGATGCGCTGGCTGGTCGGCAGCGTCAACGACGCAACCTGGGAAGGGGTGTCCACGCTGGCGGGCGCGCTCGCCGTGTGCGGGCTCTGCGCCGCCCTGCTGGGCCGCTCCCTGGGGAGCATGGCGCTCGGCGACCAGCTCGCCCAGGGGCTCGGCACCCGGGTGGGCGGCGCCCGGATCGCGGCCCTGCTCGTCGGAGCCGCGGCCGCCGCGCTGGCGACCAGTGTCACGGGGCCGATCGGCTTCGTCTCGCTGATCAGCGGCCCCATCGCGGTCCGCCTGGTCGGCGCCGACCGGTCCATCGCCCTGGCCGTCCCGATCGGAGCCGTCATCGTCCTCGGGGCCGATGTCCTCGCCCAGCACGGCCCGCTGATCAGCCCGGTCCCGACGGGTGTCCTCACGGCGCTGCTCGGCGCCCCCTACTTCGTCTGGCTGATCCTCCGGCGCAGGCAAGGAGCCACCGCATGAGCGCACGAACCGTACTCGCCTCCCCCGACGCCGGCTTCCGGCTCGAAGCCCGCGGCATCAGCGCCGGGTACGAGCGCAAGCCGGTCATCCAGGAGCTGTCCCTCGGGATCGAACCCGGCAGGATCACCGCGCTGGTCGGCCCGAACGCCTGCGGCAAGTCGACGCTGTTGAAGTCGGTCGCGCGGCTGCTTCCGGTGGCGGCCGGCTCCGTCCTCCTGGAGGGGCAGGACATCCACGCCCTGCCCACCCGCGAGGTGGCCCAGCGCCTTGGCATCCTGCCGCAGTCGCCGATCGCCCCCGAATCCATCACCGTCGGCGACCTCGTCTGGCGCGGACGCCATCCGCACCGCCGCTTCGGACAGCGGCGCACCGCCGCCGACGACGAGGTCATCGCGGACGCCCTGACGGCGACCGGCACGGCCGAGCTGATCGACCGCCCCGTCGACCAGCTCTCCGGCGGCCAGCGCCAGCGGGTGTGGATCGCCCTCGCGCTCGCCCAGGACACGCCCACGCTGCTCCTGGACGAGCCCACCACCTACTTGGACATCGCCCACCAGATCGAGGTCATGGACCTCCTCGCCGACCTCAACGAGCAGGCCGGCAAGACGATCGTGCTGGTGTCCCACGATCTCAACCAGGCAGCCCTGTACGCCTCGACGATCGTCGCCATGCGCGACGGCCGGATCGTGCGCCGGGGCACTCCCGAAGAGGTCCTCACCGAGCAGACCGTGGCCGAAGTCTTCGGCCTGGAATGTCTCGTCGTCCCCCATCCCCGCTCAGGGCGGCCCCAGATCTTCCCCCTGGGCCGTCGTACCCTCGCATAGGAGAACCACCATCATGTCCGTCCTGAACAGAACGCGCCGCCGCCCGGTCCGCGCCCTCGCCGCCCTCACCGCGGCCGCCGCCTGCCTCGGCCTGCTCACCGCGTGCGGCGGGGACCCGGCCCCCGCCAAGGACAAGCCGGCCGCCGCCGGCGCCGGCGCGTCCGCGGGCTTCCCCGTCTCCCTCACCAACGCGTGGGGCAAGACCGAGGTGAAGAAGAAGCCCGTGAAGGTCGCGACGGTCTCCGACGGCGACACCGCCATCGCGCTGGCCCTCGGCGTCGTCCCGGTGATCACCCCGGACGTCGAGGACGGCGGCAAGGTGCCTGAGTACAAGCAGCGCGCCATCGACAAGCTCGGCGCGGGCAAGCTGAAGACGTACGACGACACCGACGGCACCGCCTACGAGGCCATCGCGGCCGAGGCTCCCGACGTCATCCTGGGCATGAACACCTGGGAGATGGACGCCGACTACGCCAAGCTGCAGCCGATCGCCCCGGTGGTCACCTTCACCGACAAGGCGCACGCCGACACGATGACCTGGCAGGACCGCCTCAAGACGGCGGCGAAGGCCCTCGGTCTGAGCGCCAGGGCCGACGAGGTCATCGCCGCGAACGAGAAGGCCACGACGGACGCCGCCGCCGCGCACCCCGAGTTCAAGGGCAAGACGTACACCTACACGGTCGTCCACCCCGAGCAGATCAGCTTCATGTCCTACGCCGACCAGGACCCGGGCGTCTTCGAGAAGCTCGGCTTCACCAAGACCGACAAGGCGAAGAACTACGCGCCGAACAAGAACGCGGTGAGCCTGGAGAACCTCGACCAGCTCGACGCCGACGTCCTCCTCGTCACCTACCCCTTCGGTGACCGCGGTGTGATCAGCGCGACCGAGCTGGAGTCCAACAAGCTGTTCCAGTCGCTGAACGCGGTGAAGACCAAGCACTTCACGGTCATCCCCTCGGACAACTCGCTGTCCTCGGCCATCGCCTACCCGGACGCGCTGAGCGCCCCGTGGGTCGTCGAGCAGATCACCCCGCTGCTCGCGAAGGCCGTCGCCGGCCAGTAGGCCGCCGCACAAGCCGGGCACAAGCCCCGCGCACACAGCCGAGGCCCGTCTCCCGTGGGAGGCGGGCCCACGGCGTATCCGTGCCGGGGCTCTTCAGGCCTCCGTGCCCTCGACGGGGCACCCTCCGTAGAGGTACGGCTCGATCTCGTTGCCCTCGCGGTCATGAAGAGGGAAGCAGCTGCCGTTGGCCCACACCGTGAGCGAGTCGGGCCGGTGCTGGACCTCGAACGGTTCGTCCCCGAGCGTCGTCCCGGGCCAAGTGCCATACCCCGCAAGGGAGTGCGTGACGACGGCACAGAGCTCAGCGGGCATGATCCGATGGACATCGCCCCAGGGCTCGACCGCCAGATCCAGCGGCTCCTCGGCATCGTTGCGGACCATCAGTCGCGCCGCTCTCCCCACGAACTGCTCCATCACCCCTCCTCGGTGCCCACGTCTCACGATTCTGTCAGTGGTGCCAGGCGTGGCCGCCCGTGTTGTGGATGAAGCGCTGGAGGACCTTCAGCGTGAGCACGTACTCCTCGTCCGGGATGCCCCGGTGGCGCTCCTGCCGGAGCTCCGCCTGCGTCGTGACGAGCAGGGCGTGGAAGTCCTTCCCTCCGGCGCTGAGTTCGAGGTGCCCGCCGGCGTCCTGCATGACCCAGCCCCGGGCCACGGTGGCGTCGATCTCCTCGTCCAGGTCGTCGATGCCCGCTGCCGCGTAACCGCTCAGCACCCCGGTCACGCCGTCGCGGGTCGGCGGTGTCTCCGCCTGCGCGATGCGGTCCAGGATCCAGGCCTGCGGCTGGGTGGTGCCGATCTCGGCGAGGGCGGTCCTGATCCGGGTGACGACCGCTTCGGCGGCGGCCCAGCTCCAGTAGCCGATGGGCTGCCGGACCAGTTCGGCGTCAGTGTGCGAGTACTCCATGGCGGATGCGCTCCGTTCTCTGTTTCGAGATCCCCTGCCGTACGACACCGTAGGAACTCAAGTGCACTTGAGGTCCAGTCCCACGGGCCGGTCTGTGCCGGGAGCCGGCCGGAGAGGGTGCCGGGCACCGGCGCAGCAGGGACGGCGGCGGGGTGGTGGCGGGGCGTGCGGCGGCGTGGACGAGGAGGACATCGTGGCCACCGTAGGAGCGCGTCCGGCGGCGGCATCGAAGCGTGCGCACCGGATCGTGGAACCGGGCGTGCGGATTGCGCGCGGGGTGTCAGTGCCGAGGCCCGCGGGTTGGATGCCGGGCGCGCAGGGCGGCGTAGCGTGGCCGCAACCCGAACCCGGATCTGCCGGCCGGATGTGAAGGAGCAGTCAGATGTCCACCCGTAGTCCCCGCTCGGTCGTCACCTTCCCCATCGTGCTCAGGGAGCTGACGGTGTTGCGCGTCTCGGACGTCACGCCCGGGATGCGGCGGGTGACCCTCGGCGGGCCTCAGCTGCACGCCTTCGAGCACGCGGGACTGTCCCTCCCGCCGCTGCGCACCGAGGGCTTCGACGACCACGTGAAGTTCTTCTTCGCCGAGGAGGGCCGCGATCCGGTGCTGCCCCGGCAGAACGTGAGCAGCCTGGACTGGCCCTCGGACGGCCGTCCGATCTCCAAGGACTACACGCCGGTGCGGTTCGACCCGGTCGCCGGGGAGATCGACTTCGACTTCGTCCGGCACGACGGCGGGATCGCCTCGTCCTGGGCGCAGCAGGCGGCTCCGGGCCAGGTGACGTGGATCGCCGGGCCGAAGATGTCGCACGGTCACCCCGAGGGCGCGGACTGGCTGCTGGTGATCGGCGACGAGACCGCGCTGCCCGCGATCGGCCGCTGGCTGGAGGAGATGCCCGAGGGCACCCGGGCGCGGGTGTTCGTCGAGGTCGGCGAGGACAGCCACCGTCAGGAGCTGCCGACGCGGGCCGACGCCGAGGTCACCTGGCTGGTGCGCGGCGGGATTCCGGCCGGGCGCAGCGATCTGCTGGAGCGCGCGGTGCGGGACATGGAGTGGCTGCCGGGCACGGTGTTCGTCTGGGCGGCCGGGGAGGCCGTCACCCTCAAGGGCATCCGCCGGCACCTGTCGGTGGACCGGGGCGTTCCGCGCGAGCAGACACACATCACCGGCTACTGGCGCCGCGCCGAGGTCGCGCCCGGCCTCGCCGAGCCCGCCCACCCGGATGTCCTGGAGGGCGAGGACGCGCACGGGCGGCTGCACGAACTGACCGACCTGGCCCCCGGGCTGGCGATCCGCGTGGCCGTCACGCTGGGCCTGGTCGACCTCGTCTACCAGGGTGTACGGGAGACCGCGGAGCTGGCGCGGCGCAGCGGGACCGAGGCGCGCACGCTGGGCGCGCTGCTGAAGTTCCTCGTGGAGATCGAGGTGTTCGAGGTGGCCGACGACGGCTACCGGCTGACCCCGGTGGGCGAGGAACTCGTCGAGGACGACCATTCGTTGGACGAGTACGACCTGCGCGGCGCCCAGGCGGCCTTCGACCTGTCGCTGGCCGGGCTCGCCGGGCGGCTCCGCTCGGGCGCGAACGGCTGCCGGACCGCGTCCGGCGAGACCTTGGCGGAGGCGCTGCGCACCGATGTGCGGCTGGGCGCCTCCGCCCGTACCGCGATCGAGGACGAGGCACGCTGGGTCGCGTCCGGCATCTCCGGTGCCTACGACTGGTCGGGGGTGGACGTCCTCGGCGCGTCGGGCAACGGCGCCGGGACGGTGGTCAACGCGCTCGTCAAGGAGTTCCCCGGCCTGCGGGTGCGGATCGCCGCCCTGCCGTCGGTGCTGGACGTCCTCGGCGAGCAGATCCTGGATCCGGAGGTGCTGCCCCGGGTAGAGCTCGTGGCGCAGACCCGCCCGGTGCCGTCGGGTGCGCGGACGCTGCTGCTGTGCCGGCTGCTGGAGTGGCTGCCAGACGAGGACGCGGTGCTGACCCTCACGGAGGCCGCGGCCACGCTGCCGGCCGACGGCGCCCTGGTACTGGTCGAGCAGGTGGAGGCGGCGGACCCGGACGACATCGACGCGGTCTTGCACCACCTGCGGCTGACGGCGGCGTTCGGCTCCGGGCTGCGCTCGGTGAAGGACGTGACCGTACTGGCGGAGCGCGCGGGACTCGTCGTGCGCGACTGCCGCGACGTCGGCTGGGACCACCGCCTGTGGGTCCTGGGCCCGACGGCCTGACCGGGCGGGCCGGGCGGGCCGTACGCCCTCTCACCTCCGCGGGATCCACCGGATCCGTACGGCGCCTGCCCGGCCGGGGCGGCGCCATTCACGAAACCCGCCTTCAGCGCGGGCGCCGGACCGGCGAGCGGCCGTCCACCGCTCGGGGCATCAAGGCCGTGTGCGGGGTACACGCAGGGCATGACCGAGGAACAGCGCGGATCGCAGCCCGAGGACGTCCTGCTCGCAGGTCTGAGCGTGGACGCGACCCGGCCGGAGCAGCCGGTGCTGCTGGACGGATCGGGGGCACCGATCCGGACGTGGCAGGAGAACTACCCCTACACCCGCAAGATCCGGCGGGCGGACTACGAGAGGAAGAAGCGGATCCTGCAGATCGAGCTGCTGAAGCTCCAGCGCTGGGTCAGGGACACCGGGGCCCGCGTGGTGGTGATCTGCGAGGGCCGGGACGCGGCCGGCAAGGGCGGGACCATCCGGCGTTTCACCGAACGCCTCAACCCGCGTGGTGCACGCATCGTGGCCCTGGACAAACCCAGCGAGCGGGAGACCGGGCAGTGGTACTTCCAGCGGTACATCGCGCACCTGCCCGACCGCGGCGAGATCGTCTTCTTCGACCGCTCCTGGTATAACCGGGCCGGCGTCGAGAAGGTCATGGGCTTCTGCAGCGAGGTGGACCACCAGCGCTTCCTGCGCCAGTGTCCGGCCTTCGAGGCGATGCTCGTCGAGGACGGAATCCTGCTGGTCAAGTTCTGGTTCTCGGTCTCCCGCGCCGAACAGCGCACCCGCTTCGCGATCCGCCAGGTCGACCCGGTACGCCAGTGGAAGCTCTCGCCCACCGATGTTGCCTCCCTGGACCTGTGGGACGCCTACACCTCTGCCAAGGTCGAGATGTTCCGGGCCACGGACACCGCTCACGCGCCGTGGACCGTGGTCAAGAGCAACGACAAGCGGCGCGGGCGGCTGGAGGCGATGCGGAGCCTGCTGTGCCGCGTGGACTACGCCAGCAAGGACGGGGCGGCCGTCGGCCGGCCCGACCCGCTGATCGTCGGCGCCGCCGACACCCTCCTCGAGGCGGGCGAGGCGCCTGCGGACCTGTCCCCCACCCCTCTGGGGAACAGGTCCGTAGGTCCGGGCAATCACCCGGGCACGCGAACACCCCCGGGCCGGGACGCGGAAGCCTGACCTAGGCAGTGTCTGACAAATGATCACGGGCTGGTTCGCGGAGCCAGAGGATCAGTAAGGCCAGGACGACTCCGGCGCGGTGGCGGTCGGCGAGCTTGTCGAACCTGGTCGCGATCGCGCGGAACTGCTTGAGGCGTGCGAAGCATCGTTCGACCACGTTGCGGTCGCGGTAGACCTTCTTGTCGAAGGCGGGTGGGCGGCCGCCGAGGCGCCCTCGGCGGCGCCGGCGGTTGGCCGCTTGGTCGCGGCGCTCGGGGATCGTGATGGCGATGCCCCGACGCCTCAGAAGGTGTCTGATCGCCCGGCTGGAGTAGCCCTTGTCGCCCAGGACCCGGGTCGGGGTCGTGCGCGGCCGGCCGGTGTCGGCTCGCGGAATTCGGATCCCGTCGAGGACCCGGCCGAAGGCGGTGGCGTCGTTGACGTTGCCGGGCGTGAGCACGATGGACAGGGGCAGGCCCCGGCCGTCGACGGCGAGGTGGACCTCGGTGGTCAGCCCGCCTCGGGACCGGCCGAGGGCCTGGCGCGCCTGCGCGCGGCCCGGATCTTCCCGTTCGTCCCCGTCTGCAGCCCCTTTTTGCGTGCGCCGGCGGCGTGCTGGTGGGCACGGTTGACCGTGGAGTCGACGGCGACGGTCCACTCCACCCGGCCCACCGCGTCGTCACGGACCTGCACATGCTCCAACAGCCCTGCCCACGTGCCATCCGCCTCCCAGCGGGCGAACCGCTCGTAGACGGTCTGCCACGGCCCATACCGCCCCGGCAGATCACGCCACGGAGCCCCGGTCCGCAAACGCCACAGCACACCATCGACCACCTGCCGGTGATCACGCCACGGCCGACCACGCCCATCCACCTGCGGCAACAAGGGCTCCATCCGCTCCCACGCCGCGTCCGTCAACTCACCTCGCCCTGCCGCAAGATCAATTATCAGACAAGTCTTAGCGGCCAGCCCCCGCTGGCCGTCCGGACCCCCGGACGGCCAGCGGGCCCCCGACCTCTCCCGCACACCAGCAGGCGCCCAGGCCCCGCCGGCTGCCGCCCGTTCACACTGAAGGGAGCACCGATAAAGCTCCGTACGGATCTCGCCCCGCTCGCGGCCGCCGTCACCGACGCCGCCCGGGCCCTGCCCGCCCCGGCCCCCGTCCTCGCCGCGATCCGGCTGTGGGCCACCACCGGCGCCCTGGCCGTCGCCGCCTTCGACTACGAGACCAGCGCCCAGGCCACCGCGGAAGCCGAGGTCACCACCCCCGGCACCGTCCTGGTCTCCCGCCGCCTCCTCGCCGACGTCACCCGCACGATCTAGGGCACCCACCCGGTCGACCTCGAACTCGACGGCCGCCTGGTCCTGACCTCCGGCCGCACCCGCTACACCCTGCACACCCTCCCGCTGGAGGAGTACCCCACCCTGCCCCGTGCCGCAGAGGCCAGCGGCACCGTCTCCGGGCCCGCCCTCGCCGAGGCGATCCACCAGGTCGCCATCGCCGCGGGCCGCGACGACGCCCTCCCGACCCTGACCGGCATCCAGGCCGAGATCACGGACGACGCCGCCATCGTCGAGCTCGGCGGTGTGCTGGAGCTCCCAGCTACCCGTATCGGGCGCTTCAGGGGCGCGGCCATCCCGGAAGGCTGCGCGGTCAGCGCCGGCCGCCGCCGATGCGGCGGTCGTCGGCCAGTGCGGTAAGCGGGCCGAACTCGCGGGCAAGCTGGTTCCACGTCAGAACCTCGCCACAGCGGGCCGGGAACTCCTTCGGGTTGAACTCGGGCATGGTCCAGGTGCCAGTGCCCCGGTCCCGTAGCCACAGGTCCCCGTCACCGTCGACCACAGTCGGCGGGACCGGTACGGGCTCGGCCTGATCGGTGGGCTCCCAGGTGACCCGGCCCGGGTGGGAAACGCGGCGCAGCTCGGTGGTGGCCAGCCGCGCGGCCAAGTCACGGGTGGACTCTTCGGCGTCCTTGACCGACGTGAGTCGGAATGCGTCGTCAAGTACGGGCAGGGCTGGATTCTTGCTGCGCTTTGAACTCATACGCTGACTACCTCCGGTGGGGGGCGTCACATCCGTTGTGGCACCCCGTAGAGGAACACGGTATCCGAGGCGGGAGCCGGGCCGGCTACGACCACTGTCCAGGTGGAGGCGCCGGCACACCGGGCGGTGGGGCTAGGTGGTGAGCTGGTCCTGGACGTGGCGCAACCCGCAGCCAATGGCACCGGACCCGAGATGGCGGCGACATTTGCCCTGCCTGCTGGATGAACGAACGACGATGATCGCCAACCGACACGCGACGAACGCCCAGGTTCGGGGCGCCGAGGCAGTATTCGCGAACTCAGGCGGTTACCGGCGGATACATCGGCGACTCCGCCCGCGCCGAGATCGCCTACGCCTACCAGCTCGGACGGCCCGTCCGCTACACCGACCCGGTCGGCCACGCGGTCATCCTCCACCGGCCGGACCTGGACCCGGTACGGATCGGCCCGTACGAGCACGAGTACCGGGCCGAGGAGATTGCCGCCGGCCTGCGCAGATGCGCTCCACCGCGCACGTTGAGGGCACCGTCATCGAGACCGGAGCCTTCCGACCCGACCGGCCACCTCGCACCCCGGGTACCGGCCGACCCGCACGCCGTGGCCGAAGCCATGGACAACGCCCCCGGCGGCGACGGCACTGGTCGCAAATTTTCGCTGGCGCGGGCGCCGGAGCTGACGTAGCAGGCCAGCGCCTGGAGCGGGCCCGTACGGCCCTCACCGCGCTGGAGGCGTCGTGAGGGTCACCAGCCACGAGAACTGCCTGCGCCGAGTGCGACGGCCGGTCCGACCGCCCCCACCTGGCCGGCCTGCGGCCCGGCCACCTCCACCAGGCACCCGAACGCGCCGCCCCGGCGGGTCGCGGTCGAAGCAGGGTGGGCGGCCGCCATGGCTGCCTCGTCGTTGGCGGTGGCCGATCTGGTCGGACGGCTGAGGGATGACCGCGCGGATGCCCCGGCGGCGCAGGTGGGCCCGGATGGCGCGTGAGGAGTAGGCGCGGTCGGCCAGAACAGCGTCGGGCCTGGTCCGGGGCCTGCCGGGTCCGGTGCGAGGTACGCGGATGAGGGCCATCACCGTCTCGAAGGCAGGTGCGTCACCGGCCTGGCCTGCAGTGACGGTGAAGGCCAGGGGACGGGCCCGGCCGTCGGCCGCCAGGTGGACCTTGGTGCTCAGGCCTCCGCGGGTGCGTCCGAGTGCATGATCGGCCGGCTCCCGGCGCCCCGCCGCCCCTTTTTGAGTGCTCCGGCGGCGTGCTGGTGGGCCCGGACGATGGTCGAGTCGACGGAGACGGTCCAGTCGATGTCGTCGTTGGCGTCCGCCGCGGCCAGGATGGACGTAAGGATCCGTTCCCAGGTGCCGTCGACAGCCCATCTGACCAGCCGTTTGTGCGCGGTCTGGAACGGACCGAGCTCGCCGGGCAGGTCCCGCCAGGGCGAGTTGGTGCGGTATTTCCAGGTGATGGCTTCCAGAGTGCGGCGGTGGTCGGCCCACCGTCGTCCACGGACCGGATCGGCTGGCATCAGCGGCTCGATCCGGTCCCACATCGCATCAGTGATCACTAATCGGACAGACACATCCGATCAACTGACCAACCCATCAAAGAGACACGCGCTAGGTGTGGAGGCGGCTGTTGGGTCCGTCCTGGTCACCGGCGGCTTCCTCGTTGAACCAGTAGTCACCTGCCGCCAGGTACCGGAAGGAATGGCTGCTCCTGCTGGGCAGCTCGACCGTGACGGCACGCTTGCCGTCCTTGCGCGGCTGGAGCGTGTGAACTCCGGGCTGCCAGTCGTTGAAGTCGCCCACCACGCTGACGGGGCCGGGCGGTGTGTCGGCCGGGAGGACGAAGGTGACCCTGGTGCGGTCCTTCTTCAGCGTGCGCTCCAGCATGTGGTGACTCCAAAGACGGTGAAGGGAGGGCTACGGGCACATCCTCGGCGGCGGAAGCCCGCAGAGCGTGCAGACGCCGCTGCCCGGGTCGCGGCATCACCCGCCCACCGCATTGTGTGCAGCCCGCACGCATCGCGCCTGCGGTGCCCCCTGGAGCCGGCCGGCGTCCTCGGGCACCGGCCACGGGGAAGTCGCGCCGCGCGGCATGTCGGATCCGGCAGCCTCCCGCGCTGAGGGAAGATGCCGTGTCGGGGCCCGTGGACGGCTGAGGAAGACGGTGATTCGGCTGTGACGCCGCCCAGTGGTTACGTGGAGGAAGCGGCTCCGGTCACCGCGGGTCCCGGTGCCGGGAAGAAGGGCCTCAAGGCCGGCGCCCTGGGCCTGGCCTCCTCCGTGGCCATCGGCGTGGCGTCCACCGCCCCCGCCTACAGCCTGGCGGCCACGCTCGGCCTCATCGTGTCGCGGGTCGGCCCCCAGGCCCCGGTCATCACCATGCTGGCCTTCATCCCGATGCTGCTGATCGCCTACGCCTACCGGGAGCTCAACGCCGGCGACGCGGACTGCGGAACCACCTTCACCTGGGCGACCCGGGCCTTCGGCCCCCGCATCGGGTGGATGGGCGGCTGGGGAATCATCGTCGCCGACGTCATCGTCATGGCGAACCTCGCGGAGATCGCCGGCATCTACACGTACCGCCTGTTCGGATACGAGTCGCTGGCGGAGAGCAGGCTGTGGGTCACCATCGCGGGGGTGCTGTGGATCGTCGTGATGACCGCCGTCTCGTACGTCGGCATCGAGATCTCCGCCGCCCTGCAGCGCGCGCTCCTGACGGTCGAGGTGGTCGTACTGGTCCTCTTCGCCGTCACCGCCATGGCCAGGGTCTACACGGATCCGCCGGCGACCGCGATCCGGGTCTCCGCCTCCTGGTTCAATCCCCTGCTCGTGCCCAGCGCCGAGGCGTTCACCGCGGGGCTGCTGGCCGCCGTCTTCATCTACTGGGGCTGGGACACCGCCGTCACGGTCAACGAGGAGACCGCCGACAGCACGCACATCCCCGGGCGGGCCGCGGTCCTCTCCACCGTCCTGCTGCTGGTCATCTACGTCGCGGTCGCCACCTCGGCGCAGGCCTTCGCGGGCGTCGGAACGGGGGGCATCGGCCTCGCCAACACGGACAACGCCGATGACGTGCTCTCCGACCTCGGCAGCGCGGTCTTCGGCGACGAGGGAATCGGCCGGTTCCTCACCGGACTGCTGATCTTCATGGTGCTCACTTCCGCGGCGGCCTCCACCCAGACCACGATCCTGCCCCTGGCCCGGACCGTCTTCTCGATGGCCGCCCACAAGGCGGTCCCCGCCGGTTTCGCCCGCGTCCACCGCAAGTACCTGACCCCGACCTGGTCGACGGTGGGCATGGGCCTGGTGTCGATCGCGTTCTACGTCCTGCTGTCGCTGACCAGCCGCAACGTACTGTCCGACTCCATCGAGTCGGTCGGCCTCGCGATCGCCTTCTACTACGGCCTCACCGGCTTCGCCTGCGTCTGGTACTACCGCAAGGTGCTCAGGCGCAGCGCGAAGGACTTCGTGTGCAAGGGCCTGCTGCCGGGCCTGGGCGGCCTGACGATGCTCTCGGTGTTCTGCTACGCGGGCTTCCACGTCTACGCCGACCCCGCCTACGGTGCGACCTCCATCGACCTCCCCTTGTTCGGGCCGACGGGCGGGGTGGCCGTGGTGGGGCTGGGAGCCCTCCTCATCGGCGTCGTGCTCATGCTGGTCGTCACCCGCGAGCACACCGCGGCGCTGGGGCTCCAGCGGAGGCTGCTGCCGCGCAGACTCGCGCCGCAGACGGCCGTCGAGGCGGCGAGCCGCTACGTGCCGGCCGACAGCCGGTCCGGAGTCGGCGGTGACTGGTTCGACGTCGTCCCCTTGTCGGGTACGCGCGTCGCCCTGGTGGTCGGAAACGTGCGCGGGCACGGGCTGCACGCCGCTGCCGCCATGGGCCTCCTGCGCACGAGCGTGCGCGTCCTCGCCCGCATGGACCTGCCTCCGGACGAGCTCCTCTCCCACCTGGACGACGTGGCCCGCCAGACCTCCTCGGAGTGGGCGGGAGAGCTCGGCGGGAAACCCGGCAGGGGGCTCGCGGGAGAGCGCGGTGGCGAGCTCGGTGAGGACGGAGCACGATCCGGCACCGGCGGCCCGCTCTCCGGCGTCGCCCCGGTGGCCTGCCTGTACGCCGTGTACGACCCGGTGTCGGGTCGGTGCACCATGGCACGGGCGGGCAGCTGGCCGCCCGCGGTGGTGGACGCCGCCACCGGCACGGTCTCCTTTCCGGACCTGCCGCCCGGCCCGCCGCTCGGCCTGGGGGGCCAGTCCTTCCAGAGCGTCGAAATGCAGCTGCCGCCCGGCAGCCTGATCGCCCTCTTCACCGACGGTCTGACGCACTCCGTCGGCCACGACCCCGACGTGGCCCTCGGCCGCCTCGCCGAGACCCTCGCCCAGCACCGGCGCCCGCTGGAGGAGCTGTGCGACCTCGCACTGGCGAGGCTGCTGCCCGGGCCCGTGGACAACGACGTGGCCATGCTCCTGGTCCGCACGCGGATGCTCGACGAGCGCCACGTGGCCGACTGGGAGCTGGAGGCCGACCCGGCGATGGTCGGCGCCGCCCGTGCCGCCGTCACCGGGCAGCTGAGCGCCTGGGGGCTCGACGAGCACGCGTTCGTCACCGAGCTGATCGTCAGTGAACTGGTCACCAACGCCATCCGTTACACCGACGGCCCCGTCCACGTCCGGCTGATCCGTGACGAGAACCTCATCTGCGAGGTCTCCGACACCGGCCACACCTCACCGCACCTGCGCCACGCCGCCACCGACGAGGAGGGCGGCCGGGGCCTCTTCCTGATCGCCCAGATGGCCTACCGGTGGGGGACGCGCTACACGGCCGACGGAAAGACCATCTGGGCCGAACAAGCCGTGCCGCCGACGGAGGGACCGTGAGCGGGCGGCGACTGCGCGTCGCGGAACACGGGCCCCGGTGTGCGTGAAACGCCCGGGGCGGGAAAGGTGCAGATCATACCGTTGAGGAAGAAATCGATCAGCGGTCATGTGTGACGAGGAGTGCCATGAGTGACGATCCGATGGCGGATGACGTGTACCAGCCCACCGGCGACAGCGAGGAGCAGGAGGACGCGGCGCCGCTGGATCTCCAGAACGCCGTGGACGAGCGCACTTACGACGAGATGCTGGACGAGGGCTACTCCCCTCCGGAGAAGCCGCTCGGGGTGACGAAGCACGGTACGACGGCTGCGGAGCAGCGCGAGGGCGAGACGCTGGACCAGCGCCTGGCGCAGGAGGTCCCGGAGGTCGGCCCGGACCCGGGCGACGGTCTGGGGGATCTGCCCGGGGGCGAGGGCGAGCTCAGGGACGCGGAGGTCGGCACGGAGCGCGCGGGCCGCCTGACCGCTCCGGACGAGGGTGCGCACGCCGACGTGACCAAGGAGCTCATCGCGGAGGACCACGGCATCGACGCGGGGGCCGCGTCGGCCGAGGAAGCCGCGATGCACATCGTGCAGGAGGAAACGGACGAGGAATCGTACGGGGAGCCGGACGAGGAGCCCGGCGAGGAGGAGCCGGACGCGTAGGACCCTTCGATGGGACGTCCGAACGGACGTGAACGGCTGACCTTCGACGGCTGGATCGCCGCCGTCGGGACGCTGTCCGGAACCCGCCTGGTGGTGGGCCACTGGCCCCGTTCGCCCTTCGGGCCGTTCAGCGACGTCATGCTGGAGCGCGCCGACGGGCACCGCATCCTGCTGGCGCCCACCTCCCGTACGGCCGGGTACATCGCGGACGTCTACCACTTCGACGAGGTCCGGACGGGGCCGGTGAGCGTGCACCGCCGCGGCTCCGTGTGGGACGTCGTCGCCGCGGACCTGGTCCTGCGCTTCGACGTCGGACGACGCGGAGCGCTCGGCCTCGCCCTGCGGGCCGTACCCCGGCCCCTCGCCCGTCGGCCGGGGTGGGCCGCTGTGGCCAGCTGGCCCGCGCGCCTGGTGCTCGGCGTCCGGACCCGGGGCAGCTCGCGCCCCGGATGGCGCCAGTGGTACGCGGCCCGCGACCTCCGCCCGATCACCTCGGCCGCGGCGTCCTTCGAGGGGACCGACCTCGGCCGGCTCGCTCCGGTGGTGCCGCCCGTGCGGTTCGGATTCGCGTCGGCGCCCGCCGCGCCGGCACTGGTGCGGGTCGTCTCCACGGTCGAACGCGCCGCTCCTGCGGTCCGGCGGTGACACGCCCCGCCCCGCCTCGCACGCCCCGGGCCGGGCCGGTCCCGCACCAACCCCAGGCATGCGCGTTCAGCATGCACACATCGGGGTATATGCGTTTTCCAGTACCAGCCGGACCAGGTCGTATCCCGGGGGTGATACCCAATGTCCCAGTGCAAGATCCCCGACTACCGCACCGGCCACCGCGGTCGTCACTGGACGCACGCCCTGCGCAGTGCTCAGCGCGCCGGGGCCGTGATCGTCACCGACGAGACCTTCGAGGCGGTCACCTATGCCCACGACGAATCCGGTCCCGGCCGCTTCCGGCCGTGGATCACCTCGTCCGGCATCCGCCACGACAGTCACGACGTCCATCCCGAGTGGTGAGCAGCCCGCGCGACACGGTGGCCGGGACGGCCACGGGCCCGGCCGTCGTGTCGCGCGGTGCCGCACGCGCGGGACGACGAGGATGGGACGCACCAGGCACCCGATCGGCCGGTGAGAATCGGGGTGCGAGTGGTTCGAGAGGAAGTGGCGCCGACTGTGACCTCGGACGAGAACGCCCCGGCGGTCCCGGACGGGCTGGAGCCCGTTCTGGCGTGGGTGCTCGAGCGCTCGCACGGGGCGTCCGCCGTGCAGCTGGCGGGGCTGATCGCAGAGGCCGCGCGACGGCTGGGAATCGGGCGGAGCCGCTTGTACCTGGCCGACGTACAGCAGCAGCGGCTCATCCCGCTGCCCCAGCCCGACCTCGCGGCCGAGGAACGGGACGGCTTCGGTATCGACGGGTCACTCGCCGGTCTGGCCTACCGGACCCAGCAGGTCCAGTCGTCCCGCGCGGAGGACA
This sequence comes from Streptomyces sp. NBC_01232, assembly GCF_035989885.1. Taxonomy (GTDB): domain Bacteria; phylum Actinomycetota; class Actinomycetes; order Streptomycetales; family Streptomycetaceae; genus Streptomyces. The sequence continues at coordinate 514,788 of NZ_CP108518.1, forward strand.
CCACGTGGTTCCCGATGGTCGACGGCATCGAGCGGATCGGCGTGATGCAGGCTGCCGGCGGCCGCGCCGCCGCCGGCCCGGCGGGTGCGGGCCGGGCCCTGGCGAGTCTGGCCGCACTGCTGGTGGTCTCCAAGTCCTCCCACCACGACGTGCTCGTGCAGCGCGAGCGGACGCGCCCGATGACCGTGCAGGCGGAACTGCTGTGGGCGTTCCTGCCGCCTCGGACCATCGGCACCGACCGGGCCACGTCCTCCGCGGTGCTGGAGCCCGCGTACGACATCGGGGGCGACGCCTTCGACCACACCTTCATCAACGAGGTCCTGCACCTGACGCTGGTGGACGCGATGGGCCACGACCTCGCCTCCGGGAACGCCAGCGCCGCCGCCCTGGCCGCCTGCCGCGCCACCCGCCGCTCCGGGGGAGATCTCCGCGAGATCGTCTCCACCATCGACCGGACCCTGATGGAATGGATCCCCGACCGGCTGATGACCGCCGTCTTCGCCGAACTCGACACCGTCCACGGTGACTTCACCTGGATCAACTGCGGTCATCCGCCGCCGCTCCTGATCCGTGACGGCCACGTCGTGCACCAGGCCCTCGAACGGCCCGCCCACCTCCCCCTGGGCTTCGGCCATCACACACCCGACGCGCCGCCGCACCAGCACGTCCGGCTCCAGCCCGGCGACCGCGTCCTGATCTACAGCGACGGCATCACCGAGGCCCACTCCCCCGACGGGACCTTTTTCGGCGAGGAACGCCTCGCCGATTTCGTCATCCGCTCCACCGCCTCGGGAGACACCGGCCCGGAAGCACTGCGCCGCCTCCTCCAGAACCTGCTCACCCACCAGCAGCACCGCCTCAGCGACGACGCGACCATCCTCCTCACGGAATGGCACCCCCCGTCCTGACCCGTCCCGAGCCCTTCACCGCACGTCGTCACAGGGGTGCGGCGGGCGGCGCCCGGAGGCCGGATCGGCCTTTCGTGCGCATACAACGGCGGGAACCGGGCAGGCGGCCGGTACAGAGAAGGTGTGCGTCGCGTAGAGAAGGAGTGTCCGTGCTGCCCGTCAAGGTGACCGACCGAGGTGTGCTGATCATCCGACTGCAGGCCGACCTCGACATCGGCAGGCGGGCCACGACCGCGTGCGCGATCGACCGCGTGCTGGCCGCCCACCGGTCCTCACCCGTCGTGCTCGAACTGACCGACGCCGCGCTGAGTCCTGCGGGCGTGAGCACCGTCGTACGGGCGTTGCGGATGTGCCGCGACGCGGGCACGGCATCGGCCGTGGTCACCGCCAGCGCGGACGCCCGCCGGACCCTGGGGACCGGCGCCGGAGCCCAGGCTCCGGACGTCCACGCCACACTCCCCCTGGCCGTCACCGCCCTGTCGGCCACGGTGGGCGCGGCGGCGTAGCGGTTTCCGCCCCGGCCCGCCGGCCCGGCATGGAGTCGGGCCGGCGGGCCGCACGGCGGTGGGCTACATGGGGTCCATGCTGCCGGCGCCCGGGCCGTACATCTGCTCGCTCTTCTCGCGGATGTGCAGCGCCTTCTCCGTCAGCCGCTGCCGTTCTGCGGGATCGGTGGCGTGCTGGGCGGACTGCTCCAGCTGCTGGGCCTTGTCGCGCATCTCCTGAGCTCGCTTGGCGGACGCGTCCTCGATACTCACTTCGACCTCCTCGGTCGGGCTGATGGGATCCCCCCTACCCCAGCATGCGAAGGGCATTCGCCGTGGCGCCGTGCGACACGCGGCCCCCGCGGCCCCGATGCCGGCTGCGTCCCCGGGTGCCCGTCGCCAACACACTGCAGCACTGGCGGCCTTGCCTATGCGGGCGTTTCCCTGACGGCGCGGGCCCGGCCGGTTACGGTGCGTATGCCGACGTACGAGGGGGCCGGGGCCGCGTCCCGGCGCCCGGCGGCAGCGGGCCCCTGTGACCGGGCCCGGTCACGGGGCAGGAGGGACCGCACCATGCTGACCGATGAACTGCTGACGCTCGCAGCCGCGGCGGGTGCCGCGGTGGCGACCGCCGCGGGCACCGACGCCTGGGAGGGCCTGCGCGCCCGGCTCGCCGGCTGGTTCGGCCGGGGCGACGCCCGGCTCGAGGAGAGCGTGCTCGGCGAGCTGGACAGCAGCGCCGACCGGCTGCTGGAGGCCGGTACGCCGACCGGCACCGAGCTGGAACACTGCGGTGCGACCTGGCGGGACCGGGTGGCCGCCGCTCTGGAGCAGCTGGACGGACCCGATCGCGAGGACGCCGCCCGTGAGCTGAGCGGGCTGGTGGCCGGGGAGACGGCGCCTGCACCGGCCCCCGGCGGTGACCAGAACGTCCGGGGCGACATCCGCGTCCACGCCGAGCAGGGCTCGCTCGCCGCGGGCCTGATCAACGGGAACGTCACTTTCAGCCCCCCTCCCCCGCCGGTCCGGCCCGAGGGCTGACCGGACCGGCCTCCGGCGGCACCCCCGCCGGCGATGCCCCTGACCATCCCGACGCCCCCCGTACGCCCAGCACTTCAGGCGTCTTGGGAGGCGCCGGCCGGACACCTGGCAGCGCGCACGCCTCCGGCAACGGGGGGCTCGCGGTGGGCTCGGCGCACAACGTCTTCCACCTCAGCACCGACCGCGGCGGCCGTGCCGTCGGCCCGCTCGCCGCCGTGCTCTGCCTGCTGCTGGCCGCCGGTACTGCCGTCGGCGGCACCCTGTGGTGGCAGAGCCGCGACGCGGACGGCGACGTCGACACGGCCCGGCCCCCGGCGGACACCCGGCCCCGCCCCGCCCCGTCCGGGAGTCCGCCCGTGCTGGTCGCCTCCGTCACCGGGCCGGTGAGCGACCTGCCGGGACGGGACTTCGCGCTGCCGGACGCCCTGCGGATGAGCGAGGCCGAGCTGGCGCGTTTCGGCTCCGGGATCGTGCCCGACTCGGCGGCGTTCGCCTCCTGGTACGACCGGCACGGCGCGGTGGTGACCGAGTCCGGCACCATCACCGTGGCCCTGCGCGGCAACGCGGCGGAGGAGGTCCAGGTCACCGACATCAACGTGCACAAGAAGTGCGGACCGCCCCTGGACGGCACGCACTTCGAGGGGCACTCACAGGGCGGCGGCGACACGGTGGCGATCGGTTTCGACCTCGACGCGGCCGACCCGTATCCGCAGCTGCGGGCCCGCACCGGCGCGGGCCTGAAGTGGACGGAGCGCAACTACTTCGACGAGCAGACCCTCACCCTCGAGCCGGGCGAACGGGAGACCCTCAGCGTCGGTGTCATCAGCGCCCGCCACCGCTGTTCGTTCACCCTGGAACTGGTGGTGGCCACCAGGGACGGGGTTCTCACCCAGCAGATCGACCGGCAGGGAAAGCCCTTCGAGCTGACCGCCGCCGCCCCGGCCGCCCAGGGCAGCCGCCCGCCCGCCGGATACCGCGCGGCCTACGCGCAGGACCGCGACGGCTGGCACCCCGCCGACCCGGCCGCCGCGGCCGCGAAGGGAGCGGACCGATGACCGGGCCGCGCGGGATCGCTGTGGGCCGGTTCGCCGCCCTCGTGGTGCTCGTCCTGGCCGTCGCCGTCGCCGCCACCCTGCTGATCACCCGGGCCACGGACGGGAGCGGCGCAGGCGGCGGAGCCGGGGAAGGAAAGGGCGGAACCGCAGACGGCCGGCCGTCCCAGGCCTCGTCGAACGGAGCCACGGCCGGACCCACGGCCGCACCCGCGGGCGGGACACCGTACGCGTACACCACCGAGCAGGAACTGGTCCTCGTGCGCGGTGACCGGCCGCCGACCCGTGTCCCGCGGGTCTTCGACCTTGCCGACCCGCATCGGAACAAGGTGGTGTGGACCCACGACGGCCACCGGGTGGCGTTCTTCTCCGACGACGAGCTGCTCGACCGGCGCGACGACACCCGGCTGATCACCGTCGACGCCCGGACCGGCGAGGTGCGCAGGCTGTCCTGCCCCGGCTGCCACGACCTCGCCCCGGTGGGCGACCACGACGTCATGGTCCTGTCCTACGAGCCCGGCCCCACCAGCGCGTTCCGCATCGACCTGGACCGCCCCACCGCCCCGCGGACCGAGCTCGACAACGGCAGCTACTGGCAGCCGCAGCTCCTCGGCTCCACCCCCACGCACGTGCTCACCGGGCAGTACGAGATGTCCGGCGGCGACCCCGGGATGGAGCTGCGCCTGAACGACCTCAACACCGCCGGGATCACCGTCTATCCGCGCTTCGACTCCAACGCCTACATGCCGGCCGCGCTCGCCGCCGTCGGGGGCGGCGAGCGGATCGCGGTGGCGGCCCGCCACAACCCCGGCGGCTGCACCGCCCCCTTCCCCATCCACGTCCTCGGACCGAAGGGCGAGGTCGGCGGCAGCGACCAGTCTGCCGCTCTGCCGCCCGGCTACATCGACGGCGTCACCGGCGGGATCGACGTGAGTGACCTGTGGTGGGGACCCGACCGGCATCTGTACGCCACCATCTCCGCCTGGACCTGCGACAAGAGCCGGGATTCGCAGGACGGCAGGAAGCGGCCGCACCGCCCGGCCACGCTGTTCCGGCTGGACGGCGACCGGTGGGTGAGCGCGGGCGACCAACCGGCGACCGTGGTGCGCCCCTTGGACCGCGACATCAGGATGGTGCTGGTCGTCCCCGACTGCAACGGCCCCGTGGAGCGGACCGACGGCATCACCTACTGCAACACCGGTTCCCTGTACCGCGAGGAGGCCGGACAGCGGACGAAGGTCGCGGACGACGTCCTGTCGCTCTCCGCCCCGGCCACTGCTTCCTGACCGCGCACCCACCAGGTTCGGGCTCGCGGGTGTTGGCCGGCATCGCTGCGCGAACTAGGCTGGGCGGCGATGACTCCCGGGACGGCCTTGCGCCACACACAGACTGGTGACCCGGTGCTCCTCTGAGCCCGGTAGGGGCCGGTACGGGCTCCCTGTCCGATCGAGGAGCCGGCGCGGCTGCGCGGGCTCCGCCTCCGTCGTGTTGATCACAGGCTGCAGACATCCACCACGACAGGAGAACTCATGCCCACCGCAACGCTGTCGATCCCCACGGCGGACGGCCAGGCCGACGCCTTCGCCGCGTTCCCCGAGCACGGCGAGCAGCACCCAGGGGTGCTGATGTACCCGGACGGCCTCGGCATCCGCCCCGTGCTGCGGGAGATGGCCCGCGAACTGGCCGGGCACGGGTACTACGTACTCGTCCCCAACCCCTTCTACCGGCACGGCCCGGCACCGGTGATCGAGCTTCCCGAGCACATCGGGGCAGAGGTCCGGCCCGCGATCTTCGCCCGGGTGATGCCCATGATCGAGGCGCACACCGCCGAACGCATCCTGAGCGACGCCGACGCGTACCTGACGTTCCTCACCAGCAGGCCCGAGGTCGGTCCCGGACCGGTCGCGGTGACCGGCTACTGCATAGGCGGCCTGCTGGCGATGCGCACTGCCGCGGCGCACCCCGGCCGGGTGGCCGCCGTTGCCGGATTCCACTGCCCCGTGGCCGCCGACGGCCCCGACGGCCTGCGCCGTCTCCTCTCCACGCTCACCGCCCGGGTCCACCTGGGACACGCCGAGACCGATATCACGCCCGCGGCCCTCGACGAGCTCAACAACGCGATGGATGCCGCAGGGGTCGTCCACACCTCCGAGATCTATCCCGGCACCGTCCACGGCTTCACCATGTCCGACACGGATGCCTTCAACGCCGGTGCACTGCAGCGCCATTGGGACCACTTGCTGCCCCTCCTCGGCGGCACCCTGATCACCGGCTGAGGCGGCTACAGGGCTTCTGGCCCCACACATCCAGACGCCCGTGCAACTGCCGCGAAATCCTCGCCAGTTGCACGGGCACAGGAAGTACTACGCGCTGAGGTCACCGACTTGGCCGGTCCGCTCCGCCACGCAGGTCCTCGATACGGACGGTCAGGGCGGGCCAGTGTCCGGACCACCGCGCGGGATCATCCGCGGTCAGCGCTCCGTGCGAACGCAGGCCCTCGGCCGGCAGGAAGCGGACGCAGGTGCCCGTGGTCCCGTCCGTCTCGACGGACTCCAGTCCGGTGACCGGGACGCCGTGCTCATAGCGCCGGCTCCAGGATCCGTTGAGGCGGCGGTTGGTGTGGATCAGCCACTCGCTGAGCGCTGCGACGGTGGACATGCCTCGACGCGGGTGACCGTCCGGCAGCCGCTCCGCCTCCGGGTGGTCGAAGAACCGGAGGTCCTTGGTGGCCATCACCGGCTTCTTCACCACCCGGCCGTGCTCGTCCACCCGGGTGTCGGTGCCCCGCCCGTCGTCCTGCACCGATACGGAGCCGTCCGCATGCAGCGTGACCACGCACCGTCCCCCGCCCCTGCTCGCCGCCTCGTCGGCGGCGTAGGCGACGACCTCGAGCACGAGGTGTCCCGGCCCGCCCGGAGCGAACTCTCCCGGTTCCCGGCGGATCCGGCCCAGATGGTCCGCGTCCACGGTGTCGGCCCAGTCATGTGTGGTGTTGACCCACGAAGCCCTTGATCCGTCCATCCGACCAGTATCGGCGAAGCCGGCGAGCAGTTCGCGGATCCGATTGCGGACAGGCCGTGACTCCCGCCCGTCGAGCTCGTTGAAGGGACAGGTCAGCGAAGTGCACGAAGGCCCCGAGTCGATTGCGGGGCCTTCGTGGTGTCCGCAGCCGCGGCTGGCACCTACCCGTTTACACAGGCGCAGCCCGGTGTCACAGTCCGGCCAGCGCGATGAGCCGGTGCATATGTGCGGGCGGCAGATCGGCGTTGCCGGCCGCGGTGGCCGCGACCCGTTTCGACGGGTCCGACAACAGCCGCGTCAGGATCCGGGCCGGGAGTCCGGGACGGGTCGCGATCGCGTGGCGTACCGACTCGTCGGGATCGGCGGCGAGGGCACGGAGCAGTTCCACCGGCAGGTCGGGGTCACGGGGGGCCAGCCTCCGCATTCTCGGGTCGGGGTCGGTGGCCAGTCGCCGCAGGACGTCCGCCGGCAGGGGGAAGTCGTCGGCCGGGCGCCATCGCGTCCTCTTGTACGGGCGGTGGCTGCGGTCGATGCGTTCGGCGGTGGCGGGATCGATCCGGTCACGTGCGTGCCGGGCCATCGTCGTGCGGACGCTGCTCTCCTCGTCGTCGAGCAGCCGGGCCGCGACCGGCCTGGGCAGGGAGTCGGACATCGCGGCCGAGGCACGGAAGCAGACGTACGGCGATTCGGTGTGGGGCAGGGGATCGGCGGTCACCCACGGCAGACGCAGCGTCCGCAGTTCCAGACGCGCTATCTCGCTCAGGATCTGTCGTTCGAGCGCGTCGTCGTCCAGTTCCTGGTCGTCGTCGAGCCAGTCCGCCGGGGGCGCCTCGGTCAGGATGCGTGCGTGGATCGCGGCACGGGTCGGTTCCGGGGTGTCCTGACGGGCGAAGATCCCGAGCGCGACCCGCGGGTCGGGATCCTCCGCCAGCCGGTCGCGCAGCGGCGCCGAGAGGCCGGGATGCTCCGCGAGTTCCTTGCGCACCGCTTCGTCCGGGTCGTGGGCCAGCCGGCGCTCCGTGTCGGCGTCCAGAGTGCAGTGGCGGATGGCCCCGGCGCGTGTGACCGGGTCGGCCAGGAGCGCGGGGAGCAGGTCGGCCGGCGGAACCGGGTGGGGCAGCTGCCGGTAGTAGGTCGCGCAGGCGCCTGCGCGCACCGCGTCGTCGGGGTCCGTCAGCAGACGGCGACGCACCGGTTCGGGGGCCTGCGTCCACCATTGGGCCAGTGTCGCCCGGACCTCCGGGTCGACGTCGGCCGCCAGCAGGGCGCGCAGATCCGCCGGCATGTGATCGTTCTCCGCCAGCGATCCGCGCACCTTGGGGTCGGCGTCGCCGAGAAGCCGCTCGAACAGCTCCCGGTGCGCGTCGCCGCCCGCCCTGGACGCCACGGCCGTGCGTACCGCAGGGTCGGGGTGCTCGGCCAGTGCCATCCGGAAGGCGTGCGGGAGGCTGCGGTTGAGGGCGAGCGAGTGAGTGAGCCAGTGATCGTCGATGGCGATGATCTCGGCGATCATGTCGTCGGTCAGGTCCGGGCGCTTGGCGACCTCGCCGAAGCCGTTGCGATGGGCGAAGAGGCGGCGGACGAGCTCGGGCGGCAGCGCAGGATTCTCCGCAAGTGCCTCCACCACCTCGTTGAGGTGGACCGGGGACGGTGTGGCGTCCGACACGGGAAGTGACCCTTCTGACTGGGCGAGTTGACCGCCGAGTCTCTCACGCGGGGCCCGGCCGGGCAGCCCCGTCGTACGGACCCTCAGCTGTCGCCCTGCCCGGAGTCGGGACCCTCCGGCGCCGGGGGGCCGGGTCCATCCGCTACGTCGCGCGGCGCGAGGGTGTCATCGTCGTGCTCACCGGCGGGGGTCCGTCCGTTCCCGACGGCGACCTGAGAGCCATGGCGACTCCCTCGCCGTACGCAGGCCCGCCTTCTTCCTCGACCCGAACGGGCGGTAGACGGTTGCTGGAGGTGCTGTTCTGGGCGGCTTCCGGGTGCGCGCCGTTCAGAACGGCTCGAAGCTCGGCCGAACGGGGCCAATCTCTCCGGCAGCGACCAGCTCGTCCAGATCCTCGGGCTCCAGGAACTCCAGGGCTTCCGGTTCGATGCCGTGGTACCGGTCCACGTCGAGCAGCCGCCGCACGAACATGAGGGCGAAACCCGAGAACGGGCCGTCGAAGGTCTCGCAGCCCGCTTCATGAGCCATCGTGACGACCTTCCACCGGTCCGGGTCGGGGTCGCAGGGCAGGAAGAAGTGCTCGTCGCCGCTGTGGTCGTAACCCCAGGAGATCAGCCCACCGGGTTCGGGGTGGAAGGGGTACGGGACATGCTCGAAGTCGCCCGCGCTCAGGGCCCGCTTTCGACGCTCGGCGAACAGCTGGTGATTCCCGCGCATGCGCTCCAGCAACGGCCTCGTTCCACGCGGGTGGAAGACGGCGAGCTCGCCGGAGATGACCCCGCTGCCGTAGGCGTCGAGGAACGCCTTGAAGTCCCTGGGCAGAGCAGAACCTATGTGCTCCTCGATTTCGTTCCAGTCGCCCGGGTTCGGCTGCCGGTGGGCGGCGGGCTCGCCCAACAGGGCCTGCAAATCGTCGAACGAGGACATGCACTGCTCCAAGGCCGGTCAGCGGGGATCTGCGTCAATGTAGCCGCACTGGGACGGCAGCGACATGGCCGGTCGCCGGGACGGTCCGTGCCAGGTCGAGGCCGATGTCCACGAGCGATGACCGGCGCAGCTTTGCGACACAACGTCCGGGACCCGGGTGAACGTGATGGCGCGGCGCCGCCCGATCGCGTCGAGTATTTCGCGTGCCGCCGGGAGCACTTCGATGCCGATGGCTGCCGTCCCGGCTCCGGTCGGATCGACGAGGCACCCCCTAGACGAGCGGGCCGCCGATGGGCTGTTCCGTCCAGATGGTCTTGCCCGTACGTGTGAAGCGGCTGCCCCAGCGGTCGGTGAGCTGGGCGACGAGGAAGAGGCCGCGCCCTCCTTCGTCCGTGTCCCGTGCCCGGCGCAGGCGGGGCTGGGTGCTGCTGGGGTCGGACACCTCGCAGACGAGCACCCGGTCGCGGATCAGCCGCAGCCCGACCGGGCCGCCCGCGTAGCGGATCGCGTTCGTGACGAGCTCGCTGGCGACGAGTTCGGTCACGAAGCCCAGTTCGTCCAACTGCCATGCGGACAGCTGGCCCACCACCAGCTCACGGGCTTCGGCGACGAGGGAGAGGTCGGCCTCGAACTCCCACTCGGCGACCTGGTCGGACGAGAGCGTGTGGATGCGGGCGAGCAGCAGGGCGGCGTCGTCGACGGGCATGTGAGGCCGCACCCCGTCGAAGACGCCCCGGCTGATCTCATCGATCGGCCGGCTCGGGTCGGCTCCGGCGAGTGCGCCCCTGAGCCTCTCCATTCCCTCCTCGATGTCGCCGTCGCGGCTCTCCACGAGTCCGTCCGTGAAGAAGCCGAGCATGCTGCCGGGCCGTACACCGAACTCCGTCACCTCGAAGGGCACTCCGCCCACCCCCAGCGGCGGTCCGGGCGTCACGTCGAGGAAGGCCGGCTCCCCTTCCGGCGGCAGCAGGACCGGCGGCGGGTGTCCCGCGGCGGCTGCGGCACACTGCCCCGTCACGGGGTCGTAGACGGCGTACAGGCACGTCGCCCCGAGCACCGCCGGTTCGGAGCGCTCCGAGTGATCCGAGGGTTCTGAGGAATCCGAGGGCTCCGAGCGGAACTCGCCGGTCATCTGCTCGTCCGAGAAGCCGAGCACCAGGTCGTCGAGATGCGTGAGGAGCTCCCCCGGATCCAGATCGAGGTCGGCCAGGGTCTGCACCGCGGTCCGCAGCCGCGCCATGGCGGCCGTGGCCTCGAGTCCGTGTCCGACGACGTCCCCGACCACGAAGGCCACGCGCAGCGACGACAAGGGGATCACGTCGAACCAGTCCCCGCCGACCCCCACACCGCCCCCGGCGGGCTGGTACACCCCCGCCGTGTCCGCGGCCGCCACGTTCAGGGCGGAATGCGGCAGCAGGCTCCGCTGCAGGGCCACCGCCGACCGGTGTTCCTTGGTGTAGCGGCGCGCGTTGTCCACGCCGAGTGCGGCTCTGGACGCGAGGTCCTGGAGGAGGGCGGCGTCCTCCTCGCGGAACGCGGAAGGCAACTGGCTGCGCCAGACCGTGACGCAGCCGAGGATCAGGCCGCGTGCGTAGAGCGGCACCGCCACCGAGGAGTGCGCCCCGCTCGGGACGAACAGGCGCAGGGTCTCGGTGTCCACGCCGAGCTTCGCGCGCAACGCGTCGATGTCGGACACGAGCACGGGCTGTCCCGCCATGAGCGGACGCATCACATCGGAGTCCGACACGGGAGGAAGGGCCTCGCCGACCGGCAGGAGGTCCTCCGCGGATATCCCGGGACTCTGTGCCGCGGCGGTCCGGCACAGGCGGACATCACCGCTGGCTTCGAGGTGCGGCGGCTCGTCCCCCACCAGCACCGGCTCCGCGAGGTCCACGGTCGCCAGGTCGGCGAATTCGGGGACCAGCAGGTTCACGAGGGTCTGGGCCATCTCCGTGACGTCGAGCGAGGCCCCGATGCTCGAGGTGGCGGCGCGGGACAGCTTCTTGCGGCGGCGCTCCGAGTCGTGATCGGCCGCCTCCGCGACCGCTTCGGCCGGGGTGACCAGGACGAGCCACTGGGTATCGTCGGCATCGGGGGCGCCGCGGGTACAGGCCGCGAGCCGGACTATCCTGCAGACGAGCGGGACCTTCCGGCCCGCCTCGTCGCTTCCGGGCACCGTCACGAGCCGACCGGCCGATCCCGCTTCCGGTCCGCCGCGCGGCAGCAGCCCCGACAAGGGGGCGTACGTCTCCCCCGGCGAGCATGCCAGCAGCGTCGTGGCCGACGCGGAACGGGCGATGACCACGCCCTCGTCGTCCAGGACGACCGCTGCCGTGTCACTGACGGGCGCCGAGGCCGGCCTCGGGCCGCGATGCTCCGGTTCACCCATGTCGCCTCCACGCACCGTGCCTTCAGTATCGACCCCGAAGGGGCGCCCGGCGACCTGCGGCCCCACCGGACGCAGGGCGGGCCCGCGGTGCTCAGGTCAGGCCCCACGACCACGTTCCGTCGGCGGTGACGAGGCAGACGAGGACCAGCACGTCGGCCAGGCCCAGGGCGATGCCCAGGCGGGCCCGGCCGGGCCTGGAGGTGTGCCGCCGCAGGGCGAGGGCGCCGAGGACGACGGCGACCGGGCCGAGGATCAGGTTCATCACGAGCAGCCCCACCAGCCCGAGGACGAAGCCGGTGACGGCCATCGCGTCGGCGTCACGGGTGCGGGTGGCCGGGGCCGGGCCCCGGCTGCCGGTACGGGGTCCAGTACGGGCTCCCGTACGGCCTCCGGGGCGCGTACGGGACTCGGTCCGCGGGCTCATCGCAGACCTCCCCGGTCGTGGTCGACGTAACCGGCCCGGCGGTGCCCCGAGAAGCGCTCGCGCGTGGCGAAGAGGCCGAGCCAGAGGGCGATGGCGAGGCCGGCGACCAGGCTGACGGGCACGGGGACGTGGGCCACGGTGCCGAGGACGACACCGAGCACCAGCAACGCACCTACGAGGAAGAGCATGAGACATCCTCCGTTCAGGTAACAGTTGTTCACTGACTACCCGGTTCAGTCGGTCTCATGCTGGCGGCGGACAAGTGTGACGCGGTTGACTTCGCGTCATGAGTCCGCACACCGGCATTCGTGAGACCCAGCGCCGCCGTACCCGACGCGCCCTGCTCGACGCAGCCCTGTCCGAGTTGGAGGAGCGCAGCCTCGGCAGCCTCGGCCTCAGGGAGGTGACCCGGGCCGCCAAGGTCGCCCCCACCGCCTTCTACCGGCACTTCCGGGGCATGGAGGAACTCGGGACCGCGCTCGTCGAGGAGGCGCTGGACAGCCTGCAGGAGACCGTGCGGGGCATCCTCGCCGCGACCGGCGACGCAGACCGGCGCGGCGACGCCGCGGTGCAGCTCGTCGCCGAACTGGTGCGCAGCAGGCCCGCGCACGTCCGCTTCCTCGTCCGCGAGCGCCACGGTGGGGTGCCGGCGGTCCGCGAGGCCATCGCCGGCCAACTCGACGTCCTCGCGCATGAGATGGGCGCTGCGCTCGGCGCCGACCCGGTGAGCGCGGGCTGGGACGCCGACGACGTGACGATGCTGTCGCGGCTGCTGGTGGATCACATGTTCATGACGGCCTCGGCGTTCCTGGCCGCCTCGCTCCGGGGGGAGGACTGGTCGGCGGCCACCGGCACGGCCCGCGCCCAGCTCCGCCTGATCCATCTCGGGCGGGTGAACTGGCCGAAGTGACCTGGGGGGTGTCTGCGCCGCGTCCGCGTCGGGGGCCACGACGAGGAAGGCGTCCCTCTCGAGGTCCCTCACGACGGTCGCCCGCTGGCCCCGCTCCCCTTCGTCCGCGGTCAGGAGGCCGGTGCTCCGTCGGGCGTACGTGCGCCGAGCGTCGCGACGGCGGCGATCATCCGGTCCCAGAACCGGCCGGCTTCCAGGGTGACGGCCACGCGTGCGTTGACCGGACGGCCCGTGGAGCGGTGCAGGTCCACCACGGTGGCGCCGCGCGTGAACCGGCCGTGCAGTTCCACGGCGACTTGGGCGTCCACGCAGTGCACCAGCCCGGGATCGATGACCCGGGCCACCGCGACGGGGTCGTGCAGCGGCGGACTGGAGAACCCCCACAGCGCACGGTAGGTGGAGCCGAAGTAGGTGAGCAGCTCCGCGCAGGTCTGCCCCAGTGGCGTGCCCAGCGCCACGAAGCGGGCCACCACCTCGGGTGTCGCCAGTGCCTGGTGCGTGACGTTGAGCCCGCACATGGTGACCGGCACGCCCGAGCGGAAGACGATGTCGGCGGCCTCCGGATCGGTGAGTACGTTGAACTCGGCGGCCGGGGTCCGGTTCCCCCGCTCCGTCGAACCGCCCATCAGGACGATCTCGCGGATGCGCGAGGCGTCCTGCGGGTACCGCGTCAGCAGCAGGGCGATATTGGTCAGCGGCGCGGTCGGGACGAGGGTGACCGGCTCGGGGTGCCCGGCCAGCATTCGGTGGATCAGGTCCACGGCGTGCTCCGGGACCACGTCCACGGTGGGGGCCGGGAACATCGGTCCGTCCAGTCCGGTGACCCCGTGCACGTCGGCCGCCACGTCGAGCGGCTGGACCAGCGGCCGGTCGCACCCGGCGGCGATGGGGACGTCGGTGATCCCGGCGACCGTGCAGACGCGGCGGGCGTTGAGCGTCGTCTTGTCGAGGGTCTGGTTGCCGGCGACCGTGGTGATGGCCAGCAGGTCCACCGCCGGGTCCCCGGCGGCCAGCATGATCGCGAGGGCGTCGTCGTGTCCGGGATCGCAGTCGATGATGATCGGGACGGGCACGTCACTCCTGCCGCTGCGGGGGCGTGGGGCTCCAGTCTGCCCCCGCGCCCGCGCCCTGACCACACCGCCTCGCCCGGGGCCGGCCCGGCCGGCTCAGCTCGGGCGGCGGCTGAGCCGTCCCGGCCACCAGGCCGCGGGGCCGATGTCCAGGACCAGGGCGGGGACCAGGAGCGAGCGCACGACCAGGGTGTCCAGGAGAACGCCGAAGGCCACGATGAAGGCGATCTGCACCAGGAACGCCAGAGGGATGACGGCCAGCGCGGCGAAGGTGGCGGCGAGGACCACGCCCGCGGACGTGATCACCCCACCGGTGGCCGTCAGGCCTCGCGTCACCCCCTCGTGGACGCCGTGCCGCAGCGACTCCTCGCGCACCCTCGACATGAGGAAGATGTTGTAGTCCACGCCGAGGGCCACGAGGAAGACGAACCCGTACAGGGGGACGGACGAGTCCGTGCCGCTGAACCCGAACACGTGGCGGAACACGAGCGCGGACACGCCCAGGGTCGCGAAGAAGTTGAGGGCCACCGTCGCCACCAGCAGCAGCGGCATCACCAGCGAGCGCAGGAGGGCCACCAGGATGACGAGGATGATGGCCAGCACCACCGGAACGATGATCTCGCGGTCGCGCTCGGCGGTCTTCTGCGTGTCGTACGCCTGTGCCGTGTAGCCGCCCACGAGGGCCTGCGCACCCGGCACCGGATGGACCGCCTCGCGGAGCCTGACCACGGTCTCCTTCGCCGCCGCACTGTCCACGGGGTCCTTCAGGACCACGTCGATCCGCACCCGGCCGTCCTTCTCGCCCCGCACCGCGGCCGAGTCCACGCCCTGCGTGCCCTCGGCGCGCTCGCGCACCTGCGCCTGCCGGCCGGCGGCGGCGATCACGACGGCCGGATTGCCCGCCCCTCCGGGGAAGTGCCGGCCGAGTGCCTTCTGGCCCGTCACCGACGGGGCCTCGTTCACGAAGATCTCGTCCAGGGGAACCCCGCCCGAGTGCAGCGTGGGCGCGAAGGCTGCGCAGGCGAGCAGGCTGGCCAGAGCCACGGCCCACACCCGCCGCGGGGCCCCGCTGACGAGGGTGGCGATCCGCTTCCAGATCCCTGCCGCGCCGTTGCCCGCGCGCACGTGCGCCGGCCAGTAGGCCTTGCGTCCGAGCAGCACCAGCGCGGCCGGCAGGAAGGTGAGGGCGCTCGCCACCGCGCAGACGATCCCGATCGCTCCCACCGGCCCGAGCGCCCGGTTGTTGGTCAGGTCGCTGAGGAACAGGGCGAGCAGGCCCAGGGCCACGGTGCCGGCGCTGGCCACGATGGGGCCCCACGACTGCCCAAGGGCCGCTCGCATGGCCGCGTACCGGTCCTCGGTGTGCCCCAGTTCCTCACGGAAGCGGGCGGTCAGGAGCAGGGCGTAGTCGGTGGCCGCGCCGATGACGAGGATCGAGAGGATGCCCTGGACCTGCCCGTCGACCCTGACCAGGTCCGCGCTCGCCAGGGCGTAGACGATCGCGCAGGCCAGGGAGAGGGCGAACACCGCCCCGATGATGATCAGCAGGGGCAGGAGGACGCTGCGGTAGACGAGCAGCAGGATCAGGAGGACGGCCGCCAGCGCCACGCCGAGCAGCAGCCCGTCGATTCCGGCGAAGGCCTCGGACAGGTCGGCCCGGGTGGCCGCCGGTCCCGTCACGTGGAACGTGGTGGCCCCGACCCGGGAGCCGGCCTCGCGGATCTCGGCGACCGCCGCGGGCAGTTCGTCGCCCAGCGCCGGGTCCAGGGGGACCACCGCCTGCAGCGCCCTGCCGTCGCGCGAGGCGACGACCGGGGAGGGCGGGCCGGCGCTCCAGGGGCGGCCCGCCAGGCCGGCCAGCGCGGCCTGCGCCGAGGCGGTTTCGGCCGGGGTCACCCCTGCGGCGCCGTCCGCCGTCCAGACCACGACGGCCGGCAGCGACTCCTCCTGCCGGAAGGCACCCTGGGCCTGGGCGACGCGGGTGGATTCGGCGCTGCGGGGCAGGAAGGCCGCCTGGTCGTTGGTGGAGACCTCGCCGAGCTTCCCCGCGTAGGAGCCGAGGCTGCCTCCGACGCCCAGCCAGACCACGAGGAGGAGGACGGGCACCAGCCACCGGGCCGGTCGGGGCGAGGTGCGCATGATGCTCCTGAACAGGTACGGGTGGACGGCCCACGGGCTCGATGGTCAAGCGTGGGCCACGGACGGGCCCGGACGGCGATGGGACACGCCCCCCGGTGAGAGGGCCCACCCTCCCCCGCGAGGGCACCCCGGGGGCAACACGCAGCGTTTCTGCATCACTTCCGGCCGGCGGCGGTCAGGGGCGCACATCCGTTCGAACGGGGTCGGAACAGTTCGGCCCGCACCTGCCTGATCGCCGGAATCCGGGGCAGACGGCGTGGTGAGACCGGAAGGAGGTTCCGGATGCCCGGAATCCGCACCTGGCCCGGCCGCCTCAAGGACGGCGCCGCCGCGCTCGGTAAGCGTCGCGCCCAGGTGCAGGCGCGCAATGAGGCCGAGCTGCTGGCCGAGCGGGAGCGTGCGGCGGAGGCCCGCCGGACGCGTCCGCGCAATCCGGACCCCGCCCGGGCGGTGCCCTGGGGCGTACGGGTCGCGGCCGAGGCCTGCTGGCGGTTCCTGGTGCTCGCGGCAGCCCTGTGGGTCGTCATGCGGGTCATCGGATCCGTCCGGCTCGTCGTCCTCGCCTTCGCCGCCGCGCTGCTGATCACGGCCCTGTTGGAGCCGACGGTCGCCCGGCTGCACCGCGTCGGGCTCTCCCGGGGGCTCTCCACCGCCTTCACGGCGCTCTTCGGGTTCGTCGTCCTGGGACTGGTCGGCTGGTTCGTCGTATGGCAGGTGCTCGACAACCTCGACAACCTGTCCGAGCGCCTCCAGGAAGGCATCGACGAGCTGAAACGATGGCTCCTGGACAGCCCCTTCCACGTGACCGAAGAGCAGATCAACGACGTGGCCGGCAGCCTGAGCGACGCCATCGGCACCAGTACCAGCGAGATCACCTCGACCGGTCTCCAGGGCGTGACCGTCCTGGTGGAGGTCCTCACCGGGATGCTGCTGGCGATGTTCTCGACGCTCTTCCTGCTGTACGACGGCAGGCGCATCTGGCAGTGGACGCTCAAGCTGGTGCCCGCCGCCGCCCGGCCGGACGTGGCCGACGCGGGCCCGGCGGCCTGGCGCACGCTGACCGCGTACGTGCGCGGGACCCTGATCGTCGCCTTCATCGACGCCCTGTTCATCGGCCTCGGCATCTACTTCCTGGGGGTCCCGCTCGCCGTCCCGATCGCCGTGGTGATCTTCCTGGCCTCGTTCGTGCCCCTCGTCGGCGCCGTCGCGTCCGGGGCCCTTGCCGTGGTCGTCGCCCTGGTCACCCAGGGTGTGTTCACCGCGCTGATGACCCTGCTGGTGGTGCTCGTCGTACAGCAGATCGAGGGCCACGTGCTGCAGCCGTTCATCCTCGGGAGGGCCGTACGGGTCCACCCCCTGGCCGTGGTCCTGGCCGTCGCCACGGGCGGAGTGGTCGCCGGCATCGGCGGTGCCGTGGTCGCCGTTCCGCTGGTCGCCGTGGCCAATACGGTCATCGGGCACCTGCGCGCCAACGCCGGAGACGAAGGGCCGCCGGCGGACCGGCCCCCTGCGGAGCCGGCAGAGCCCGCGGAGCTCGCGGAGCCCGCGGAGCCCGCGGGGAAGCGCCCGGCCCCGCCCCCGGCGCCGGACCGGGAACCCTCCTGATCCGCAGCAGCCGGGGAGCCGGTCCGAGGCACGGGTCCTCCTCCCCGACGGGCACGTGCGGGCCAGGACTCAGGGCCGTGCGAGGCTCCGGGGGTCGGCCGGGCGGGGGACGAAGACCGGGGAGTCCGACTGGTAGAAGAGGTCGATGTCGGCCTCCTCGCCGCCGACGATCAGGGTGTCCCAGGCGCCGCTCTCCAGCAGCGTGCGGAGGGTGGCGGGGGCGATCGAGGACAGGTGGGAGCGGAGTTCCGAGTCCGTGGGGAGGCCGGGGAGACGGGACGCCAGCCGGTCCCGGATCCCGGCCATCCGGTCCAGCAGCGCGTCCAGGTCGCTCCCGTCCGTGTCACCGGCACCGGCCCGTGCACCGGCACGAGCCCCGGAGGCGGCACCGGCACCGCTTCCGGCCTCCGCGCTGCGCGCGATGATGTCCCTGATGGCGCGCGTGACGCCGTGATCGTCGGTGGTCACCATCGCGTTCCAGGCCCGGCTCTTGTGCCGGTACTGGAGCATCGACATCGCCGCCTCGTGCCGGATGAAGTCGGCGTCCCGCAGCGGCTTGCCCTGCCAGGCGCGGCTGAGCGACCGGGCCAGTGAAGTGGCGGATGCCAGACCGCTGTTGAGGCCGCGGCCGGGCCAGAAGTGAATGGCGTTGGCCGCGTCGCCCAGCAGGAACCCATAGGTGCCGGGGCTGCTCGCGGTCGGTCGGTGCAGCTGCGCCGTGAACCGCGGGCGCTGCACCATGTCCAGCCGGAACGAGGTGATCGCGGACAGGTCCTCCTCGGCCACGCCGAACAGGCCGAGGCCCTGCCGGATCTCCTTCCAGAGCGGGGAGCCGCGCAGCAGGGCGGGCAGGAAGAGGGTGCCGTGGGTGGGGCACCGGAACTCGTTGTCCTCCTCCTGGCGGCTCATCAGGCACGGGCGGGCGGCGATGCACTCCTCGAAGACGTGGCGGACCGGGTCGATGCCGATGACGTTCTTGGCCTCCTCCCGGGTGAGCCGCATGTTCAGGAAGCCTTCGCCCCGCAGCGAGTTGAGGAGGAAGCGGTTCTGGGACACGGTGAGCAGCACGCTCATCGGGTCCGGCAGCCTCGACTTGACGCGCAGCCCCAGCACGATGTCCTGGAGGTGCTCGCCGTCGAGGGAGTAGATCGAGGAGTCGGCCGTGCCGAAGCGGTCGGCGTAGTGCTCGCGGGTGCGGGAGCGGCCGCCCTCGCAGACGACGAGGACGTGTTCCTGGGTGAGCCGGTTCTGCTGCTCCTCCACGTCGAAACGCTTGGGGACGAGGCGGATCGCCGGTCTCCGGTTGGCCAGGTCCAGCAGCCGGTCCTCGATGTGGGCGATCCGGATGTTGCGGGGAGGATGCCCGTCGACCGAGTCGGGGCCGACCGGCCACATCTCGGAGTAGGCGCCGCTGTCGTCGAACAGGGCGGAGCGGACTTCCTCGGACAGGGCGAGGTACTGCCGGCTCTGGACGGTCACGACCTGCTGGCGGCGGAAGTTGCCCTGGGTCTCGTCCTTCCAGGCGATCGCGGAACCCTTCCTGGTCCAGCGTCCGTCATAGAGGGTGATGACGGTCCGGCCGGGCAGCATCTCGTCGAGCGCCAGCGCGAAGGCGAGGCCCACCGGTCCGCCGCCGGTGATGGTGACGCGCAGCGTGCCGGGGTCTGCGGCGCTCACCCTGGGGACGTCCAGGAGAGAGAGGTCCATGACCGTTTCCATGGCGTCCTGCGCCTCATAGAGGAACGTTTCGTCGCCGATCCGGATGCAGTCGTTGGGGCGCAGCACGTGCCGGGTGACGCGCTGGTCGTTGACGAACGTGCCGTTGCGGCTGTCCCGGTCGTAGAGGACGAACCCGGCGTCCTCGGCGAGGATCTCGGCGTGCAGCCGGGAGGCACTGGCGCTGACGATGACGACGTCGTTGTCGCTCTTGCGCCCGAAGCTGAGGGACTCGCTGCCCAGAACCGCGCTCTGCCCGGTGAAGGGACCCGTACGCCCGACGATGACCGATGCCACTCAATGCTCCTCGAAAAAGATGCCGCTGACTCCTCGTACGACCACACGTCATCGAGAACATGTTCGGTTCAACTATTTCTGAGAATTTCTTGCGCCTCGCTGAACCGGTGCCCCGGTCGCTACGTGATGTTTGAGTCGGCTGGCAATTCGAGGGAGAACCGCCCCCATGCACAACGAGGAAACCGAGACCGTGACGGAGACCGCACTCGCGGGCACCACCGCGCTGACCAGTGCCATGACCAGCGCGCTGACCGGCCCCGGTACGGCCACCGACGCGTCCACGGACACGAACACGGACACCGCCACCACCGCGGCCGCGCCGGCTGCGGCGGGCGGGGAACGGCTGATCGCGGGCCGCTACCGGCTGCTGTCCCGGCTCGGCGAAGGCGGCATGGGCACCGTGTGGCGGGCCCTCGACGAGACCCTGCACCGGGAGGTCGCCGTCAAGGAGGTCCGGGCCCCGGCCGGTCTGCGGGCCGGGGACGTCGCGCGGATGTACAGCCGGCTGGAGCGGGAAGCCTGGGCGGCGGCGCGCATACCCGACCGCAATGTGGTGACGGTCCACGACGTGGTCATGGAGGACGACCGGCCCTGGATCGTGATGGAGATGATCCGCGGGCAGTCGCTGGCCGACCTGCTGCGGGCCGAGGGGCCGCTCACCCCGCGGCGCGCCGCGCACATCGGCGCGGAGGTGCTGAGCGCGCTGCGGGCCGCGCATGCCGTCGGGGTGGAGCACCGGGACGTGAAGCCCGCGAACGTGCTGCTCGCGCAGGACGGCCGGGTGGTGCTCAGCGACTTCGGTATCGCGATGGTCGAGGGCAGCACGGCCCTGACGATGACGGGCGAGCTGGTCGGCTCCCCCGAGTACCTGCCGCCGGAGCGGGCGCTGGGCCGCCCCTCGGGCCCCGAGTCCGACCTGTGGTCCCTCGGCGTGATGCTGTACGCGGCCGTGGAGGGGATCTCCCCGTTCCGGCAGGACACCGCCCTGAGCACCCTGCGGGCCGTCGTGGACGAGGAGCCTCCGGCGGCGACCCGGGCCGGCCCGCTCACCCCGGTCATCGCCGGGCTGCTGCGCAAGGAGCCCGGCGAGCGGACCCCCGCCGCCGAAGCCGCCGAAGCCCTGCGGGACATCGCCGCCGCACCGGACGCCACCACGACCGGCGCCCGCGTCCTGCCGGCCCCCGCGGAACCGGCCGCGGCGGCGGCCCCGGTCCCCGCGGTGGAACCGGCGACCGCGGCAACCGGGATCCCCCGGTCTTCGGAAATGCTCCCGTCTCCCGAGGCACCCCGGTCGTCCGAGGCCACGCCCACCGCGGTTGGCACCACTGCCGCCGCCGCTGCCGCCGCCCCGCCCCGCAAGCGCCGTACGGCGGTCTTCGTCGCGGCCGGCGCGGCCGCCTGCGTACTGATCGCCGCCGGGCTGGCCTACGCCCTCTCCGAGAGCAACAAGGAAACCGCCCTCGCCTCGGGCGTACGGATGTCGGTGGCGGGCGCGAACACCAAGTACGTCGGCAGCTGCCCCACCCCCGAAAGCAAGGCCCCGGCGTTCACCGCGACGTTCACCGCGTCCGAGCCGACCCTCATCTCCTACCGCTGGGTGTCCGGTGACGGTTCGGTGGTGGATCCGCACTGGCGCACCATGTCGATCGGGGACGAGGCCAACCCCACGGGACACGACACCGTGCGCCTGACCACGTACGCGAAGACCGGCACCCTGACCACCGGAATGGCCGTGGAACTCCAGAGCCCCGGCCGGGCCACCTCCAACCCGGTCCCCTTCTCGATCACCTGCACCGGCTGATCCCGCCCGGCCGGGGCACCGCGGTGCGGCCGTGAAGGCGGCCGGCCGTCACCGCAGGACGACGTCCACGCGCCGAGCTTCGAAGATCTCCAGGAGCAGGTCGAACAGCGATCCCTCGCCCCCACCGGTGGGCACGCGCTCGGCCAGCCGGGCTCTGGCCTCGGCCGAGTGGTCCCAGCGCAGGGTGAACGGAGCGGCGGCACCCCAGCCGCCGCTCAGACAGTCGTCCAGAGCGTCGAGGTTCCAGCCGAAGTATCCGCCGGGCCCGCCCACGGCCTCACCGATCGCGCAGTAGAAGCTGCCGATGTCGACGATGTGCCGGCCGTCCACGGTGAACACCCGGCCCGCAGGAGCATCGGTCTTCCCCCGGCGGCGGTACTCCCGGGACCACAGCGCCACCGACAGCCACGCCTGCCTGTCCTGTGGAGCGAGCTCGTGCCACATGCCGGTACGGTCCAGGCGCCCCGCGCGGATCAGGTCCCACACCCGGTCCGCGCCGGGCATGGCGTTCTCGCACCACAACGTCAGCGCGAGGTCGACGCGACCGGCTCCGTGGGCGGAGGGCCGGGCGTCGGTGACCGTGACCTCGTTGACGAAGTAGGAGCCCATCGCGGCGCCGTCGGAGTCGAGGAGGTCCCACCAGGCGCTCCCCGCCGTGGCACGACGACTGCCGATGTGGTCGAGGCTCTTCAGCAACCCGCCCTGCGGCAGACAGCCCGACAGGCGCACTCGGCGCGCGCCCTCTTCCTCCGGCAGCGGCGTGAACAACCCCTCGGCCTCGTGGGCGAAGCCCCAGAAGTCGGTGTCGTCGTCGTCCGAGGTGAGTGCGTGCCGTTCAGGCATAGCGGCCGAAAACGGCGTCAATGTATTCCTCCAGTCTCTGTGTCAGGACCCCGGCTGTCAGATCGACGCGGCCCAGTTCGCGCCAGGGGACAGCGACCTTCTCCGCGTCCGGGGCGAAGGCCAACGCGTCCAGCAACCGCCAGTGGAGATGCGCGCCGCGGTCCTCGGCGAGGGCTCCTCCCGCAGCGACGTACCGGTCGGCGAAGCGCATGCCGGCGGAAACCCCGTGCAGCAGGGCGAGGGCCGTGGAGCAGTGGGCAACGTCCAGGTCGGCCGGCCCCCAGGAGGTCTCCACCCAGTCGACGACACCACTGATCCGGACCTCGTCATCGGTACCGGTGAAGAGGACGTTGCCGGGATGGAAGTCCCGGTGCAGGAAGCATCCCTGATGGGCAGGCGGCTCCCGGCGGATCACGTCCACAGCACGCTGCCAGAGCTCGGGCCGCTCGGTGTCCGCGGGCGGAGTCACTCGTTCGGGAGAGGTCCACGGCTGGTAGGTACGAGGGCGTTGCCGTCCGGGCACCGGTAGTTGATGGATTCGCACCAGTTGGCGGGCCAGCAGTTCGGCGCGGTCGTCGGCACCCGGATCGCCGAGGCGCACGGTCCCCGGCAGCAGGGACATCAGCAGGGAGGGGTGGTCGCAGTACTGCGCGGTCGCGTCCACCGCCACGAGTGCGGGCGCGGGCACGCCCGTGCCGTCGAGGAGGCGCAGAACGGCCGCCTCACGGGTCAGCAGGCCCTCCGCGTGCCGAACGTAGAAGGGCTTGACGAACGACCTCAGGACGAGTGAGCGTCGGCCGCTCGGCCGGCGGAGGTCCAGGCGGCGCATGTGCGAGGTCCAGCCGCCGCGCAGCCGCACCACCTTCTCGATGCGCTCCGCGTCGGACAGCCCCTTCTCCACCCAGCAGCGGGTGGCGCCCCACTCCTGCCCGTCAAGATCCGCGCCGATGCCCTCGGCCGCCCCTTCAACCGAACCCATGCCGGAAGACTATCCCGGAGGCCGTCCCGGACCGCACCCTGCCCGCCCTTGCGACGAGGCCGGCAGGAGGAGCGGTCCCGCGCGCACCGTCACGGCCGACCACCCGGTTGCGGTTGGCCAGGGCTCCGAGCGGGCTCAGGAAGTCCTGGCCCCGGTCGACACGGACGTGTTCCGGTGCCCCGCCTGCCGGACCGTAGGGGTCACTCCACAAGGCCACACACCCGCCGGCCGCGGCACCAACCTCTCCGGACAACACACCTAGCGGCTGGTGGTGATCCACCGCACGAGGGTGGCGTGGGTCGTGTCGTCGAGCGACGAGAGGATGTTGATGGATTCCAGATCCCCGGGGAGTGGTGGAATGCCCACGGTGGTCAGCGCTGCTTGCAGGTCCAGCCTGCGCCGATCCACGGGCGTCAGGGGCCGGGTGAGGCGTGGGTCGGATGCCGGCCCGCGTACCGGATGCCATTCGCCGAGGGGAGGCGGTTGCCAGCCCGTATCACCCGGGTTCTGCGGCCGGGCGTCGTAGGCCGCGGGCGCGTCTGTGTCAGCGCCGGGGAAGCGATAGGGGTCGAGGTCCAGCTGAGGGACCGCGACATCGGACGGGGCATACTGCAAGAACTCCACGAAGACCCTCCATGCGCCGGGGGTGTTGCGTGCCGCGGCGGCTGGCCGCGGCACGCCGTTGCTACTGGGGGCCGGCAGTTCACGGACCCCGATGGTGTGACTGCCGGGCCGGATCAGCGGGAGCCGCGACGGCCCCAGGTCTCGGTGTCGATGACACGGCCGCGGTCGTCGCGCAGGGTGGCAGTGTCACGCTCGTCCCAGATCTGGTGACGGCGGTCCTGGTACACGTCGCGGCGGGTGTCGCGGCCCTGGCCGGTGTGGACCTTGACGCTGGAGCGCCCGTCGAGACGCAACCCGGCGAAGCGGTAGCGGTTGCCCTGCCGGTCGGTGAGGGTGAAGCCGCGCAGGTTGACGGCCTGGCGGCCGGTGTTCTTCACCTCGACCCATTCGCGGTTCAGGGCGCGGTTGTCGCGTCCGCGACTGTCGTGCTGGACGTCGCCGATGACGATCGAGGAGTGCGGGCCCCGGGGGGCCCGCAGGTCGGACCCGTGGGCGACGGCCGGCAGAGCGGCCGCCCCGATCAGTGCGCCGGCGGCCACGATCAAGGTGACGGTGCGGCGGGTGGCGAGAGAAGCAGACATGCAGATGGCTCCTTCAACAGACAGCCGGCCCGGCCTTGTGCGAGCCGGGCGGGCTCCGTGCGGTTCCCGGCGTTCTGCCGAGGAGCCACACTCTGGCCCGCACCCGCCATCAACCGCCACAACTCACAACGCGCGTTGCCCAATGCGGACATGTCCGTAACTCTCCCTTGCAAGTTGCAGACGTCAAGCCCCAGTTGACGCAGACGGGGCGAGATGCGGGGGGTGGCCCCACCGGTGCTGGAACGCATGGGTTTCGGCCAGATAAGAAGCTCATTCACGCCTGCCTCATGCTCTGCGCCGAATGGGTACCGAGCTCTGTAACAGACACGTTGGCCGCTTCCTCGAACCACTTGCGCACAACCGTACGGACGTGCGGGCGTGACGGCCGCCACGTCGGGGCCGGACAGAACACCGGCCAAGGAACCCTGCCCTCCGACCTCCCGTGCCGCGTCCGCCGGCCGCACCAGCAGCCGAGGTCGCTACGGCCGCGTCGGCTGCCATCTGCCGCACCGGGCCGGTACAAGGGATGGCAGACCGCCAACCCTCGGCGTTCCGAGACGAGGAGCACGATGTCGCACCCCCGGTCCGCCCTGCGCCGCCCGGAAGCCGGGCTCGCTCTCGCACTGGCGTTCGCGGCTGCCGCCGCGGTCTTCGTCGCCGTCTTCCTGCTCGGCCGGACGAACACGCCGGACTACACGGCGACACTGTTCGGCCGGTCGGACGCCGATGCCATGCGCCTCAAGGCACAGCTCGCAACCGGCGTCCTGGGGTTGGCAGCTCTCCAGCTGCTGCTGGCAGTGTGGATGTACGGTCGGCTGCCCGGGGTGCGCCGGGTTCCGGGCTCGGTACCGATCACCCACCGGATCGTCGGGGTGGTTCTGTTCGCCCTCACTGTCCCGATCACGGTGCACTGCGTGCGAGCGTACGGCGTGCAGCTGACCGGCTCCCGTGCGGCGGTGCACTCGATCGCGGGTTGCTTCTTCTACGGGGCGTTCGCCGCCAAGCTCCTGCTGGTGCAGAGCCGGCGCTTGCCGGGCTGGGCTCTGCCACTGGCCGGGGGCGCTCTGGTGGTCGTGGTGGTGCTCCTCTGGTACACGAGTGCGCTGTGGCACTTCAACGGAAGCAGCATCCCGGTCCTGTCCCTCGGACGCCACCACCTGCCACCGGGGCAGATGTGATGCGCGGCGCTGCGAGCTCCCTGAACGGTGAAGCGTGGGGGGGCTGCGGTGACCGCCGAAGGACGATCCAATGGGTACAGAGACCCTTCTGATCCACGCCGCCCGGCAGACCACGGCCGCCGCATCCCGGTGAGCACGGGCGTGTGCAGGCCCACGCGGGTCCTCTGCGACAACGAGCCGACCCTGTCAGGCACCGCCGTGGAATCGCGGCGGACGGCTTCGGGCGCGGGTGCTCCGCCCGTCAGGTGCCGAAGCGGTGGCGGGAGGCCTCGATGTGGCCGAGGTAGCGGTGGGTCCAGTCGCACAGTGCGTCGATCGTCACCCGCAGGGCCTGGCCCGGCTCGGTCAGGGTGTACTCCACCCGCGGCGGGACCACCGGGTACACCGTCCGACCGACCAGACCGTTGCGTTCCAGCATGCGCAGGTTCTGGGTGAGCATCTTGTGGCTGATGCCCTCGATCTCGTCGCGCAGCTCGCTGAAGCGCAGCGTCCGCTCCCCCAGGGCCTCGATGATCAGGAGCGCCCATTTGTTGGCGACGTCCGAGAAGATCTCCCGCGCCAGGGAGTCCGCGCGCCGCAGGTCCGCATCGTCGGGCGAACCCGTGAACTGCTTGGTCACCTTGAGGTTCCCCTGTCACCGAAAAGTGCGTTCTTCCATGTCAGCGGTCACTCTCCTACGGTTCCTGAGTAACCACAAGAGACCAAAGGCGCCTTGGTCCCGCCGGCAACGAGCCCGCAGGGCGGGCTCCCGCGACAAGGAGACGGAC
Organism: Streptomyces sp. NBC_01232; assembly: GCF_035989885.1. Classification (GTDB taxonomy): domain Bacteria; phylum Actinomycetota; class Actinomycetes; order Streptomycetales; family Streptomycetaceae; genus Streptomyces. Next base: position 541,211 of record NZ_CP108518.1, read on the forward strand.
AGCATGGCCATCACCCTGGTGAACCCCACCGGACTGCCCGAGATCGATGCCTACCGGCAGATGTCGATCGCGACCGGATCGAAACTCGTCTTCATCGCAGGACAGGTCGCCTGGGACGCCGACGGCGTCACGGTCGGCGAAGGCGACCTCGCGGCCCAGGTCGAGCGGTGCTACCTCAACATCGGTACCGCCCTGGCCGCGGCAGGTGGCTCCTTCGACGATGTGGCGAAACTGACCGTCCACGTCGTCGCCTGGACTCCCGACAAGATGCCCCTGCTGATGGAGGGGATCACCCGGGCAGCCTCCACGCTGGGCGTCGTCCCGGTCCCGCCGGCCACTCTGCTGGGCGTAGCAGCCCTGGACGTACCCGAGCACCTGGTCGAGGTCGAAGCCACAGCCGTCATCGACTGACCGGACGCTTGCGGCTGTCCGGTGGGCTCACTGCCCCGATGCGCCGGGTCTGCGCAACGGCCGCAGCCCACCGTTGGGATGCGCGAGGTGAACGAATCACCTCTCTCGGTCAGATGCGCCATGCATCCTGTGACGATGCACTCAGCCAGCAGCGCGGACGCCCTGGTCAACTGCCGCAGACACACCCTTCGGCAGCCTTGACCGGGGTCTGTCGTGTCGACGGCCTGCTCGTCGGGTGTGCCGCAGCAGGCGTCCGGAGCATGGCCGGCGCTCTTGCCGAGGGTGTCGGCGTCAGCCTTCACGGCCCTGTAGTCCCGGCTCGGACACCACGGAGCAAGTAACCCACCGGTAGCTTTCAAGACTTTGCCGCGGTGGTTCTCTTCGGCTGGCGGGCGACCGTCCTGGTCCTGTCGAGGTGTCCGTACACCGTGGAAAGGGGCACGTTGAACATGTCGGCAATCTGCTGGACAGTCTTCTCCCGGGCGTCGCAGAGCTGCCGGGCGAGCTCCGTGGTTGTTTTTCAACCTGGCTTTGTTCATGAGAACGGTATGGCTCCCCCTTCCGGTCTGAACCGGCCACGGCTTGACGCGACGGGCCCTTGTGTTCCGGCCCGGAGTGGCCCCACTTCAGGTCTGTAGCAGCCCCGCTTTGGAGCGGGCGGTGTCAGTCGTCGCCGGGCGTCACGTCGTATTCGCCGACATTCAGTTCTGCGCCGGTTGCGGCGAGGAAGTCCACCACCGCGCGGTCCAGGTGCCAGCCGAAGAGGTTCGTGTCATCCGGCGAGCCGGAGGACTGCTCGTCATGCCAGTTGAAGTAGCGCTCGACCTGCAGAATCGCGCCCCCGGGGCCCTCCTCGGTCGCGAGACGGGTCGTCAGATTGGTGATCGCCTCCATCTGTGGCCGGAGCCTGCCGATGACCAGGTCGAGCTGCTCATCGACCCGCAGGCCGGGCTCGCGGCAGAAAACCTTCCAGCAGTGACAGAACGGGATGATGTGAGGTGAGGTTGTCAGACTCCCCCGCACCGTGACCTCGTCCGGTTCCACGCCAAGCAGCTGGGTGATCTCGTCGGCAGTGGTGCCCACGCTGGAGATCGCAAAGTAGACGTACTGAGTCAACGACACCCGCGGAGACTACCGATGCAGCGGCAGGGCCGCCTGATCGTTTCCTCGCCTCATGGCCTCCCTCGCGACCTGCGGGCGCCGCAGCAGATCGGTGGTGACCTTCTTGGCGACCTCATCGTCCCGGGTCAGCTCCGCGACCACCCGCACCCGGTCCTCCTGGCTTACCTGGGCCGCCGCGGCTGGCCTGAGCACGCATCAGCTGCATGACGAGATCGAGCTTCGGCCTGGACGCCTTCGCGCCGCTGGCGACGTCGACATGGATGTTGTCGCGGTCGACGCCGTTGCGGAGAAGCGCGTCGATCTGATGATCGGGGTTCTGGTCGGCCGTCGAAGTGCGGCAGTAGCCAGTACAGAGTGCTACTTGTCGCTTGGCGGCGGCTCGGGGATACAGGGCCTTCTCAACCGCCCCCGGCTGCGACGTTCCTGCGCCGCAGCCAGTGCCACCACCGGCTCTGTGGCCGTTGGGTGGACATGGCTAGCGCTGTCTCCAGCGCGTTACGGGTGCTCAAGGTATGCGGGTGCTCGGGGCTCAGGATGCGGACGCGGTCATCGAGGGTTCGGCGCAGCAGGTCTATCGCCTCGGCCTGCTCACCTGCACTGGTCAAAGCGAGAGCGAGGTTGTGGCGACTGGCAAGGGTATCCGGGTGCTCGGGGCTCAGGATGCGGGTGCGGTCGTCAAGGGTGCTCCGGTGCATGCGCACTGCTTGTGCGTGCTCGCCCATCCCGTCCAGCGCGAGACCGAGGCTGTCCCGGCTGGCCAGCGTGTGCGGATGCTCGTCGCCCAGAACGCGGGCGTGGTCGTTGAGCGCCTGCCGCAGCAGCCGTATCGCTTCCGTCTGCTCACCCGCCCTGGTCAGGGCGCTGGCGAGGTTGTGGCGGCTGAGCAGGGTGAGGTGGTGCTCGGGGCCCAGGACACGGATGCGGTCGTCAAGGGTGCTCCGGTGCATGCGCACTGCTTGTGCGTGCTCGCCCATCCCATCCAGCGCGAGACCGAGGCTGTCCCGGCTGGCCAGGGCATGCGGATGCTCGGGGCCCAGGACACGGGTACGGTCGTTGAGGGTCTGCCGCAGCAGACCCACCGCCTCGGCATGCTCACCCGTCCCGTCCAAAGCGCATGCGAGGTCATTGCGGCTGGTCAAGGTATCGGGGTGCACGGGGCCCAGGATGCGGGTGCGGTCCTCCAGGGTCTGCCGGAGCAGGCGTATTGCCTCGGCCGGCTCTCCCATTCCGAACAAGGCATTGCCCAGGTTGTTGCGGCTGGTCAAGGTATCGGGGTGCTCGGGGCCCAGCATGCGGGTCTCGACGTCGAGGAGCCGTTCATGCAGCAGGCGCGCCGCACCGAAAGCGCCAGCCTTCTGCAGCACCTGCGCCAGGGTGTTGAGAGTGGTGCGGTGGTGTGTGGCGGTGCGCGGGTCCGCGTAGTCGAGCAGCAGCGGCAGGTGGGGGGCGAGGAGCACGGCTGCAGGCCAACCGGCGCGCCCGCGCTGGTCGGCCTCGTGTACAGCCGTGGTCAGCCGCTCGGCAAGAGCCCGGTGCCACACGGCGAGATCGGAGGTCTCGGCCGTGAGGGCGACAGCGTTGATCTCTCGGATCAGGGGATGCAGTACCACCTGCGCCCCCTCACTGCTGCCCGACGCCGGGCCGGTGCTGCCGGGAGAGTGGGGCAGGCCCAGGAGACCGAAGCGGTGCAGGCCAGCGAACGCGGCCTCCAGGGCCACCGCGGTGACGTCGTGTCCGGTGACGACGGATAGCAGGTCCGGGGTGATCAGGGACAGTGGGACGGGGGCTTGAGCCAGCAGGGCCAGCAGTCGCAACAAGGGGCGGGCCAAAGCGTTGCCCTCCCCGGCGAGCTGGTCCAAGGACACCTCCCAGGTGTGCCGCACCACGGCGCGGGCGACCTGCGGATGGGAGGCATTCGGGTGCGCCGCTCCCAACAAGAACCGCAGTTCATGTTCCAGGGCCTGGCGGTAGGCGGCAAAGGTGCGGTAGCGGCTGGTGGGTCCGGCCAGATAGGTGCCGGCCGCGTGCAACGCCAGTGGCAGCCCGCCCAGTCGCGCCGCCAGCTCGCGGGCCTGCTCGGCGGTGCCGGCCACGGGAGCGGCGTCCAGCAGGACCTGCCCCGCAGGTCGCACCGGCAGCGGCTCCAGTGGCAGCAGCTGTGCGCACGGACCCCAGGTCTGCTCGCTGCCATCCCGGCTGGTCACCACCAGCAGGCCTCGGCCGTGAGGACGGATCCAGCCGCGATAGTCGGCCACCGGCTCCCCTGCCGGGCCGATCTCGTGCGGCTCGTCGGCGTTGTCCACCACCAGCAGCCAACGGCGCACCCGGCCCAACTGTCGCCAGACCACATCCGGCAGGTTCGCCTGCCCCGCTCGCGCGGCCTCCAGCTCTGCCTCTGGCAGACCGCAGGCCAGCGCCGTCTCCACCATCTGCTGCGCCAGCTCGGCACCGTCGCGCCAGCGCACCCAAAACACTCGCCAGCCCGCCGCCTCGGCCTGGGTGGCCAGTTGCGCGGCCACCGTTGTCTTGCCCATCCCGCCGACCGCGCACAGCACCGCGAACCGCCCTTGTGGCCGCCGAAGCATGCCTGCCAGCACGCCGAGTTCTCCCTCACGCCCCCGCACGCGCTGAACATGCGGGGGGCGTAACGAAGCCTGCTGGCCTCGGGCCAGTCGGCTCACCGGTGCCAGCCGCGCCGGGGGCCTTGGTGCGGCATCCAGATGCCGGCCCCACAGCAACAGCACGATGCTGACCACCACCAGCACGGCGAACACCGGCCAGATCACCCACGCCTGCGCCGCCCAGCCAGGCACCGCGTCACTGGCGTAGTTGGTCACCGGCCCCAGCACAGCCGCCACCAATGCGGCCCCTCCCGTTACCACCGACCCGACCCACGCACCCCGTCTACGCCCCACGGTCTGCCACCCCCGTCCACCGTCACCAGATGTTCCCGCCTGGATTACGTCCATGGAAGGGTGCGGGTGGTCACGACGCGGGCGGCGGTGTTGCTCCGGTTCTGCGGCCGGATGCCGAGCCTGCTGCGTGAACGCCGTCATCCGGCGCGCGGCGCGGCCCGAGCACCAGGGCAGGCAGCAGGTCGAGCCGCTTGTCCATGTCGAGGCGGAAGATGCCGTACGGGTTGATGTGCGACCAGAACAGCGCAGTCAGCCTCGCCGGTCCTCGTCGGACGGCTTCTTCGCCCAGGCCGGTTCGGCGAGGACCTGCTGCAACAGCAGGGTGTTGACGTGCACCAGGGCGGACTGGAGTAGGTGCAGGGCGAGCATCCCTGGCGGCCGGGCTCGGAACCGTCACGCGCGCGGTACGCCAACGCCATCCTGGACGACGGTGATCCCCGTGCGGCCGGATCGGATCGGTCGGCGCGGGCTGCGGGGTGAGCGCCTGCCGGTCGCGCGAGCACGGCGCCTCTGCCCCGTCGATCTGGCGATCGGGGAGCACCACGGCGGTGACCACGGGTAGTTCGCGACCGGCTGCGGCGAGGTTGAGGGCCAGGGTGCGCGGGGTGGCGTCGAGGAGGTCGGAGCCGGTGGGGTGCTGGACTGACCGCAGGGCCTGCTCGGTGGCGGCAGCACTGCCGGTGGGTATGGAGGTGCGGCGGCCGGGCCAGGGCTTCGTCGGCGTCCTGCACCTGCTGGGCGGTGTCCGCCGTCTGACCGCCCTACGCAGGCGAAGGCGCAGGAGCGGCGGTGCCGGGCTGTGGCCCATGGAAAGGGTGAGCTCTTGACCGGGGACGATCGGGTCGGGGTTGTCGAACCTTCGGCCGCGGGGCAGGGGTTGTCCTTGTTGCAGGCCATGGACGAATCCCACCCCCGGTGCAGGAACTGCCGGGACGGCCGTGCACGGACCTCAGGGCTCCCCGCAGTGGGCGGTCCTGCACGACCGTGCCCAGCAGTGGCGAGCAGTGGCGAGCAGTCGCGAAATGATTTACGGCCTTCGGCCGTGGGCTGTTCCGGTGGTCCCGTACGCGGGTTCGCGGCCCGCGTGCGAGGGGTGCGGCGGCCCGCCGGGGTGCGGGGACCATCCTGGGGATCCCGTGCGGCCCGGCCGCTTCCACCGTCCTTCGATCCCGGCCCGCCGGGAAGCTACGGAGACCGATGTCCCCCACCGTCGCCCCCGAAGTCACCGCCATGGCCCTGGTGCGCCGCCCCCAGCTGTGGTTGGTCCCCACGATCCTCACGGGGCTGCTCGCCCTGCTGCTGTCCCTCCTCTACATGGGCGGCATCGTCAACCCCAACGCCGACCTGCACGACCTGCCCATCGCCCTGGTCAACGACGACAAGGGCGAGCCGCCGCAGGGCCAGCAGCAGAACCTGGGTACGCAGATCACCGCCGCCATCGCCGCCGACCCCGCGGGAGGCAAGGCGGACTGGCGCGAACTGACCCTCGTCCAGGCGCAGGACCAGCTCGACTCAGGCCAGATCTACGGCGCGCTGGTGGTCCCGGCCGGCTTCACGGACTCCGTCACCGCGCTCCCCACCTCCGCGGCCACGAAGCTCCCGACCATCACCGTGCTCACCAACCCCGGCAAGGGGAGCCTCGGGTCCTCGCTGGCCAGCCAGATCACGACGCAGGCCGCCCACCGCGCGTCCCGGGCCGTGGGCGAGCAGCTCACGGCGGCCGCCGGCGCCCAGGCGAGCCCCACCGCGAAACTGCTGCTCGCCGACCCCGTCGAGGTCGTCACGCAGGTCGGCCACCCGATCGGCACGCACAGCGGTCTCGGTCTGACGGCCTTCTACTACACCCTGCTGCTGGTCCTGGCCGGATTCATGGGCGGTAACGTCATCAGCAACGGTGTCGACACCGCCCTCGGATACGCCGACAACGAGATCGGCCCCTGGCACACCCGCCGCCCGACGGTGCCGATCAACCGTACGCAGACACTGCTCCTGAAGATGGTGATGACCGCGGGCATCACTCTCCTCAGCACTTCCCTGGTGATGCTGGCCTGCGTCGCCGTTCTGGGGATGGACGCGACCCACCTGCCCCTCCTGTGGGTGTATTCCTACTGCGCCGCCCTCGCCGTCGGCCTGGGCGTACAGGCCATCAACGCCGCGTTCGGCGGGATCGGCCAGCTCGTGTCGATGTTCGTGTTCATCGTGCTGGGTCTGCCGTCGTCGGGTGCGACGGTCCCGCTGCAGGCGGTCCCCGGCTTCTACCGCTTCCTCTCCCACTTCGAACCGATGCGTCAGCTCAGCGATGGCGTGCGCGCGATCCTCTACTTCGACGCCCGCGGCGACGCAGGGCTCACCCGCTCCTGGATCATGATCGCGGTCGGCACCGTGCTGGCCCTGGTCTTCGGTTTCGCCATGACCGCCTACTACGACCGCAAGGGCCACAAGAGACTCACCCCGCAACCCGCCTGACGTCGCCCGGTCCAGGGCCGGCAGCTGCGTGTACATGCCTGGCGCGCCTCGGGGTACACGAGCCGGTGAGGACACCAAGGAGGCGCCATGTCGACGTTGTTGACCCGTATCAAGCAGTTCGCGCGCAGCCCCCAGGGGCAGCGGGCCGTCGCGTCGGTCCGGCGGGCCGCCGCCGACCCGCGCAGGCGCACCCAGGCCGGGCGGCTCCTGAACCGCCTGCGCGGGCGGCGCTGACCGGTCCGGGTGGTCGGGCCGGACTGCCCTGGCCCGACCACCCTCGCCCCCGACCTCGATCGCCCGGCCCCCTCCCCTAAGCCCTGCCGTCGACGTACGTGGCGACGACCTCGATCGCTCCGATCCGCGAGGGTTCGACCCGGCGCGGGTCGTCGCCCAGCACGGCCAGGTCCGCGCGGCGGCCCGGGGCCAGGGCGCCCGCACTGCCGTCCCAGTGGCAGGCGTAGGCACCGGCGACGGTGTAGGCGTACAGGGCCTCCTCCACGGTGATGCCCTCGTCGGGGCCGATCAGGGCGCCGGACGCGGAGGCCCGTTCGACCATGAACTGGACGGCCCGTAGCGGTGATCCGTCGGTGACGGGCCGGTCGGAGCTGCCCACCAGGGTGACGCCGTGGTCCAGGAAGCCCCGGCCCCGGTATAGCCAAGGGGCCCGGTCCGGGCCCATGACGGCCGCGTAGTCGTCGCCGAAGGAGCGCAGGAAGTTCGGCTGGACCACCGCGCTCACCCCGAGTCGGGCGAAGCGCGCGAGCTGGTCGGGCCGGATCAGGCCGGCGTGTTCGATCCGGTGCCGGGCCGTCGGGCGCGGTCTTTCCCGCTGGGCCCGCTCCAGTGCGTCGAGGGCCAGGTCGGCGGCTCGGTCCCCGATGGCGTGGACGGCGAGCTGCCAGCCGGCGAGGTGGCCGTCGACGATGATGCCGGCGATCCGCTCGGGGGTGTCCTGGAACTCGCCTGCTCGGTCGCTCCCTTCGTAAGGGCGGGTGAGTGCGGCGGTACGGGCCATCATGCCGCCGTCGGTGTAGACCTTGAGCGCGCCGAGGGAGAGCCAGTCGTCGCCGAACCCGGTGCGCAGGCCGAGGTCGAGGGCGCGGGGGATCCCGTCGGACGCGTGCGCGGCCACGGGCCGCAGGGTGTCGGCGGCCGCCATGAGCTGGACCCGCAGCGGGAGCCGGCCCTGGTCGCGCAGGAGCTGGTAGGCGCCGAGTTCGACCGGGCTGTGGCCGAGCAGTCCGCCGCCGATGCCCGCCTCGGCGCAGGCGGTGACGCCTTCGGCGAGGCAGGCGCGGCCGGCGCGTTCGATGGCGTCGGCGATCTCCTCCTGCGAGTACGGCAGGCGCAGCCGGCGGGCGGTGGTCATGGCGCTTTCGGCGAGGAAGCCCTCACCGTGGGCGAGTTCGCCGGGGAGCAGCTCCAGGACGGCTCCGTTGACGACGCAGCCGTGTCCGGAGTCGTGCAGCATGAACACCTTGCGGCCGTCGCTGACCTTGTCCAGCTCGGCGGCGGTGAGGTGGCGGCCGAGGGCGCGCTGGTCGTAGCCGCCGATGTCCACCCATGCTCCCCGCGGCTTGCGGGTGACGGCCTCGGCGACGACGGCGAGTACGTCCTCCACGCGTGTGCAGGGCGCCACGCTCGGGGTGGCCGCCTTGAGGCCGGTCCAGGCCAGGTGCACGTGGGAGTCGATGAAGCCCGGCAGCACGGTGGCGCCCTGCAGGTCGACGACCTCGCGGGCGGGCAGTGCGGTGACCGCCTCGTCCAGGCCGACGATCCGGCCGCGCCAGATGCCCAGGTCGTGGGCGACGGGGTGGCCGGGGTCCATGGTGAGGAAGGTGGCGTTCGTCAGCCTGGTGCAGAGCATGGGTGCTGTTCCTCAGGGGGTGGGCGCCGTGTGGGAGGCCGGTACCGGTACGCGGCCGTGGGCGACGATGGACCGGAGGATCTCGCCGACCCTGACGGCGGTGTTCGACAGGAGGGAGGACGTGATGCCGTGCGTGTGCTCGGTTCCTCCCTGGAGGTAGACGCCGCAGCGCAGTTCGGGTTCGCTCTCGACACGGTAGTCGCGGGCCACGCGGACGCGGCCGAGGTCGTCGCGCCGGCACAACTTCTCGACGTCCCCGAGCAGGCCGAGGCCGTCCGCCGAGCGGTAGCCCGTCGCGTAGACCAGTACGTCGGCCTCCAGGACCTCCTTCTCCCCCGTGACCAGCGACTCGACGGTGACGCGCACGCTGTCGGGGCCTTCGCAGACGTCCGCGAGCCGCGAGACCTTCAGGAAGCGCAGCCGCTCGGTGCCGAGGACCTTCTCCTGGTACTCCTGCCGGTAGAGGTCGTCGATCAGATCGATGTCCACCACCGAGTAGTTGGTGTTGGCGTGGTACTCGATCAGCTTGCGCTTGACCGATTCGGGGGCGGTGAAGTACTCGTCGACCGCCGAGGGGTCGAAGATGCGGTTGGCGAACCCGCTGTCGTCGGCGGGGCTGTAGCCGTAGCGGGAGAAGACGGCGCAGACCTCGGCCCCGGGGAAGGTGCGGTGCAGGAAGGCCACGTTCTCGGCGGCGCTCTGGCCCGCGCCGACGACGACGAAGCGGGACGGGTCCGCGTTCCCCAGCGCCGCCACGCGCGTCAGGAGTTCCGAGGTGTGCCAGACCCGCTCGGTGCGGTCCACGCCGTCCGGCATCTGCGGGCGCAGGCCGGTGCCGATCACCAGATTGCGCGCCCGGTGGACGACGAGCTCCGAGCCGGAGCGGGCGGTGACGTCCAGGTACTCGATGGCTCCGTCGCGCAGGACGGGACGTACGGCGACGACCTCGGACCCGTAGGACACCATGTCGTCGACCTTGGCCGCGGCCCACTCGAAGTAGTCGTGGAACTCCACGCGGAGCGGGAAGAGGCTCTTGTGGTTGACGAAGTCGATCAGGCGGCCGCGGCTCTGGAGGTAGCAGAGGAAGCTGTACTCGCTGGCCGGATTGCGCAGTGTCACCAGGTCCTTGAGGAAGGACACCTGCATCGTGGCGTCGTCGATGAGCATGCCGCGGTGCCAGCCGAAGCGTGGCTGCTGCTCGAAGAAGTGGGCGGTGACCGCCTCCTGCGGTCCGACTCCGGCGTTGTGCTCGCTGAGCGCGATCGCCATGGCCACGTTCGAGGGGCCGAAGCCGATGCCGATGAGGTCGTGGATCAGTGGCGCATCATCGGACAGATCCTGTGACATGTCACTCCCAATCGTGCGGGGGGCAGCCGATTGCCGTGCGTGGGGGAACCGGGGGCGGGGCACGCCGAAGGAGCGGCGCCCGAGGGGAACTTAGGGAAGGCTAACCTGATGCCATGGAGCTGTCGATGGGCAAATCAGATCGAGTCATCGTCGATTTCGAGCTGAACTGCCTTCAAAAAAGGCGATGTTGCGGACTTAGGTAAGGCTTGCTTTACTCATTCTGAAATCTGTCGCCGCTCCAAGGAGGAACCCCATGCGGGTCGTCATGTTCGGCTATCAGACGTGGGGACACCGCACCCTGCAGGCTCTGCTGGAGTCCGAACACGATGTCGTTCTGGTCGTGACGCACCCCAAGAGCGAGCATGCCTACGAGAAGATCTGGAGCGACTCGGTCGCCGATCTCGCCGACGAACACGGTGTTCCCGTGCTCATCCGCAATCGGCCCGACGACGAAGAGCTGTTCACCCGCCTCAAGGAGGCGGAACCGGACATCATCGTGGCGAACAACTGGCGCACCTGGATTCCCCCGCGCATCTTCGACCTGCCCCGCCACGGCACCCTCAACGTGCACGACTCGCTCCTGCCGAAGTACGCCGGCTTCTCGCCGCTGATCTGGGCGCTGATCAACAACGAGCCCGAAGTCGGCGTCACCGCGCATCTGATGAACGACGAGCTCGACGCGGGCGACATCGTCGTCCAGCGCGCCGTACCGGTCGGCCCGGCCGACACCGCCACCGACCTGTTCCACAAGACCGTCGACCTGATCGCACCGGTCACGGTCGGCGCGCTGGGCCGGATCGCCGCGGGCGAGACCGAGTTCACCCGCCAGGACCGGTCGCAGGCGAGCTTCTTCCACAAGCGGTCCGCCGAGGACATCCGCATCGACTGGAACTGGCCGGCGGAGGACCTCTCGCGCCTCGTACGCGCCCAGTCCGCCCCCTACCCGGCCGCGTTCACGTTCCACCGCGGCAAGCGGCTGGAGGTTCTGGCCGCGGTCGTCTCCGAGGGCCGCTACGGCGGCACCCCCGGCCGCATCTTCTACCGCGAGGGCGAAGGCGTCGTCATCGTGGCCGGATCCGATGCCCGTACCGGACGCAACCACGGCCTCGCCATCACCCGGGTGCGCACCGAGGACGGCGAAGAAATGCCCGCCACCGACTACTTCACCACCATGGGCGGGTACCTGACCAGCCGCTGAGCCGCTGCGTCGACCCGGGCGGCGGGGAGGACCCGCGCCCGGGCGGCGACCCGCAAACGCCTGCATGACCATGGTTCCAGCTACTAGAATTCGGCCGGACCAGGCGCGATGCGGGGGGTCAAGTGGACGCATTGATACCGGGTGACCCCGTACGGGTCGGGCCCTACCACCTCGTCGCACGGCTCGGCAGCGGAGGCATGGGCCGGGTCTATCTGGCCCGGACGCCCGGCGGCCGCAGCGTGGCCGTCAAGGTGGTGCACCCGGAGCTGGCGCGGGATCCGGAGTTCAGGCGCCGGTTCGCCCGTGAGGTCGCCGCCGCGCGGGCCGTGGACGGGAGGTTCACGGCCCAGGTGCTCGCCGCGGGCGTGGACGACCCGACTCCGTGGCTGAGCACGGTGTTCGTACCCGGGATGTCGCTCGCCGAGGCGGTGGCCGAACACGGCCCATTCCCCGAGGCATCGGCGCTCGCCCTGGCCCGCGGGCTGGCGGCGGCGCTCGCGGCCGTGCACGCGGCCGGGCTGGTGCACCGTGACCTGAAACCGTCCAACGTCCTCCTGGGCCCCGACGGGCCCCGGGTGATCGACTTCGGCATCTCGCGGGCCACCGAGGCCAGCGCCCTGACCCGGACCGGAATGACCGTCGGTTCCCCCGGCTTCATGTCACCGGAGCAGGCCTCCGGCGGCGTGGTCGGCCCCGCCTCCGACGTGTTCTCCTTCGGGGCGGTGCTGGCCTTCACCCTCAGCGGCGAGAGCCCCTTCGGGACCGGTGCCACCCCGGCACTGCTCTACCGGGTCGTTCACTCCGAGCCACGCCTGGAGGCACTCTCCGGGGTCGCGCTGGACCTCGTCACGCGCTGCCTCGCCAAGGATCCGGCCGCACGGCCGTCCCTGGAGACCCTGTGCGCGGTGCTCTCGGTCGACGCGGACGACCCGGACTCGGAGCACCGGGCAGGCGGGACGGACGGCGCGGTCGGGACGGACCGGGCGGTCGGGACGCACCGGGCGGGCCAGGGGAACGAGGCGGGTGACGGCCGCCCCGTCGGTTCCGGCTGGCTGCCGGCCCCCGTCGCGCACAGCCTCCTCGCGCGCGCCTCGTCGGCGCTGGAGGCGGACTCCGACCCCTCGATGACGGCCACCGCGCCTCCGCGATACGCGCCGACGCGGGTGGATCCGGCCGCCGTGGCGGTGCCGTCGGCTGCCCTGCCCGTGTACGGAACGCGCCGGCGGGGAGCCCGCGCCCGGATCCGTACAGCACCCTTCATCGCCGCCGCGGCCGTGGTGGTGGCCGCGGCGATCGGCGCCCTGGCGTACACGGCCGGGCAGAACGGGAAGGACCCGGACCGGACCTCCGTCTCCCAGGACGACAACGGCGGCACCCCGACGGATCCGGCGCCGGAGAGCACCGATCCCTTCGACGGCTGGTCCCTGTCGGACGAGGCGGAGATCCAGCTGCCCACCGGGTACGGCATCGACGCCACCGACTTCAGGGAGGGCAAGGCGGGCGACGGTTTCGACGTCGACCTGCACACGAACTGGGACCTCGGCGGGAAGGACATCCTGCTGCTCAAGTCCGGGGATTTCGAAGGGAACAGCGACTGCCTCGCGGACGAGCGCACCTCCGGCTACGGAACCCTGGCCGAGCACACCGCATGGGGCATCGCCGACGTCATCTGTGCCCGTGTCTCCTCCGATCTGCTGCTCGTCCTGGAGGTCACCAACATCGAGGACGGCCAGGACGACTACCTGGAGGCCGTCGCCAAGGTGTGGAAGCGCGAGTGAGTCCGCACGCCCGACAGCATGATCGTCGCCGGTAGGGTGGTGCGGTAATTCCTTGCGGAAAGTCCCTTGTGGCTAGGGACAGTTCACCGCACACCCCATACAACAGCGAAGCGACTCATACCTGTGAACGAGAAAGAGCGAGCCCCCATCGAGGACACGCACTTCGGCGCGGTCACCGTCCGCCAGGACGGCCAGGACCGCATCGAGGTCGACGGCGAGGCGATCCCCCGCGTGACCCTGGAGCGGGATCCGGCGGCGGAGACCGATCCGCACATCGCCATCGGCACCCGCGACCCGGCGCACCTCACGATGCGGGTCGACGGCGTGGAAGTCGGGCTGCTCCCCGCGAAGGGCCGGTTCAGCAGGCACTCGTACCGCGTGGACGTGGAGTACGACGGGGCGGCCTACCGCTTCGTCCCGGACTCCATCCCCGGCAGCCGGCTGACCCGCGACGGCCGGCACCTGGGCGACTTCTCATCAGACGGTGACGAGACGGTCCTGGCGGAGTGGCGGGAGGACGGCGAGATCCGGCCGGCCGACGCCGCGATCGGATACGCCCTGGCCTCGGCCTTCGGCACGGGCGCCCAGCCGATGTGGATGATGATCGTCGACGGCGTGAGCAACGCGATCCCCTAGGCCGTCTCCTTCGCCCATTCCTCCGGCTCTTCCGGACCCCTTCGTCGGAGTCCCGCCACCACCTCCGGGAGGGTCACCCGCGTTCGAAGCAGTGCGTGTGGCCGATGACGGCGAAGCCGCGGCGCTCGTACCAGTGGCGCGGCCAGTCCAGGGCATCGGCGGTCAGGAATCGGAAGTCGCAGTCGTGGGCGGCGGCCAGGCTCAGGGCGCGGGCCAGGACGGCGTCGGCGTGGCCGCGGCCGAGGTGGGCCTCCGAGGTGATCAGGTCCTCGATCTGGGCCGTGCGCGTGGCCCGGTCCACGTAGAGATCGGCCCAGGAGGCGACCTCCCCCGCCTCCGTACGGGCACCGATGAACCGAACGACGTCCGCGCCGCGCCGGCGGGCCTCGCGGCGGTCGACGAGCTGGCGCAGGACCTCGTCGTCGGCGTCCGGGAGGAAGCCCCGCCAGCGCCGGGTCAGCGGAGCGCGCAGCGCGTCGAGGTCCACCTCCTGCGCCGGTCCGCCGTCCGGCACCGGGCCCGTGTGCAGCATGACCAGATAGGCGGAGTGGGTGTATCCGGCCCGGACCATCGGCTCCGCGCACGCCGTGCCGGCCTCGTCGTCGAGTACGGAGACCAGCCGGTGCTGCAGGTGCCCGAGGGCCTCCTCCGCGATGCCCGGCAGCGCCTCGGGATCGACGGCCGCATCGATGACGACCTGGTTGTTCGAATGGGACTGCGCGAACGTGTCGTCGTAGACGGCGAACCCTCCGGGAAGGGCCGTGGTGCGCTCGGCCTGGCGGCGGGCGAAGTCCGAAAGGAAGGCACGGACGCGCTGGAGTTCTGGTCTCGGCATGGGGTGAGCCTACGCAGCCGGGGGCCTGGGACGCCTTCGAATACCCGGCGGGATCCGTCACAGGCGGAGGATGACCAGCGCCGTGTCGTCGGTCATGCCCACCGCGGGGATGAGCTCGGCCAGCAGGGCGTCGGCCAGGTCGTCGGGGGTGGCGGTGCGGTGTCGTACGAGGGCGTCGGCGAGCCGGCCCAGGCCGACGTCGATGTCCTCGCGGCGGCGTTCGATGAGCCCGTCGGTGTAGAGGACGAGGGTGGAGCCCTCGGTGAAGACCAGCCGGTCCTCGGGACGGCGGGTGTGCTCGGGCCGGGCGCCGAGCGGGGGGTCGGTGGCCCGGTCGAGGAGGACGACGGTGCCGTCGGGGTGGCAGAGCAGGGGCGGCGGGTGGCCGGCGCTGCTGTAGGTGAGGGTGCTGCTGTGCCAGTCGATGAAGACGGACACGGCGGTGGTGGACTCCGCGCCGTCGACGGAGCGGGCGTACAGGCCGAGGACCTCCAGGGCCTGGCCCGGGCCCTCGGCGACCCGGGAGGCCGCCGACAGGGCGCTGCGGAGCTGGCCCATGACGCCGGCCGCGTGCAGACCGTGGCCGACCACGTCGCCGACGGCGACCGCGGTGCGGCCGGGCTGGTCGACGAGGTCGTACCAGTCGCCGCACACGTTCAGGGCCGCTGTGGCGGGCCGGTAGCGCACGGCGGCCTGGTGGTGGCCGAGGGGGGTCGGCGCGGGCAGCAGGGACTCCTGGAGGTGGACGGCCACGTCGCGCTCGTGGGCGTGGGAACGGCGCAGGCGCTCGTTGACCTCCTGGAGCTCCCGGGCGCGGGTGTAGATCTCGGCTTCCAGCACCTGGGCGTGGTCCTTGCCGCGGGAGGAACGGGCCCGGATGAGTTCGGTGACCTCCTCCACGCGGTGCAGCAGCAGCGCCACGGTGCCGTCGGGGGCGAGGACGGGGACGTTGACGGGGCTCCAGTAGCGCTCGTGCCACACCCCGGACCCGTGCGGGTATTCCACGTCGTAGCGCTGGACGGCCATGCTGTCGCGCTCCCCGGTGGCCGCGACCCGTTCCAGGGAGGCGCGCAGATTGCGCATCCCGCTGGCCCCGTCGTCGGTGGGGTTGTCGGGGAAGACGTCGAACAGGTACCGGCCGATGAGCTGCTCACGGGTGCGGCCGGAGGTCGAGAGGAACGACTCGTTGACGTCCATGTACACCAGATCAGGGGTGAGCAGCGCGACCGCGCCCGGCAGGGCTCGGAAGACCGCTTGATAGTCGATCCCGGATCCGTCCACGTCCACCTGTTCGCGCGCCACCGCCCGGTCATGGGCTCACTCCCACGATAGGCACGAGCCCCGGTGCGGGCTCGTCACCGGCTCCCGCATTGAGCCGTTCGGCTCAATGCGGGAGCCGTGCGCGAGGGCTCAGGGGGCGATCGGCAGCTTTCGCTTGTGCTCGGTGAGGCGGTAGCGGCCGACGATCGCCGCGAAGGCGGCCCCCTCGACGGGCTTGCCCTCCAGCAGGTCGTCGATGTCGTCGTACGTGACGCCGAGCGCGTCCTCGTCGGGCTTGCCCGGGTCGAGCGTCTCCAGGTCCGCGGTCGGGGTCTTGTGCACCAGCCCGGCGGGCGCGCCCAGCTCCTGCGCGAGGGCGCGCACCCGGCGCTTGGTGAGGCCGGTGAGCGGGACGACGTCGGCGGCGCCGTCGCCGAACTTGGTGAAGAAGCCGGAGACGGCCTCGGCGGCGTGGTCGGTGCCGACGACCAGGCCGTCGTGCGCGCCCGCCACCGTGTACTGGGCGATCATGCGCTGCCGGGCCTTGATGTTGCCGTGCACGAAGTCCTGGTGGTGCGCGTCGCGGAAGGCCGTGCCGCCGGCCAGCGCCGCGTCCAGGGCGGCGTCGCTCGCGGCCTTCACGTCCACGGTCAGGACCCGGTCGGCCCGGATGAACTCCAGCGCCAGCTGTGCGTCCTTCTCGTCTGCCTGGGTCCCGTACGGCAGGCGCATCGCGAAGAACGTCGCGTCGTGCCCGGCGGCGCGTACGCGCTCGACGGCGAGCTGGCACAGCCGGCCCGCGGTCGTGGAGTCCACACCGCCGCTGATGCCGAGGACCAGGGCACGCAGGCCCGTGGAGGTCAGCCGCTCGGCGAGGAAGGCCACTCGGCGCTCGATCTCCTGCCGTACGTCGAAGGACGCGCTCACCTGGAGATCGCGGGCGATCTCCTGCTGCAGGGATATGGACGCCAGGTCGGTCACGGTTGCTCCTCGGTCGGGCCCGTGCGCGGGTCGGCACGCGCCGCCCGGCCGGGTCACAGTCACGTGTACGGGACGGAAGCACTCTAGAGGAAGGGCGGGAGGCCGTGACCCGGCACCCTGGGCCCGGGGTCGCCGGCCGGGCCGGGAGGTGTCCGTGGGCCGTGCGACGATGCGAAGCATGATCGTCTCGCTCGCTGCCCTGTTGCCCGCATCCCGTCCGCACGCATCGACGACGTACGCCGACTGGGTCGCCGCCCACGACCCGGGCGCGGCCCAGGCCGCGCGCGGCCTGAACGACGAGATGCGCACGGAGCTCGGCCGGTCCCAGGGCAAGCCCGGCAGGTTCGTCGACACGATGACGGCGCGGGCGCGACGGCTGCCGCCCGCGCACCTGCCGTGGTTCTGGGACACGGTGGGCCATCGGCTGATCGGTTACGGGAGCCGGCCGGGCGGGCGGGCCTACGCAGCGGCACGCGCGGCCGAGGCCGAGCACGGGCTGCCGGTGGATCCCGCCTACCGCCGGGCCAACGCGCTGCTGTTCGCCGCGGGCGGGGCCATGCCGGCCAAGGAGCTCGGGGCGCATCAGCGTTTCCTCGCCGGCACACTGGATCCGGCGGCGGCGCACACCGCCCTGGAGGCGTTCCTGACCGCGTGGGCGGGCTCGAAGGCGGATCTGCCGGCGGACCTGGTGCGCCGGGTACGGGCTTCCGCCAAGGCGGCCGGGCACGGGGACGCCGAGGCCGCGCGGATGGTGGGCGCACTCCTGTCGGTCACCCGCGGCAAGTCGGTGCCGGAGGCGCTGCTGACCGCCGCGGAGCCCGTCCTGACGGCCCATCCGCCGGCGGATGCCGTCCTGGCCGGGCTGGTGGAGGTCTTTCCGGCCGGGGTCACCGACGGCGGGGCCTGGCTGCGGCTGCTGATCGGCTGCGGCGCCACGGAGGCGATGGAGGCCGGGCGGCTGGTGCCGGAGGGCGGGCTGCCGCACTGGGTCGGGCACTTCGTCCGCATGTACCAGTACGCCCTGCAGTCCGGCGGCGGGGTTTCCCGGCAGCCGTTGCCGGGGGAATTCCTCGACCTGATCGGCCGGCTGGGGCCGCGGCTGCGGACGGCGGGCACGCCGGTGGCGGTGCACACCACCCGGTACCACTACCAGGGCTTCGACGCGGACGTGCTCGACGCCTGCCTGGCGTCCGGGGCCGCGGTGGTCGATCCGGGCGCGGAGGTCCGGATGCGCTTCTGGGGCGAGCGGTCCCGGCGGGACCTTGTCGCGCTGGCCGCGGACCCGGTGTTCGGCCCCCGGCTGGAGGGGACGGTCCATGCCGGTCTGCTCCCCGACCACTGGAACGCGCGCGGGCGTCGCGCCGGGTCCGCGGTGACGCTGCTGCCGGGCAACGAGGGCATCGCCCAGGAGGTGGCCGGGCGGGTCGGCAAGCTGGTCGGCGCGGTGGGGGGCGGCGGCATGGCGGGGGCCGAGGAGGCCCTGGCCGAGCTGGAGACGCTGCTGGACAGGCCGACGGTGAAGGCCCTCGGCGGGATCGTCGACGCCCTCGCCGGTGCGGGCGCGGCGGGCGCGCTGCGGCGTTCGCTGGCGGCCGGTCTGCCGGAGGAACTGGCCTGGCCGGCCCTGGAGTCGGTGTACGCGGGGTTCGCGGAGAGCGCCGAGAGCGCCGAGCCCACAGGGCCCGCCGGGTCCGCGGCCGACGGTGCCGACGGGGCGGATGCGGCGCCGGTCGCGGTGCGCCCTCCGCTGCCGGGCGTGGCCGGAGTGACCTGCACCTGGCCGGTGCTGACGGTGTTCGGGCGCGACCGGGCCGTCGCCGTCGCCCCCGACGGGGAACGGGGCTCCTGCCGGTTCACCGTGCCCGAGGACGCGACCCTGTTCGCCGTGCACTACGTGGGCGGCTCCTTCCTGGTGAGCTGGACCCTCAAGCCGAACCCGTACTACTGCGACACCGCCGTCTGGGCCGACCGTCCCGAGGAGCCGTTCGCGCCGCCGGAGGTGGGTGGTCTGGTGCCGTTCGGCGGCAGCCTGGACGGGGCGTACGGCTTCCAGTTCGAGACGGCCGACGGAAGCGGGCGCCACAGCGGCCTGCGCGTGCTGCGCCCGGGCGACACCGAGGGCATCGACAGCAAGGAACTGCTGCTCGGCGACGGCTCGCGGATCTGGATCAACCAGATCTACGGGCGGAAGCCGTGGGAGGTGGTCGACCCGGTCACCGGGGAGCCGCAGGGAGCCATGGCGCTGCCGGACTTCCCCGGCCGCGCCCCGGGCGCCGATGCGGGCGCGGATTCGGGCGCCGGTGCGGGCGCGGATCCGTCCGAGGCGGGGATGAGCCTGGCCTCGGAGGCACTGCAGCTGGCGCCGCTGCCCGCCGGGCTGTCCGACTCCCCGCTGGGCTGCCGGGACGGGCTGGTCGGGACCCGGGTGCTGTTCCGCACCCGGCACCGCGACCACGCGCCCGACCACTACCTGGTGGAGAGCGTGGACGGGCGAACGGCCCGCTTCGACATCGACCGGCAGGGCCAGGAGCCGTGGGGGCTCATGGCCGCGCCGGAGGGCGCCGTGGAGGACGTGATCCTGGCCGAGGCGCAGACCCCGACGGGCGTGCGCGCGTACGCCGCCGACGGTGTCCTGCTGTGGGAGCTGGAAGGGCACCACTCCCCCAAGCACCCGCGGGTGCGGCCGGCCCGGAAGGCGACCGTTTCGGGGGGCGTGGCTCTGCCGCCCGCCTTCTGGTACCTGCTGCGCACGCGTGACGCGGCCGGGTCCCGGGCACTGCGGGGCGTGGGACGGCAGTCGGCGGACGCGCTGCTCTCGGCCGCCCTCGACGGTGAGGAGGCGCTGCGCGCCGCCGTGGCCCGGGAGTTGCCGGAGGTCACCGACCCGGTACTGGTCGAGGCCGTCGTGGCGGTCGCCGGACGGGCGGCCCGGGTGGAGGAGCGGCGGCGGACCCTGCACCGGCGCGTGTCGCTGATCGCCGCGGCCCCGTCGGTCCTGCTGCGCCGGTCCGCGCGGGACACCGAGCTGCTGCCCGCGCTGTTCGGGCTGGTCGCGGACGACGGGGGCGACACGCGTCGGCGGACCAAGGACGTGGCCCTGCCGGCGACGCTCGGCGCGCTGGCCGCGGACGGCGCCTGCCTGGCCGGGACGATCGTGGAGGAGGTGCGGCGGTTTTCGCCGCCTGCGCCGCCGCGGGACTGGTCGCAGCTGCTGGGCTCGGTCGACGCCGTGGCGTGGCGGGCGGCGGTGGCACCGACCCCGGACGCGGACCGGGCGGCTCTGCTCGCGCTCCTCGACGCGTGGGCGGACCAGCCGTTCGCCCGCACGGGCAGCCGGTGGTGGGTGGGCCGGACGTCCGACTCCGCGGCCCTGGACGGGCTGCGGGCGGGCGGGACCGCCGTGGCGTCCGCAGCGGTGCGGGCCGGGAGTTCGGAGTGCTGGTTCGTGGTGCCGGCCGCCGGGGACCCGGACGGTGACCCCGTACCGGCGGCCCTCGGCCAGGCGCGTCCGGTCCGGGTGGAACGGGACGACGCCGCCCGGCTCCGGGCCCTGGTGACGGCGGTCGAGACGCACGGGCCGGTCCCGGTGCCGGAGTCGGCGGCCGCGCGCTTCGCGGAACTGACCGGTGTCCGGCGGGCCGTTGCCCGGCTCGTGGTGGCCGGCCTGGTCGGACGGCCCCGGCACGACGAGGACCTCGACCTGGCGCGCAAGGCCCCGTACGGCGCGACGGCGATGACCGCGGAGGCGTACGGGGAACTGCGCGCGCGGCTCGGAGGCGCCGGGCAGCGGGCCGTACTGGCCGCAGCCCTCCCCGAGGACCCGGCCGAACTGTGGCGGCCCGGCGGGGTCGAGGCGGCCGTGGAGCGGATGGCCGGGGTGTGGCGGGAGCTGCTCGGTGCGCTGCCCGCGGTGCACGACGAGGCGGCGGACGCCCTGGAGGCCGATCTGGGGCTCGGGGAGGTCTGGGCCCGGCGGCTGGCGGCCGGCTACGGGGCGGCCGCCGATCCGACCGTGGAGGCGGCCGGCTGGGAGCTGGCGGCGACCCCGTACGGCATCGGGGTGGAGGTCCGGCCCGTGCCCCCGGCCGGGCCCGAACTGCCTTACCGCACACCGGTGGGCCTCGATCTCCAGGGGATCGCGAGCGCGCTGGTGTGGGCCTGGACGGACCGGCCCGTCGGGGATCCCGCGGTGGCGGGCGCGCCGGACGTGTACGAGCGGCTGCGGGCCGAGCTGACGCGTCCGGAGCTGCTGCTGGCGCTGCCCGGCGGGCGGGTGCAGGACACCTCGGCGCGGATCGCCGAACGGTTCGGGCCCGGGCTGCTGCCGGTGGCGATGGACAGCCGCAAGGAGGACGGTCCGGTCCCGGTGACCGCGTACGACTGTGGGCCGCTGGTGGTGTGCGCGCCCGGCGGCGCCTCGTTCGTGCGGCCCTCGGCGGTCGCGGATCCCGACGTCTGGCAGCGGGTCCGCGAGGTCACGGACCTCGCCGAGGAGTTGGACCGGGTGGAACCACTGCTGGCCGGTGGCGGGCTGGAACGGATGATGCTCCGGACCCGGTCCGGAGCGGTGCCGGCCGGTGCGTACGAGGCGGATCCGCGGCAGTCCTGCCCGGAGCTGGTCGCGCGGGCGGCGGCAGAACTCGGCGTCGGCGCGGACGCGGCGGCGCTGTACCTCCAGGTGGCGGCCCTGGCCTCCCCCACCGACCGGAACGTACGGCGGTGGAACGGCTGGTCGGCCAAGTGGCACAAGGAGGTCCGCGCGGAACTCCTCGCCACCGGCGCGGTCGTGGAGGCCAAACGGGCAAGGGCGGGCCGGACCGTGTTCCTGCCCGGGGAATGGACCGAACTGAAGGCCCCGAACCTGCCGCTGGAGACGGCCAAGCTGGCGAGTCACCTGGTGCGCCCGCTGTGGAGCAACTCGGTCCGCTCCCCCTTCGGCCGGGTGCTGCCGACGGCTCCCCTGCACGAGATGTTCGCGCAGGCGTGGGAGCGGAGGCCTGACGGTCGCTGAAAGCGTGCCGGGCAGATGATCCAAAATGGGGTGCGGGCGGCCTCGGCTGTTGAAAGGCTGCCCGGATGAACCGCGAAAAGATATCCGGCATCGCTCACACGGACCACCCGATAAAGGCCCCGCTCGACGACGAATCGGTACGCCGGCTGCTCGCCCATGGCGTTCCGCGCGGCGATGAGCGGGTGCTCGACCTGGGGTGCGGCACCGCGGAATGGCTGCTGCGCGCCCTGGCC
Source organism: Streptomyces sp. NBC_01232 (assembly GCF_035989885.1). Taxonomy (GTDB): domain Bacteria; phylum Actinomycetota; class Actinomycetes; order Streptomycetales; family Streptomycetaceae; genus Streptomyces. The sequence goes on from NZ_CP108518.1 coordinate 563,271, forward strand.
GCGCATCCGGGGCTGCACGCCGAGGGTGTCGACACTTCGGACGAGGCCATCGAGCAGGCCGGCCGGTCGGCGGGCCTGCTCGGCCTCCGGGAGCGGCTCGTGCTCCACCACGGGAAGGCGGAGGACTTCGTCTCCGACCGGCCGTTCGACCTGGTGGTCAGTGTCGGGGCGACCCACGCCTTCGGCGGTCTGCTCCCGACCCTCGCGGCGGCCCGGGAGCACCTGGCTCCAGGTGGCCGCGTGCTGATCGGTGACGGGTTCTGGGACCGCACGCCGTCCCCGGAGGCCGTCGAGATCTTCGGCGAGATGGACGACCTCGCGACGGCCGTGGACCGGATCGTCGCCGACGGCTGGGCTCCGGTGCACGCACATGTGAGCACGCGCCATGAGCTGGACGACTACGAGTGGACCCTCTGGGGTTCGCTGGCCTCATGGGCTCTCGACCACCCTGCCGATCCGGACAGCGCCGAGGCACTCGAGACGGCCACCGCCCGGCGCAAGGAATGGCTGCACACCTACCGGGACAGCTTCGGATTCGTCTCCCTCGTCCTGCGCCCGACCTCCGGCTAGGGACAGCTGCCCGGCACGCTCTGGCCGCCGCACTTGCGGCGCTCGCGGCTCTTGCAGCGCTTGCGGCGGCCGGGTCTCCGCCCGCAACCGGACCGTGCGTGGTCTGCTGACCAGCCGCCTCGGCCCGGTTCTCGGGTTCATCTCACGGGCCTCGCGCCGATCTGGGCGAGAACCGCGGCGGCGCCGTCCTCGGCGGCGATGGTCCGGGCGAGTTCCGCCGCTCGGCGGCGGTGGGCGGGCTCGGTCACGCAGGCCGTGATCGCATCCCCCAGGACTTCGGCGGTGAGGTCCTCGAACGGCAGCGCCGAGGGGGCAACTCCCAGCCGGTGCAGCCGGGATGCCCAGAACGGCTGGTCGTACATGACGGGTATCGGCAGGGCGGGTACTCCGGCGCGCAGTCCGGCCGCGGTGGTACCGGCCCCCGCGTGGTGGACGACGGCGGCCGTGCGGGGGAACAGCCAGTCGTGCGGGACGTCGCCGACGGACAGGACGTCGTCGCCACCGCCGCTCAGTCCGGCCCACCCCGCCTGCACCACCGCGCGCACTCGCGCCCGCCCCACTGCTGCGGCCACCAGTTCGCTGAGCCGTTCCCCCTGGCCCGGTGCCATGCTGCCGAAGCCGATGTAGACCGGGGCCGGGCCGGCTTCGAGGAAGTCGACCAGTTCGGGTGCGGGGCGCCAGCCGTCGGGCCGGGCGGGCCACCAGTAGCCCGCCACCTCGACCTGGGAGGGCCAGTCCGCAGGGCGCGGTACCACCGCCGGGCTGAAGCCGTGGAGGACCGGCCGGATGTCCCCCGTTGCCGACGGCGCGCCGGAAGGCAGCCCGAGGCGGGTACGCAGCCGGGTCACGGCGTCGGCGAAGAGGCCTTCCGCGCGCGTCGCCACAGTGTGGCCAGCGGCGAGGTTGCCCTCCGGCCCCAGATCGTCGACGCCCGGCGCACCGGGGAGCGGGAACTGCCGTGTGGCGAAGGCCGGTACGAGATAGGTGCCGATGACGGGTACGCCGAACGCCTCGCCGGCCGTCCGGCTGAGGGGTGCCGGGCCGGCGGCGGTGAGCACCAGGTCGCATCCGGCCTCCACGGCGGTGACCACGCCGTCGGCGAGTCCGTCCACGTACGCCCTGGTCAGCGCCCGGGCCTCCGCCCGCGACGCCGCGCGGGACCACGCGAGGATCAGCTCCTGCGGGTCGCCCGGCAAGGGCCGGTGGGCGAGCCCGCACCCGCTGACGAGCGCCGCCAGCAACGGGTGTGCGGCCACGGCGACTTGATGGCCGGCGTCCTGGAGTCGCCGCCCCAGGCCCGTGAACGGCGCCACGTCTCCTCGCGAACCGGCAGTGACGATCAGAATCCGCATGCGGCGATTCTCCATGGCCCGTGCCGTCCGGTCGCCCCCCGTCCGCGCCGTCCGCGCCGGGTCGAGCACTCCCGATTGTCACATCCGGCGGGCCGGTTCGGTCCCTGCGTTCGCGGAAGCGCTCGTGAACGACTCCGCCACCACCCCCTCGGCCCGCCCGGGGGTGGTGGCGGCAGGCGGAGGAACCCGTCTGTGCGGGGCCGTCTACGCGAGCCCGTCGGCGACCAGGCCGGCGAGAACCGCCTGGCCCAGGGTCTGCACGGCGGAGTGCGGGCGGACCATCACGGTGAACTCCTTGATCCGGCCCGCCTCGTCGAAATGCAGCAGGTCGATGCCGTGGATCTCCCGGCCGTCCACCGTGGCCCGGAAGAGCAGGACCTCCGCCGGGGCATCCGTGCCGTCCACGCTGGTCTCGGCGGATCCCTCGAAGCGGCCTACGTAGCGGAAGTCCTCGAAGACGCGCAGCAGGACCCCGAAGAGCCCGAGCACCATGGGGCGGCCCTCGAAGGGGGTGAACTTCACCGGGCTGTAGAGCCGCACGTCCTCGGTGAACAGATCCTCCAGTGCGGCAAGATCCCGCTTCTCCACGGCGGCGCGGAAGCGTTCGGCAGTCTCCATGAATCCTCCTCGTACTCGTACTCGTACTGCTATCGATACTCATGAATCTGACTAGTCACTTTCATGAGTATGATGCAGGGGTTGACGAGGAAGGGGAAGGGGCGGCTGCGATGACCTTGCGACATGCCGTACTGGCGGCACTGCTGGACGGCGAGTACAGCGGCTACGAGCTGGCGAAGTCCTTCGACATCGGCGTCGCGAACTTCTGGCACGCCCTGCCCCAGCAGCTGTACGCGGAGCTCGCCAAGCTGGAGAAGGCGGGACTGGTCGAGGGCCGCGAGGTGGTCCAGGAGACGCGGCCCAACAAACGCCTCTTCCGTGTCACCGAGGCCGGCCGCACCGAGCTGGAGGAGTTCGCCGCCGCCCCGCTGAAGTCCTCGGTCATCCGTGACGACCTCCTCGTCAAGGTCCAGACCGCCGACCGGATCGGCATCGAGCCGGTGATCGAGCAGCTCGAAGCACGGGCGGTCGCCTCCGACGCAAAGATCGAGCTCCTCGGCAAGGTGCTGCGCAAGATGCGCGGCGACATGGACGAGAACGAGTTCCTGCTCCACGGCGAGCGGATCGGCGGGTACCTGACGGGCCTGCGCGGCCTCGCCTTCGAACAGGGACACCGCGACTGGTGCCGCCGGAGCGCGGCGATCCTGAGGGAGAGGCTGACCCGTGCCGAACGGTGAGTACCTGCGCTACGTAGCCCTGGGCGACAGTCAGACCGAAGGTCTCGGTGACGGGGACGACACCGTGGGCCTGCGCGGCTTCGCCGACCGGTTCGCCGAACACCTCGCCGCCGTCAACCCCGGTCTCCAGTACGCCAACCTGGCCGTACGGGGACGTCTCGCCGGGCAGGTCCGCGCCGAACAGCTGGGCCCCGCCCTGGCCATGCGGCCCGACCTGGCCACCGTCGTCGCCGGGGTCAACGACATCCTGCGGCCCCGGTTCGACGCCGCGGAGGTCGCCGCGCACCTGGAGGAGATGTTCACGGCGCTCACGGCCGCCGGGGCCCGGGTGGCGACCGTGACCTTCCCGGACCTCGGGCAGCTCGTACCGCTCGCCCGGCCGGTCTCGCCCCGCATCGCGGACCTCAACGACCGCATCCGCGCGGCGGCCGCCCGCCACGGGGTCATGGTCGCCGAGACGGCACGCCCTGCCGCCGTGACCGACCCGCGGATGTGGACCGACGACCGGCTGCACGCGAGCTCCGTCGGCCACGAACGGATCGCCGCCGCTCTCGCCCACGCCGTCGGCCTGCCGGGCAGCGACGACACCTGGACGCGGCCACTGCCGCCCCGGGCGGCCGGCGAAGGCGCGTCGTCCGTGGCGGCCGAACTGCGCTGGGCGGCCGGGTTCCTCGGCCCCTGGCTGGGCCGCCGCCTGCGCGGCCGCTCCTCCGGCGACGGCCGCACCGCGAAGCGGCCCGCCCTGCTGCCGCTGGGCACCACCGTCGACCAGTGAGCCGCTGACCAACGAGCATGCACAGCGGTTGCGTTACTGCAGGTCGAGACGGTCCGCGAGGCCCGGCTCGGTAGCATGCGACGCATGGGCATCAAACTTGAGAACGTCGGCATCGCCGTTCGCGACCTCGAAGCAGCGATCTCCTTCTTCACCGACCTCGGCCTCACGGTCATCGGCCGTGACACGGTCAGCGGTGAGTGGACCGACACCGCAGTCGGCCTCGACGGAAATCACGCCAGGATCGCGATGCTCCAGACGCCGGACGGACAGGGCCGCCTTGAGCTCTTCGAGTACATCCACCCCGAAGCGATCGAGTCGGAGCCCACTCGCCCCAACGAGATCGGCATGCACCGCGTGGCCTTCTCGGTGGACGACCTCGACAAAGCCCTCGAGGCAGCCGCACAGCACGGATGCCGCCCGCTTCGCGGCGTGGCGACCTATGAGGACGTCTACAAGCTCACGTACCTCCGCGGGCCCAGCGGCATCCTCGTGATGCTCGCCGAGGAGCTCAAGAAGAACTGACGCCGGCCGGTGCCGTTCTCTGAGCTCGCTCGGCTGAACAATCACATTGACCGGCGTGAGCGGGACGGAGATCGTGAGCCCATGACGGACAGCACCTGGCTCAACCGCGATCGCCAGCTCATCCCCGGCAAGGAGCTCTTTCGCAGCCGGCGCAGGTTCCACCTCTTGGCCTACACGGCGAGCCACGGCCAGCTCCTGATGCGGAGCGTCGGCGAGCCCGACACACCCGGCGAGCCCGGGACGACGATCGACCTGCTGTTCAAACCCGCCGCCGTGGTGAAGATCCGTGCCTACTACCGCGGCTTGGCGATCAGATGCGCGACCGCGGCCGAGAGCGCGCAGGTCGAGGCCGACCACGCCAGCGTGCCCTTCGGCCGGGACGACCGCGTCTTCATTCTGGAGAGCCAGGGTGAGTCCGACTACGTGGTCGCCATGGCCGTCGGCTGGACCGAAGGGGTCCTCGGCCGCACGCAGCAGAGCTTCTTCCACAACTTCCACCCCACCAGGCCGATCGTCTGGCCCAGCCGGCCTCTCCCCGGTGTCGACGCCGGCCTCGACATCGCCTCGGCCCAGGAACTCGTCGACGCACTGTGTGCCGAAGAGAACGCCACGATCCGACGAGAGCGCCACCGCCACGTCCACGTCGTCATGACGCGGATCATCCGCCCCGAGGGACTCGACGTCACCGGAGCGGGCGTCTTCCTCACCAGGGCGGACGCCGAGGAGGCTCGAGCCGTGATCGCCGCGACATCACTCGACTGCTGGATCGAGGAACTACCGATCGCGATCTGACGCCAGGCTCGGCCGGACGCGAGGCGTTCCTCGAGGACGCCCCCTAGTGCTCTGACCGCAAAGGTTCACCGGGTCCCTGCATCTGGCTCTGTAGCATCAGAGAGCGCTGGTGGTCGCCCATGTACGGAAGATCGCAAGAGCCTCGCTAAGGTTCCCGGGGCCGCACGCGGCGTGGAAAGTCTTCTCAGCGGTCCAGGCCCAGACCCAATCCTGGGCGTTGCGATTGACGTCCTGGCGGGGGTACTCGCGTCCCTCGAGGTCCGTCTCCTCTAGATCGATTTCGACGGTCCAGCCGGGGTTGTCGAGCGTGGCGATCTTCACGCCCCACTCGTGCTCCCAGTCGCCGTCGCACTGCTTCGCGTACCAGTCCTGTAGCCAGGCAAGAAGATGCTGCTCCGAATCACTCATGACAGGAGAGGCTAGTGCTGGGACCGTCTGGCGCGCTGGGCTGGGTGGTCAGGCTGCTGTTCGTAGCGGTCGGCCGCCCCAGCGGATGCCTTTCTCACTGCGGATGCGGGCGCGTTCGCGTCGTTGTGCTGCGAGAACTTCGGGGTGGCGGGCGTTCTTGTTGCGCCAGCGCAGGTAGGCGTGCAGGGCCCGGGGCTGGGCGGTGTGGTTGGGGTGGTGGGAGTTGGCGAGGGCGAACTGTCGCAGCGGTCCGAAGTGGGCTTCGATGGGGTTGGCCCAAGAGGCGTAAGTCGGGGTGAAGCACAACTCGACCTTGTTCTTGGCCGCTCACCGCTTCCGCCAGTTCGTGTGGGCGGAAAGGTTGTCGAGGATCACGTAGACCGGGGCGCCGTCCGGGCGGGCTGCCCGGATCGATCTCATCGCTGCCCAGGTGTGGTCGATGCCCTTGCGGCGCCGGTTGATCCCCCACATCTGGTCGTCACCGACCGAGTAGCAGCCGTGGAAGTAGGTGATTCCGTGGGTGCGACGGTAGGTGGCCGGCAGCCGGTCGGGACGATTTTCTTCGGCCCAGCAGGACCCGGCTGTCGGCCGGATGCCCAGCGGGCCGAACTCGTCGAAGGCGAACGTGCGGTCGGGTCGCTTATTGATCGCGTACTCGATTCGGTCCAGCTTGGCGTCGAAGTCCGGGTCCGGGGACTCCTTCCAGGTCTTCGTGCGCTGGAAGGTAATGCCTCGGCGGGCCAGTAAGCACCGCAGTGCCTCCCGACCGATCCGGACGGGCCTGGCTATGTCGCGCCGCAGGTGATCGGCGAGCTTGCGGATGGACCAGCGGGTGAAGGGCTTGCCGACCTGGGTCGGGCGGGCCGTGGCCGTCTGGATGACGAAGTCCTCGTCGTCAGGACTGAGCAGGCGGGGACGGCCTCCCGCCCCGCGAGGGTGCAGGCATGCGAGCCCGATCTCGTTGAACTTGTGGATCACGTCGCGGACGGTGTCCTCGTCCGCCTGGACCAGACGTGCGATGACCGGGACGGTGCTGCCGCCGGCCGAGGCCAGCAGCATCATCGCCCGGCGGAACCGAACCGAGCTGGTACTGCCCCGCCGCACGATCTGCTGCAGTTTCTGCCCCTCCTGCTCGGTCAGCCTGCGAACCCGGACCGGTTGCGCCATCCCGCCTCCCCACGCTGGTTGGAAGCGATCACTTCCAACCAGCACAACGAGCAACCCGGCGAACGTTCACGGTCACAGCACTAGATGTCCAGGTCAAGGGTGGTCAGTTCGCGCAGCGCCGAGACGGGCAGGAGCAGTGATCCGTTCGTGTCGCTGGATCGGTATGCGACCATGCCGACCAGCGAGCCGGCACTGGAGAAGACGGGCGCTCCGGCCAGCCCGTCGATCGTGTCTCCCGACACGCGCAGCCAGATCCCCGAGCGCCCCTTGAGCTCGAGAAGGCAGGAGAAGTACCCGGTCCCGGCGCGCGTGCGCGCGCCCACCACGAGCCGGGTGCCTGGCATGACGCGTGCGTCGCAGGTCAAGGGCCGATCGGGAACGGGAACCGGCTCGCTCAGACGGAGAACCATCAGGGTCACCGTGGTGTCGGAGGACCCGGCCACCGGCAGCTCTTCCACCAGCGTGCCCCGGACCGACTTCTCACCGACGCCGACCGTCACCGGTGAGTCCCGGGCCGGAGGCTGCCAGTCGAAGGTGACCACCGTGTCCGCGTCGACGAGCAGGCCGTTACGGACGTCTCGATCGGGGATCTGCAGCCATACGGTCATCGAGGACACGAACTCTTCGTCCACCTGCCAGCTGTCGCTGACCACGTTGACGCCTCCGTTGACATGCCCGAAGTGGAACGTCGGGGAGCTGCGACGACCGGATGTGTCCCGAACGTCCAGGCCGCCGTCGATGTGTTCCCGTGTGGCCGGCAGCAGAGGGGCGCCGTTCAGCACGGCGGTCCTCTCGGTTTCGACGAGCTCCCGCTCGAGGCGTTCGCAGCGCTCCTCCGCCTCGCGGTGCAGGGCTCGTACGCGGGCCAGCTCATCCTTCAGGTCGCGGATCTCCGCGCGCAGCCGGACGTGCTCGTTCGCCGGCTCGCCGTCGGCGTCGACGGCCTCCGTCGCGGCTGCCCCGGCCTGAAGCTCTCGGTAGCGCAGGCCAAGGTCCCGAATGCGCTGTTCGCGGTCTTCGAGGGTGTCCTGCAGCCAGCGTTCCCGGGCGGCCGCACGCTGGGCCTCCCGGTCCGCGTCGGCGAGCTTCCGCTCGAGCAGGTGGACCCGGTGGACCGGGCTGTTGCCCGTCTGCCAGGCCGCGGTATGCAGCGTGCGCAGCATGTCGACGGCCTCTCCGGTGGGTGTGGCACCGCGCGCCTCGGAGACGTCGTTCAGCAGGTTCAGGACGAACTCCCACCGCGGAAGGCGCTGCCCGCTGAGGTATCGGGAGACGGTGGAGGAGTCGTACGAACGGCGGGCCGCGTAGCGGCGGGTCGTGAGGTTCAGGCCCGCGAAGAGGTCGCGCAGCGCCTGCGCGAGGGCGGCCGTCTCAGGGGGCAGTCCGTCGTGAACCGGTTGCAGTTCGCCGGCCATGGTCCGCGCCTCGCTTCCGTGTCCAGTGCGTGCTGCCGGTTCCCCGGCAGCAGTGCTGCACCTGCCGCAGCACCTCGGGGCACAGCCAGTGTGTCCTGAGAACCTCTCCACCACTGCCCTGACCGGAAACCGGGAGACCACAATGAGGCAGCGCACCAGCCGAGTTCAGGACCTCGTCATCTTTCTCGCCGTGCTGGGTACCGCAACGGTGCTCATTCTGCGCGGGGTGGCGCCGGAGTCGCTGGCGACCATCGCCGTCGCGGTCTCCGGCCTCTACGCCGCCTGGCGCGGCACCGGCACCGGCACCGGCGGTGAACCACCGCAGCCGCCCTCCACCCGCTGAGCTGCCGGAACACGATGCCGTTGATCGGCCGACGGTGGTGGCCCGCACGGTTGCGTTCACCGTTTGCGCGGCCACCATCCGGTCCTCCGGCGGGAGCCGCGCGGGCCGCGGTCCGGCCGCAGGGACGGTGCCAGGGCGAAGGCCACGGTGATGTGCGCGCCTCCCCGCGGGCCGTGGGCGATGCGCATCGTTCCGCCGGTGACGGCCGCGGCCCTGCGGGCGATGTCGAGGCCGAGCCCCGAGGAGCCGGTGCTGCTCCCGCGGGAGAGGGCCCGGTCCGGTTCCGGAATGCCCGGGCCGGAGTCCTCCACGACCAGCTCCACGGCCTGGGCGGTGCGCACGACGCTGACGCCGAACGCGGTGCCGGGCGGGGTGTGGCTGAAGACGTTGCCGATGAGCGCGTCCACCACCGCGGCGATGTCGTCGTCGCTGAGGCTGACGGCCGTCGGCTCCTGGGTGATGTCGAGCGTGCAGGACCTGCTCTGCTGCTCCGCCAGGATCGCCCAGAAGGCCGTCCGCCGCCGGACGACATCGGCGGTCTCGCAGCGGGGACCGGCGGTCTGCCCGGTCACGGCCGCCTGCTGGACCGTACTCGTTTCCGCACTGCGCATGCCGTGGCCCATGGGGCCCACGGCGAGCGGTGTCCGGGCCGCGGTGATGATGGCCTGGAGCTCCGTCTCCAGCGCGTGCACCGCCGCCTCGACCCTGGCCGATTCCGGCGTACCGGCCATCCGCTCCGATGCCAGGTGCAGGGCGGTCAGCGGCGTGCGCAGCCGGTGGGAGAGGTCGGCGACCAGTTCGCGCTCGATGGCGAGCAGTTCCGTCATCCGGTGGGCCATGGCGTTGAAGGCGTCGCCGGCGTCGCGCAGTTCCTTGGGGCCCATGGGCTCCACCCGGGTGTCCAGATTGCCCTGCCCGAGGGTGTGCGAGGCCTGGGCGAGCTTCTTGGAGGACCGGACGACCTTCGCGCCGAGCCGGTCGGCGACCAGGACGGAGCCGCCGACGAGGCCGACCGCGAGCAGGAGCATCATCGCCCAGGAGGACTTGACCCCACGGGTCAGGTCCTCGTCGGGGACGAAGTTCTCGATGACGGCGACCCGGTCGCCGCGGAGCACCACCGGCTGCAGGCAGATCCATCCGCCGGGAATCGCCTGGGATATGGACTCGCGTCCCTGCTGGGCCCGTTCGAGCAGTTTCGCGGGCGCCTGGGAGTCGCCGAGGGGCTGGGCGTCCGGCAGGTGGACGACCAGGTGCTCGGTCGCGTCCAGGCCGGCGGCGGACTCCCGTAGCGCCGACGGGTCCGTGGTGAGGGTGAGGACGGGCGCGAGGGCTGCGGCGCGCTGTTCGGCCGCGGTGACGCTCTGCTCCTTGACCAGCGACATCACCAGTGCGCCCAGGGGTATGAGGAAGGAGAGGGCGACCATGGACGTCACCGCGAGCGCCACTCCGGCCAGTGAGCGTCTCACCGCGGGGCCACCAGCTTGATGCCGACTCCGCGGACCGTCAGCAGGTAGCGCGGGGCGGCGGCGCGTTCGCCGAGCTTGCGGCGCAGCGAGGACAGGTGCACGTCGACGGTCTGGTCGTCCACGTACGGCTCGCGCCAGACCTCGGTGAGCAGCCGGCGCTTGGAGACGACCTGGCCGGTGTGGTGGGCCAGGAAGGCCAGCAGGTCGAACTCCCGCCGGGTGAGGTGGAGCTCCCGGCCGGCCAGGTACGCGGTGCGCGCGCCCGGGTCGACCGCCAGCTCGCCCACGGTGGTGGCGCGCAGCGGTTCGGCGGCCGGTGCGGGCCGCGCGCCCTGGACGGTGTGCGCGGCGCCGCCCGGCGCAACGTGGCTGGTGCGCCGCAGGACGGCGGACAGGCGGGCGATGAGCTGTCCCCCGGAGAAGGGCTTGACCAGGTAGTCGTCGGCGCCCGCGTTGAGGAGCTTGATGATTTCGGCCTCGTCGTCACGGGCGGTGGCCACCAGGACCGGAACGGAGGATATGCCCCGGATCATGCGCAGTGCGTCTCCCCCGTCCAGATCGGGCAGCCCCAGGTCGAGGACCACCGCGTCGACGGGCGTCTGGGTGACCTCCCGCAGGGCGCCGAACCCGTCGCCCACGCTGCGTACGGCATACCCGTGCTCCGCCAGGACCTCGATGAGTGACTGACGGATGCTGGGGTCGTCTTCCACGACGAGAACGCTGGGCATGGGCACACCTTAGGGGTCGGTCCGGACGCGCCTGTCTAGGGGGCGGCGGCGAAGGACGGGCCGTCGTCGGTGAGGCGCAGGCGTACGGGGCGGTCGGCTACCGGAATGGTGCAGCCCTGCTCGGTGCTGCAGCTGGCGTACCCGAGGATCACCGTCGCTTCTCCGTTGCCGTCGGCGCGGACGGGCAGGGTGGTGGTGACGGGGCCGTCCGGGTAGACGGGCACCGGGGCGTCGACACCGGGCACGGTGATGGTCCGTACGTCGGCGGCGGCCGTCAGCTTCCCGTCCGCCGTGAGGACGCCGCTGACGTCCATCGCGGTCGGCCGTCCCACGCCTTCTATGCCGGTGAGCGGAAGGTCGGTGCTGTAGAGGTGGAAGCCCTTCTCCTCGGGGGTGAAGACGGCTGTCAGCGTGCCCTTCGGGGCGTGCCAGTCGGACACCGAGAGAGTGACGGTGACTCCGTTCTCGGTGAAGCTCGTCGTGGGCGGCGGGGCGGTGGCGGCGCTCCCGGCGGACTGCTCGCCGCATGCCGTGAGCGCGGCCAGGGTGAGGAGGGCGACCGCCGTCCGGGTCCTGCGGGAAAGTCCGATGCGCATGGAAACGTTCATCTGTGCCTCTGTGCCTCTTGTGTCAGGAAATCGAAGGGTCGTGCTTCTCGGGCTTCGGGGCGGGTCCGAGCGGGTCCCGGCGGGACCCGGCGGATCCGGCCCCGGACCCGCTCACACGGCCGGGGTGAAGTCCGCGCTCCACAACTGCAGCCGGTACACCAGGTCGTTCCACACGCCGCTGGCCAGCAGTACGCCGACGAGCACGAGCATGCCGCCGCCGATCCGCAGGACCCACGGGTAGTGGCGTTTGACCAGGCCGAAGGCGCTCAGGGCGCGCCGGAAGGCGAGCGCGGCAAGGACGAACGGCAGTCCCAGGCCGAGGCAGTACGCCGCCATCAGCATGGCCCCGCGCAGCGCGCTGGCCTCGCTCCACGCCAGCGCCTGTACGGCGGCCAGCGTCGGGCCGATGCACGGGGTCCAGCCGACCGCGAACACCGCCCCCAGTACGGGGGCTCCGGCCAGGCCGAGGGCGGGGCGCCGGTGGCTGCGGAACTCCCGTTGCGCGAATCCCGGCAGGAACCCCATGAAGGACAGCCCCATCAGCACGGTGAAGACACCGAGCACCTGGGTGATCACCTCCTGGTGGGCCAGCAGGGTCCGGCCGAAGTACCCGAACAGGGCGCCCCCGGAGACGAGGACGGCCGTGAAGCCGAGGACGAACAGCAGCGCGCCGGCCGCCATCCGGCTGCGGCGCCCGCCGCGGGCCTCGGCCAGGTCGGAGACCGACAGGCTGGTCACGTAGCTGAGGTAGCCGGGCACCAGCGGGAGTACGCACGGCGAGAGGAAGGAGACGAGGCCCGCGAGGAACGCCACCGGAGCGGCGATGAGCAGGGCCCCGTGGAGGAGGGACGGGTTGTCCGCGGCGGCGAGCGTCAGACCCGCCGCGCCCAGGCCCGTACCCATGCCGCCGCCCATGCCCGTGCTCAGGCCCGTGACGATGTCGGCCGTCATGGCGCTTCCTCCGTCACGCGTGCCAGCAGGGGCCCCAGTTCGTCCTCGGTGACCGCGCCGCCGATGCTGACGGCGATGCGTCCGCGGCGGTCGATCACGAGGGTCGAGGGGATGGCCTGCGGGTTGAGGAGCGCGGGAGGGAAGCGGAGCAGCAGCTCCCCGGTGCGGTCGTGGAGGCTGGGGAAGCCGAGCCCGTGCGCCCGTACGAAGGACCGCGCGGCGGAGCGGTCAGGGTCCCGGGTGTTGATCCCGAGGAACCGGACGCCTTCGTCCCGGGTCTGCCGGCTGAGCCGCTCCAGGTCGTCCGCCTCCGCCCGGCAGGGCCCGCACCAGGATCCCCAGACGTTGAGCACGACGACGTGCCCCCGGAACCCGGCGAGGGCCACCGGCTTCCCGTCCAGGTCGTCGCCCGCGAGCTCGGGCGCGGCCTTCCGGTCGGCGGGGTCGATGACGGTGGCACCGGCCGCGGCCCGGACCGCGCCCGCCGGCCGTTCGGCCGTCCCGGCGCGGCCGGCGTCGGCGGCAACCGGGCCCACTGCGGCAACGACACAGCCGGCTGCCGCCACCACGAGGGCGGCTCCGGCCAGGGCCGCGGTACGCAGCTCGGCCCGGAGCGGGCCCGTCCGTCTCACGAGGCCCACTGGCGCAGGAAGGCGTTGATCCCGTCCGCGGTCAGGGAGGGGTTGCCCGTGGCGTGCGTGTCGGTGCGCACCTTGCCGGACGGCGAGACGACGATCAGCACGGGCATCTTGTAGCTTCCGCCGGACGGGCTGTACTTGCGCAGGAGCGCGGAGTTGGCGGAGCTGTTGCCACCGATGTCGATCTTGACCAGGTGGTACGAGGCTCCGAGGATCGCCGCGGTCTGCGGCTGGGCGAACACCTTGTCGGCGGCCTTGCAGTTGCCGCACCAGTTGGCCCCGAAGTCGAGGAGCACCATCCTGCCGTCGGCCTTGGCCGCGCTCAGGGCCGCGTCGATCAGCTTCTGGGCGTCGGCCGAACTGTCGTAGCCGGGCCCGGGAACCTTGGCGGGCGCGGGCGCCGGGGCGGCGGACGTACGGGCCAGCTTGGGGGCGGCCGAACCGCTGCGGGTCCGGGAGGGGGTCGGCGAGGAGCTGGACGTCGCGCCGGCGGACGCCGACGGCGAGGCCGACGCGCTCGGGGACGCCTCGGCGGATGCGGAGGCCGACGGCGAGGAGGAGGTGAGGGCCCCCGCGGACTGCCCGGCCGTGGCCGGCGAGGCGGAGCCGACGGTCTGGGAGGACGGCCCGCAGGCGGCGCACAGACCCACCGCGACCACGGCCGCGGCGGCGAGCGGCAGTCGCATTCCCAGGGGCGCTGCGGAGCCGGGCCGCTGGGCGCGGTCGGCGGCACGGACGGGTCGGAACATGCGAGAAGTCATGGCGAAGACACCCCAAGGCGCGGTGAGGACTACGGGAAGGGCGAGAGGCCCCCCGACTCGGTGAAGCCGGCGGTCCTGCGGTTCGCCGGGGCAGAACGCCCGGGCGCCGAAGGCCGCTCGGCTGACGTGAGCATAGGACCGCGCGGGGCCGCTGGAACGGTCTGGGCGCGATCTTGAGGTTCCCCTAAGGAACAGCTCACCTTCCGCTTCGCCGGGGGCGGGCCGATGAGCACACACAAGGCAGCAAATCCCGCGTAACGGGCGGGTGGGCAGGGAGAGTGCGCAAGGGCATGAACCGGATGGAACGGTTCGGTGCTGCCGTCAGAATGACGTCTCGCGGACGGTGGCCTTGGCCGTCGGGTCGATCGTCGCGGTGATGACCGACCGGTGGTCCCCGCTGGTGAACGTGACCGTCAGGGTGTCGTCGTCGGCCTGGGACGTGGTGGCCTTGAATCCCCGGCTGGGCACCGCGGAGATCAGGCACACGCCGCGGCTCCCGTAGCGCACCGTGGCCTTGCCGCCCTGCGAGGGGACGGTGTGCAGGCCCGGTCCGCCGTTCTCGCAGTCGACGCCGGGCTTGGGCGCGCTGGTCCTGGGGGCACCCGAGGCCTTCGGGGACGGGGAGGCCGAAGCGGAGGGCGTCGGCCGCTCGGTCGCGGAGGGCGAGCCGCTCGGGGAGGCGGAGGCGGTCGGGGAGGGCGGGCTCGGCGACGGGTCCTGCGCCGCCAGCCAGGCCGGCGGCGAGTCGAAGACCATGGGCGCGGACCGGGCCACCGGCGGCGTATGGCTGGTGGAGCCCACGACGAACTGGACCGTGGCGAGCACGGCGGTCACGCTGGTGGCCGTGCACGACAGCCATATGAACAGGTAGCGCGGAAATCGAGGCACGGCCCCATAGTGACCGACGGGCCGGGCCTCCCGTCACCGGCTCCCCCGTACGGCGCCCGACGACGCCCCGGCAGGGCGGAACCGCGGGCGGACATGCCGATGTCCTCCTGACCCGTGTGCGGGTCAGGAGGACATCGGCGGCCCGGGGCCGGGCCGCGGCCGCGCAGCCCGGCGCCTCTACGGCGGTCCGTGGCCGGGCGACCGGGCGGCCGCCGGTTCCCTGTGGGGGGGCTCGGGAGGGGTCTGCCTACTTCGGCGCCCCGAAGTTCTGCGTCCACCACGGGCCGCCGTCGCCCTTGTGGACGCCTATGCCGATCTCCTTGAAGGCGCAGTTGAGGATGTTGGCCCGGTGGCCGGAGCTGTTCATCCACGCCTTCATGACCGCGTCGGCGTCCGACTGGCCGCGGGCTATGTTCTCGCCCAGGCGGGACCACGCGTACCCGGCGGCCTCCACGCGGGAGGTCATGGTGGACCCGTCGGGTCCGGTGTGGGACATGACCCCGCTGCGGGCCATCGTGTCGCTGTACCCGCGCGCCGCGGCGTTCAGCTTGGCGTTCGCGGTCACGGGACCGCAGCCGGCCGCGGCCCGCTCCTTGTTGACCAGCGCGAGGACCGCGGATTCGGAGTCGCCCGAGGAGCTGCCGGAACCGCCGCCGGACGACCCTCCGGTCGAGCCGCCGGAGTTCCCGGACCCGCCGGAGCCTCCGGAGCCGCCGCCGGTGGTCGACGCGGACGTACGCGCGGGCTTGGCGGCCGGGCTCGACTTGACCGGGCCGCCCTCCCCGTCCTCGGGCTTCGGCGGAGCGCTCGACTCCGTACCCTCGGCGGCGGGAGTCGCGGGCGGCGCCGAGCCCGTCGCGGCCGCGGCGTCGGCGGTGATCTCGGGCAGCGCAGCAGTGGGGCTCGCCGTCCCGGCTGTGTCCCCTGCGGTCGGCGTCCCGGACTTCGACCCGGTGGCGCCGTCGGCCCGCTGGTCCACCTTCGTACCGCCGTCGGAATCGGCCACGGCGACGCCGACCGCCACCGCGGCGGCGGCCGCGGTGAGGGACAGCACGATGCGCGTGCGCATCGCCTTCTTCCGTCGGGCCTCGACTCGGGACGGTGTTCCGGGAGTTCGGCTGCTCATGCCTGTAGCACCTCACAGAGGGAAGGGGGGGTGGTGCGAGTGAGCCTAGGGCGGTGATCAGCCGAAACAGCGCTCCGGAGGGGTTCTTCAAGTTCTCTTAAGGAAGCCCGCAGGAAAGGCACAGGGACGACTCGGGGCATCCCTGCCCATTCGGTCGATACGACCCCAGGCGAACCGGGTGCGAGCGCGGATGCGCAGAGTCCGGCCCCTGTCACAACCGGTGCAACTCGCCCTCCTGGTGCGGCTCGTGCCGGTTGTGCAGGCGGAAGCGGGACGTCTGCGGCACGACTGCACCGGATGAGCGGCGAACCACGGGCCCGACCGCACGGACGGAACTCCTCCGTCCGCGGGAGTCGCGGGAGGGCGGGGAGGGCTGCCGGTCGCACACCGGGGGCGTGTGATCATGTCCGTCGACAGATCCGCACCTCATGGGGGGACCATGCGCACCCGTACCACCACCGCCACGACCGGTCTCGTGACCGCGCTCGCGGCGCTGCTCGTCCTCGCCGGCTGCACCGCGCCGGGAGAGGGCCGGCCCGCGGCGGTGAGCTCCGTGGCTTCCGCGCCCCCGCAGGGCGGCGGCGGGTCCGGCTTCGACGGGCCCCGGCCGCAGGACCAGAACCTGCTGGCGTGGACCGGGGACCCCAACGACGCGGGCCATGTCACCGCCCAGTCGGCCGCCGGGGTCGGCGGCCGGGTGACCCTGGTACGGATCGTCCTGCGCGAGCAGATCACCTGGTCGAACATCTGGCTGGGGCTCGCCGGCATCGACCCGAACGCCCAGCTCGCCAACTGCTACCTCGGCGTGTACGACGCCAAGGGCGCCCTCGTGGCGAGCACCCCGGACGTCTCGCCCCAGCTGATGACCGACGCGATCGCCAAGCCGTTCGCCCTCGCCAAGCCCTTCACCGCCGCTCCCGGGACGTACTTCATCGCCCTTCTGCTCAACGGCACTTGGGCCACCAACGGACTCACCCTGAAGTCCACGGGCGCCGGCATCTCGGTCAACGCGGGCCTGACGCCGCCGAACCTCCGCTACAGCAACCTGCTGACCGGCCAGACCTCGCTGCCGCCCGCCCTGAACCTCGCCGAGCAGTCCACGAGCACCATCAACACCGGCTGGGCCAGCCAGTGGTACGCGATCTCCTGACGGGCCGGGCGCTGCCCACCGGCCGGGGCGCTGCGCTCACTCCCCGGTGGTGACCGCGCCCTCCGGGAGGGCTGCGCAGCGGGAGGTGACGGCCGCATCGTGCCGGTACCAGGCCGACTCGACGACCCTGCCGTCGGGGAGCGTGTGCAGGGGCGGGCCGTCGCACGGGACGAAGCCCGCCGCGCTCAGGGCCCCCCGGCAGCGGTGGTTCAGGGTCTCGGTGCCGGCCCGCACGGACTCCAGGCCGAGGTGCTCGTGGCCGAACCGGGCGGTCGCCGCCACGAGTTCGGCGCCCAGGCCCTGACCGCGGAAGGCCGGGGCGAGCCAGAAGCCGATGGCTCCGTCGCGGTCCGGACTGAGCGAGCTCGTCCCGGCCACGAGACCCGTGGCCGGGACGACGGCGAGCAGTCTCTGCTCGCCGGCCGGGACGGGGAGCACCACCGGCTGTGTCAGTTCCCGGCGAAGCGCTCTGTGGAATGCGCGCAGCCGCTCGGCGCGGTTGCCGTCGTGGATGGCGAGGAGATGTGCGGCGGTCTCGGGGTTGACGAGCGAGGTGGGGATCCATCCGAACCAGCGCTGTGCGTCGGCGTCGGCGCCTGCCGCGGCGCCGATCTCCACGTCCAGAAGGTCGCGGGGGGTGTACAGGACCAGTCGTGCGGTCCGCATCGTGTGGCGGCCGTCGCCGCACCCGACGGGCACGGGCTGCGGCCCGCGCGATCCCCTGCGCCAGATCATCTGCGTCTCCTCACGCGGGCACTGTATGCGGCCCGCACACCCGCGCGGCGCCCGGGGCGGCCGGGCCCTGGCCGAGGCCTCCCCGGTCCGCCCGGAGGCCCTCCGCGGCTGACGGACGCACGGGCTCCGACATGAGGCGTCATATGCCGGTGGGTGACCTACCATGCAGCCATGAGTGATCGTGCGATGCAGGAACCGACCCTCCTCCTCCTGACCGCGCTCGCGGACGAGCCCCGCCACGGGTACGCGATCGCGCGCGAGGTGGAGCTGATCTCGGGCGGCCGCGTCAAGATGCGGACCGGCACCCTGTACGGGGCCCTGGAGCGGCTCCTGGGCCAGGGGCTGATCGAGGTCCACGAGGAGCTGATCGTCGACAGCCGGCTGCGCCGCACCTACAGCCTCACCGCCGAAGGCCGCCGGAGCCTGGCCGCCGAGGCGCGGCGGATCGCCGCCACCGCCCAGGAGGCCGCGCGTCGGCTGGGCATCTCCGGTGGGACGGCCACGGCATGACCCCCCGTCTGCTGCGCCTGTACCCCGCCGAGTTCCGCCGCACCTTCGGCGACGAGATGGCGGAGGCCTACCGGGAGGCGACCGAGGGGGCCGGAGCGTGGACCCGGCTTCGGGAGGCCGGGGACATCGTGGCGCACGCGCTGCGCCTTCGCCTGGGGATCGGTTCCGCGCACCGGGGCGGGCGCCTCTTCGCGGCGGCCGCGCCCTTCGCGCTGGCCGCGACGGGCGCGCATGCCGCCTTCCTTCTCGCCTCCACCCTCAACCTCGCGTACGTCACCGGCCGCCCCGACTTCGAGAGCCCGCTCGGGTACGCCATGAACGGCTTCTACGTGCTGACCCTCATCGGGGCGGTGGTGGGCCTGAGCGGGCGCTTCGCCGTCGGCGCGCGGACCGCCTTCGCCGCGGCCACGGGAACGATGGTCTGCTTCGTCATCGCGGTGCTGCCGGGGGCCCTGGACATGCCGCTGGCGCACGTGGCCTACCTTGCCCCGCCCCTGGCGATCGCCGCCCTTCCCCTGCTCTGTCCCCCGGACCTGCACCCGCCCTGCCGGATCCGGACCACCACGGGGTTCGTGGCACTGATGATCTGGGCCCCGCTGTCCGTGGTGCTCCTCGCGCTGCTCGACGCGGGCGGTTTCGGCATGATCCCGCTGTGGCGCTTCGCCGTGACCGTGACGGCCGCGCTGGTTCTGGCGGGCCGCCCGGCCCTGTTCGGCGTCCGCACCTACGGCCGGTTCGCGCTGGCCGCGGCCCCGTTCCTCGTCCTCGGGTACTTCGCCGGGGTGGTGGGCGAGGAGACCGCGCTCCCGTGCCTGGTCCTGCTCGCGTTCACGGCCCTGGCCGTGCGCCGGTGGCGACGTACTCACCCGGACTCGACCGGCCACGCCTGAGACCGACGCTCAGACCTCGGCGTCGACGCCTGCACCGGCATCGGCATCGGCACCCGCGACGCTCACGCGGATCTTCGACTGGCCGTGACCGAGCCGCTCCCAGTCGTCCATGAAGCGTGCCGCCAGCCCGTGCCCGGCGGCGAGGTCGATGAGGGTCTGGGTGCGGTAGTAGAAGTCCTCGCGCAGCACCTGGTGTTCGGTACCGGTGGTGCGGTCGAAGGTGAAGTCGAAGTATCCGCCGGGGGCCAGGACCCGGCCCACGTGGGCGAAGCACTCGTCGATGACGTCGATCGGCGAGTGCGAGAAGACGCTGTGGGCGTGGACGACGTCGAAGTATCCGTCGGGCAGGAAGTCCAGGGTCAGGTTCTTGGTGATGGTCAGATGCGGGACCTTGGCCTGCAGTTTGCGGTCGGTCAGGGTCCGCTTCGCCGCGATGAGGATGTCGGGCGAGATGTCGATGCCATAGTAGTGGCCCGCGTCGAGGTAGTCGATGAAGCGCCAGCCGGCACGCAGGTTGCCGCAGCCGATGTCCAGCATGCGCGCGCCCGGCTTCAGGCCGTGCCCCAGCAGGTAGTCGAACTGCATCTGCCCGAGCGCGAGCCAGCGTTCGTGGGTCTGGCTGCCGACCGCGGCCTCCGGGTTGCGGCGGGTGTCCGAGGCCATGACGGCCCGGTAGTAGCTGACGTGGTCGGGGTGCTTGAAGGCCAGCCACCGGTCGCGGGCGGCCCGCTTGAGGTACGGGGCGATGCGGTGCGGGCGGCTCGCGGCGTGGCGGACCTTGTGGACGAGCGATTCCCGGTTCGCGGTGAGGTTCTTCCTGGTGGCCATGAGTGCTCCGTCTCCATCGCAACGTGAACTCCCGACGGCGGGCAGGAGTGGCTGCCGCCGGAAGGATCTTCGAATCCACCATACGTCGGCGACCGACATATACAAACCACTTGAGCGTCCTGGGAAGCAGAAGGCGTCGCACGGCGTACGCACGGGAGTTCACGGGCGTGAGGATTGTGATGGTTTCACCCAGATTGCCACCCGGCAGGGCGTGGGTCCACGCAACGCGCCCGAGCGCGTGACGCGACGTCAGCGGGCCTCTGGCAGCATGAAGGGATGACAGACATACGCCGGACCGTCAGCTCGGGATCGCCGCTGGAGCCGCGGATCGGCTTCTCCCGCGCGGTGCGGTCGGGTCAGTACGTGGCCGTCGCCGGGACGGCCCCCATCGGGGACGACGGCTGCACGGTCGGCCCCGGCGACGTCCACGCCCAGACCGTGCGGTGCCTGGACATCGCCGAACGGGCCCTGCGGGAGACCGGGGCTTCCCTGGCGGACGTCCTGCGGACCCGCATCATGCTCACCGACGTGACGCGGTGGGAGGAGGCCGCGCGGGCGCACGGCGAGCGGTTCGCCTCGGTCCGGCCCGTCACCACCTTCGTGGAGGTGTCGCGCTTCATCGACCCCGAGTGGCTCGTCGAAGTGGAGATCGACGCGGTGGTCCCCCGCGAGCAGGGCTGAGGACCGGGCCGTCGTCCTCGCGCGCCCGTCACACGGCGGGTGCCGGGCGCTCCCCCAGCAACCGCGCACGGAAGAGGTCGAGGACCGTGTCGAGCGCCTGCCGCGTGGGCTGTCCGGGCTCGTCGATGAGGTGCTCCGTCAGGACGGAGTGGGGCGCGAGGGCGCTCTGCGGGTTCGCCGCGGCGTCGTCCAGCTCGACGGCTACGAACGCCTCTCCGAGCTCGCGCCGCAGGTACGCGAACCGGTCACCGGGCACCAGCCGGTCGCCCCGGAAGCGCAGCCCCAGGACCTGGAGCCCGTCGCGCTCGCAGCGTCCGCGGACGACCGCGAGGTCCTCGGGGCTGATGTCGATGGCGCCCGCGCGGCCGGCGGTGCAGGCGAGCGGGAGCGACGGCTGGGAGAGCACCGGCGCCACGAGACGCTCGTCCGTGGCCATGGCCAGGGCGAATCCGCCGGTCAGGCACATGCCGACGGCCCCCACCCCGGGGCCTCCACAGCGTTCGTGTTCGGCGGCGGCGAGCGCGCGCAGCCACCGTACGACGCGCGAACTGCGCCCTGTCGCCAGCAATGTGAACTCTCGGCTCACGCACACCTGCCACAGCGTCGAGGCCATGTAGCGGCCGGCGCTCGGCCAGCCGACGGCGGCGGGATCGGGATCCCTGCCCGGATCACCGAAGAGCACCGGGAGAACGGCCGTGCAGCCGGACGCGGCGACGCGCTCGGCGAACTCGAGGACCTTGGGCGTGATGCCCGGGATCTCCGCCATGATGATCACCGCGGGGCCGGTGCCCCGGCACAGGATCCGGCGTGTGACACCGTCATGGGTGAACGCGCTCTTCTCGAACCCGCTCAGGTCGTGGTCCGCCACGTGCCCTGCTCCTTCCGACGGCTCTCCTGGACGCCATCAAGTTACCGAGAAGTAGAGCCCTGTGGTCAAGGGACTTCACGCCCGCGTTTCATCCGGACGGCGGCGTGTGCCGGGCGAGCGGCGCGCGATCGGGTGAGGCTGGGCGGGAGAAGCGGTGCCCGCCGTCGGCCGCGCCCCGTCGGGTCAGGTCGGATCGGGTCAGGCCGGGTCCGGTCCGGACCGGACCCGGGATCGTCACGTACCGCCCAGGAGGTCCACGCGATGGAGAACGGCCGCGGACACGACGCCTCCGAAGCGGTCGCCGCCGCCCACCGCGAAGCGCGCGCCGGTGACGCCTTCGCGAACCGCGCCGACTTCGACGACGCCACCCGCGGCTTCATCGCCGCCCTGGAGCCCTGCGTCATCAGGTCCGAGGACGGGAGCGTCGTATGGGACGGCGACGCCTACGCCTTCCTGAACGGGGACCGCCCCGACACCGTCCATCCCAGCCTGTGGCGCCAGAGCTGCCTCGTCGCCCTCCAGGGCCTGTTCCAGGTCGTGGAAGGCGTGTACCAGGTCCGCGGGCTGGACCTGTCGAACATGACTCTCGTCGAGGGTGACAGCGGCGTCGTCGTGATCGACCCCCTGATCAGCGAGGAGACGGCGGCCGCCGCCCTCGCCCTCTACCGCGCCCACCGGGGCGACCGCCCGGTCACGGGCGTCCTGTACACCCACAGCCACGCCGACCACTTCGGCGGCGTCAAGGGGGTCACCTCACGGGCCGACGTCGACGCGGGCCGGGTCCCCGTCCTGGCGCCCGCGGGCTTCGTCGAACACGCGGTCGGCGAGAACGTCTACGCCGGCACGGCCATGGCCCGCCGGGCCGGCTACATGTACGGCGCCGGCCTGCCCAAGGGCCCGCGCGGCCAGGTCGGCGCGGGCCTGGGCCAGACCACCTCCACCGGCCGCGTGACACTGATCCCGCCGACCGTCGACATCACGCACACCGGCCAGGAGGAGACCGTCGACGGCGTGCGCATGGTCTTCCAGCTCACCCCCGGCACCGAGGCCCCGGCGGAGTTCAACCTGCTGCTGCCCGACCACCGGGCACTGTGCATGGCCGAGAACGCCACCCACACCCTCCACAACCTGCTGACCCTGCGCGGCGCGCTCGTCCGCGACCCGCGCGCCTGGGCCGCGTACCTCACCGAGTCCATCGCGCTCTTCGGCGACAAGTGCGACGTGGTCTTCGCCTCCCACCACTGGCCCACCTGGGGCGGCGAGCGGGCCATGGCGTACCTGGCGGAGCAGCGCGACCTCTACGCGTACCTGCACGACCAGACCGTGCGCCTGCTCAACCAGGGATACACCGGGACCGAGATCGCCGAAGTGCTGCGCATGCCGCCGGCGCTGGAGACCGCGTGGCACGCCCGCGGCTACTACGGCTCGGTCAGCCACAACGTCAAGGCCGTCTACCAGCGGTACATGGGCTGGTTCGAGGGAAATCCCGCGCTGCTGTGGCAGCACCCGCCGGAGGAATCGGCGCGCCGCTACGTCGAGTTCATGGGCGGTGCGGAAGAGGTCCTGCGTCGCGCCCGGACCTCGTTCGAGCAGGGCGACTACCGCTGGGTGGCCCAGGTGGTCGACCACGTCGTCTTCGCCGACCCCTCGAACGCGCAGGCCCGGGAGCTCCAGGCCGATGCCCTGGAGCAGCTCGGCTACGGCGCGGAGAACGGCACCTGGCGCAACTTCTACCTCACGGGCGCCCAGGAACTGCGCGGCGAGCCGATCGGGACACCGGCCACCGCCGCGTCGCCCGACGTGATCGCCGCCCTCGACCTGGACCAGCTGGTGGACTCCCTCGCCGTGCGCATCGACGGGCCGCGGGCCTGGCACGCGGACGCCGTCGTACGGTTCGTCCTGCCGGGCCCGGACCCGCTGACGCTGCGCCTCGGCAACGGCGTACTGACCGGCGTCCGTGGGGACAATCCCGCGGCCGGCCGCCCGCACGCGGTCCTCGTCCTCGACGAACCGCGTCTGCGGGGGCTGCTGCTCGGCGCCGTGTCCCCGCAGGACCTGCTGCGGGACGAGGGGGTGGCCCTCGACGGCGACCCCGCGGCGGTCGCCGAACTCTTCGCGTACCTCGACTCCCCCGACCCGGACTTCGCCATCGTCACCCCCTGACGGTGCCTGCCGCCGGTCCTGGAGCAGCCCCTATGCTGCGGAAATGATCAAGCCGATAGAACTCGTGATATTCGACTGCGACGGGGTGCTGGTCGACACCGAACGCATCGCGGTCCCCCTTCAGGTGGCGCTGGGCGCGGAGCTGGGCTGGCCGCTCACCGAGGACGAGGTCATGGACCGGTTCATCGGCCGGTCCAGTGCCTCCATCCACGAGGACATCGTGGCCCGGGTCGGCGACGAAACCGCCGGCATCTGGCGCGAGCTCTTCGAGGAGCGCCACCGTGAGGCGGTGGACGCCGGGTTGTCCGCGGTCGACGGACTGCCCGAGGCTCTCGACGCGATCACCCTGCCGACCTGCGTCGCCTCCAGCGGCTCGCACGACAAGATGCGCCACACCCTCGGCCGCACCGGCCTCTACGAACGCTTCGCGGGCCGCATCTACAGCGCCGCCGAGGTCCGCCGCGGCAAGCCCGCCCCAGACCTGTTCCTGTACGCGGCGCAGAAGATGGGCGTCGACCCGGCGGCGTGCGTGGTGATCGAGGACAGCCGTCCCGGGGTCGAGGCGGCCCGCGCCGCGGGCATGCGGTCCTTCGGCTATGCGGGAGGTCTGACCCCGGCGGGACGGCTCGAAGGCACGGACACCGTCGTCTTCCACGAGATGCGTGAACTGCCCGGTCTCATCGCCGGAGCATGAGGGCGGAGCAGGGCAGTGGGCGGAGGTCGCGCCAACGGCCCCCGCCCTGCGCGCGTTCCGGACCGCGGCGCCCGCGCGAGCGGTGACGAATCTTCAGAGATCCGCCGCAGGAGCAGTATGCGCCGCGGCGGAATTGTTCAGGGCGCCGGGTTCTTCGTGAACGATCCGGTCCTGCCGGACGGCCATGACCTGGCCGGATGCGCCGGTGAGGGAATTGTTCACGGCCGTCGGGACGGGCGCGGGAATTGTTCGGCGGGGCGGGCATGGGCGGAATGCCGGGCATTTCGGCTCATGAGCAAGGGATGTTGCGGGGAGCCGTGCTCGGGCATGGTGGTGGAGCACCCGCGGCCTCCGGGCCGCGAGCGGAACCGTAGCGCCAACTACGGGCCCGCGCAGGCGCGATGCACTTCCTTCCGGACCGTCGCTATTGAAGGAGTTGTCGTCATGGTGATTTCCGTGGCCTCGTTTCCCCGCCCCCACGGGCGTCCTTCCGCGCTCGTGATCAAGATCGTCGTCATCGTGGTGGTGGCCGTGCTGACGGCCGTTCTGGGCGCGCTCGGGTACTCCCCCGGCACTGCGCTCGCCGTGATCGTCATGGTGACGACGACCGCTCTGGAGCTGGGCCGCCGAATCACCGCCGATGGCGGCGAGGACGGCGTCCGGCCCGGCCCGATCGGCCGGTAGAGCCGTGGGAACGGGGCGGGGGCGGCCGCAGCGGCCGCTCGACACCACCGTCCCGGCCCTGGCGGAGCTCGCGCAGGAACTGCGCGAGCTCCGTGCCACGGCCGGGCTGAAGCTCGACGACCTCTACACCCTCACCCACTGGAGCAAGGGCGCGCTCAGCGCGGCCACCACGGGGCGGGACCTCCCGCGCTGGGACCTCGTACGGGCCTGGGTGACGGCCTGCGATCCCGGTGCCAACCTGGACCTGTGGGAGGCCCGGCACGCCCGCGCCCGCGCGCAGTACGAGCGGTCCCGCCTCGCCCCCGTCCCGGCCGAAGGCGGCCGTACGGAGCCCCCGCACGCCCCGGACGTGCTGGACGTGCTGGACGTTGTGGACAACCCGGCGGTACCCGCCGCCACTGCCGCGCTCGCCGACCGGGCCGACCCGGCCGGACCGGCCGGACCGCGGCCCAGCTCGCTGGAGCGGGACGCCTGGCGGACCCTCGCGCCCGACCGGCGGCCGTGGGGAGTCGCCGCCCACCCGGCCGCCATCCCGCTGCGCTTCACCACCGTCGGCCCCGACTTCACCGACACCGGATCCGACGCCGCCGACCTCACCGGCCGCTACGACCAGATCGGGGAGATCTTCGCCCTCACCGGCCGGCGGCGCCTGCTGATCCTCGGCGACCGGGGCAGCGGCAAGACCCAGCTCGCCCGGCACTTGGGCACCCGGCTGCTGACCGCGGACGGAGGCGGTGGCGCCGGCGCCGTGCCCGTGCTCGTGTCACTGCGCGGGTGGCGGCCCGGCCACGGCCCGGACAGCCTCCTCGACTGAATCGCCGACGCGCTCACCGGCTGCACCGCCGAGGACGTACGGACCCTGCTGGGCCGGCACCGGCTGCTGCCCCTGCTGGACGACTTCGACAGCCTGACCCTGCGTCAGCGCGGCCGGGCACTGCACACCTTCAACCAGTTGCCGGCGCAGGCGCCGTTCGTCCTCATCAGCGGATGGACGGAGTTCAGCAGGGCGGTGGAGCAGACCGACACGGTCATCGCCGCGAGCGCCGGAGTGCGGCTGCTGCCCGTCGGCGCCGCCGACCTCGACGGATGGATCCAGCGCAGCTCCCGTTCCCGTACCAAGCAGCAGGAGTGGGCGCCGGTCCTGGCGGCGATCGCCGCCCGGCCGGAGCTGCCGGCGGCCACCGTCCTGGCCGATCCGACGCTGGCCGGCGCGGCCAGGCTGCTCTACACGGACGGCCGCGCGGTTCCGTCCGAGCTGGTGGCCGAGGACGCGACCGTCGAATCCCTGGAGGCGCGGCTGGTCCGGAACCTCTTCGGCTCCTTCTCGCCGTACCGCAGCCACCGGGACGCGGACGGCGGGCGGCTCTTCCAGGAACAGCACCGCCACCAGGCGCTGCACCTGCTCGCCAGGCGGGAGCTGGAGGAGGGCGGAGCCGTCGCCGATCTGCGGGTGCTCTACCGCGGGCGCCGTCCCTCCCGGCTCCAGGCGGGCGTCCACGTGGCCCTGCTGGTCCTGCTCATCTGGCTCTTCCTCGGAATCACGGACGACAGTACCGGCGCGAACGACTTCACCGATTCCTCGACGGCCCCCGACATGTCCGGGTTCCTCCTGAGCATCGTCATCGGGAGCAGCTGGTACGTGTACCTGAGACACCGGCTGAACCCCGGGGCGGCCCCGACGGATCCCGTCGGCCGGGTGCGCTTCCGGCTTCTGCAGAGCATCCCGGTCGCGGCGGCCTGGATGCTCGTGCTGGCATTCGAAGGCGATTCGGAGCTGGCCCCTCTCGCTCTGGTCCTGGTGTCGTTGCTGCTGGTGTGTGCCGTGTGGCTTGCGGAACAGGCCTCCAGCCGGCCGGCGCCGCGGTGGTTCCTGAGCGAGCTGGCCCTGCTGCCGGTCCTGTTCTTCACGGTGTCGCTGACACCGGGGTTCGATCTTCTCTTGCTGCCCGTGTTCCTGCCGGTGCTGCTGGGTGTCACGGTGACGGGGCACTGGTTGCGCGCGGTCCTGACCTCGCGCTTCGCCCTGTGGGGCCTCTATCCCGGGGTTCTGCTGGAACTGCTCGCCGAGGCCACCGGCCCGGAGATCCTGCGGGCGGGGCCGGACGGCTGGTCCTTCACCCACCCTGCCGTGGCGCGGTGGTACCGCGACGCCCCCGCCGGTCCGGCCGAAGCGGAGGACGATCCTAGGATGGACTGATGATCGGACGGCCGCCTCCGGCTCCCACAGCCCTGGTCCTCGACGTCCCCGACGGGCACGGCGTCATCGAGGTGACCGGGGACGAGAGCAGCAGCCTGCTCGTCCTGGCCGGCGACCCGGCGCTGCTGGAGGCCGGCGACGGCTGCGGGAGCATGGGCCGGCTGGCGGTCCGTGCCGGCCCGGGCGCGTCCGCCATGGCCGAGGTCAAGGCGCTGGCCGAGTGGCTGACCGCGCCGGACCTCGTGCCCGACCCGCGTACCGGCCGGGCCGAGCCGCCGGATCCGCTGCGACTGCGCCCGCTGCTGTCCCTGCTCTCGCCGGGCCGGTACGTGATGACGGCCGAGGTGGCTCCGCACCGTCTGCACGTGGTGCACCCCCGTGCCCACCAGGTCGACCACAGGTACGCGGACGAGGATCTCGCGCTGCTGACCACCGACTTCTGGCCGCCCGGCGACCACGCCGCCGTACGCAGGTACCGCGCGCGCATCCGCACCGGAGGTGTCCGCCCCGCACTGGTCGCGTTGTTCCCCACCGCAGCGAGCCGGGTGGGCTATCTCCTCGACGGGCACCACAAGCTGGCCGCCTACGAGCAGGCGGGCGTCCCTCCCCTCGTGATCCGGCTGGCCCCGCAGACACCCCGGCCGTTCCGGTCCGGGGATGTCGGCCGTGCCCGGGCGGCCTTCACCGGCGCGGCCTCCGCGGGCCACGACGATGCGCTGCACCGGGTCTTCGCCGACATGCGGGAAGAGGCGGCGCAGGGCCCGCGGTGAGGGCCCGGGAACCGTTGCGGGACCGCTTCGGATGGTTGGCCGAGGGCGGATGCGACGTACGGGCCCGCCGCACTTCGGGTGCGGCGGGCCCGTCTCGTGGCGTCGTCCAGGTCCTGTCGTCGAAGGAGCGCCGGTCGGGCCCGTGGTGTCCGGCGCCGTGCATCGCAAGGCGGAGGGGCGCCCGAGTACTGGACGTACTCGGGCGCCCCGACAACGCGGCGAGGTGCGGTGCCGGGCGCCGCGGGCCAGGCGGGACTTCGACGACAGGACCTAGGCCGTGGGCGACAGGACGGTGTCCTCCGGCCGGCGTGCCGTGGACGGGGTGCTGCCGGCGACGATCAGGGCGAGCAGGACCGCGGCGGCCTCGCTCTGCAGGATCCGGGCGGCCTGCTTCAGCCGGCCGGGGTCGGGGACGGGGATGGACAGGGCCACGCACTCCGCGTTCGGGCCCGCGGTGATGGGCACCGCCGCGCACACCGTGCCGACCGCGTATTCCTGCAGGTCGAGGAGGGGGGCGTTCGGCGGCCGGGCGTCGAGCTGGTGGAAGAGGTCCTGCTGGCTGGTGAGGGTGTGGGAGGTGAAACGGGTGAGCCGGTGCCGGGCCAGGTGGTCCTTGCGGTCGTCGTAGTCGAGCTGGGCCAGCAGGGCCTTGCCCACCGCGGAGGCGTGGGCGGCGACGCGGAAGTCGACCCACTCCTCCACCAGGGGTGCCGCCGGGCCGTCGGCGTACTGGGTGATGGAGACCTCGCCGTCGGTGTAGCGGGCGACGTAGACCGCGGCGCCGACGGCGTCCCGCACCCAGGCGAGGGTCTCGCGCAGGTGCCCGCGTCCTTCTCCGGTCGTCGAGTCCGCCAGCTGGAGGGCGTTGCCGGCGACGTACGCGTCCGCGCCCGTCGGAGTGGCGAGGTTCGCCCGGATCAGTTGCTCCACGGCCCGGGCGAGGACCAGCTGGGGCAGTGCGGTTTCCCGGGCGATCTGGGTCAGGTTCACGCCGCCCGAGTAGCGGTTGATGACCTCCAGGACGCGCAGTGCCTGGTGGACGGATTCCAGTGGGGCGGGGGCGGGCTGTCCTTCGCTGGTTTTCCGGGCCGCGTGGGTCAGGTGGGGCTGTTTCAGGGCCTCGAGTGCCCAGACGTTCGCCTGGTCCGTCAGGTGGAGGGGGTTGAGCCGTGCGTTCCGGGCGACGGCGACCGCGATCTGTGGGCCGGGGGTGAAGACCTCCCCCAGGTCGGGGTGTTGCCTGCGGGGCCGGGCCATGAGTGCCTGCCGCAGTCGTACGGGAAGCCGGCACGGGGGTCGGCCGGCTTCTCCGGGTCCGGTGGTGAGGGCGGTGAGGTCCTGGGTGGTGATGGGCGGGGAGGCCCAGATCACCGAGGCTCCGAGGGCCTCCTCGAGGTGTTCCGGGAGTTGTGGCAGGGGCGGCAGGTGATCCTCCCGGGAAAGGGTCCGGGCCTGGCACTTCCAGTAGCGGGCGGTGGCGACCTCGGCACGGGAGAGGTGGAGCAGGTAGAGGCAGCTGGCGGCGGTCCGCGAGCCCGCCCCGGCCGCGTACTGGAACCAGAACTGCGCGGCCTCCATCCGGTCGGCCAGGTGGAGCAGGCAGCCGAACAGCAGCGCGGAATCCACGCCGTGGGGCCAGGAGTCGGCGTCGAGGGCGAGTTCGGCGAAGGGCCGGCTCTCCACGAGGCTCCAGGTGAGGTCGTCCAGACCCCGGGCGGCGCGCACGTGGCAGGCGGCGTCGAGGACGAGGTCGTCGGCCGCCGCGAATGCCGTGTGCGCGCGCGCCGGAAGGGGCACGACTCCGGGAGGTCCGGTGGTTCCCGTCGCCGAGCGGGCGCGGTCGGCGACGATCCGGCGGGCGATCCTGCGGCGCGCCGCACCCTCGTCGTATCCGGCGTACTCCTCCCCGAGTACCGTCGCGTCCTCGAGGGCCGCGTCCAGTTCGCACAGCAGCATGTCGCGGTGGCGGGGCATGTCGCTCACTAGTCCTTCTCCTCTCCGGGAATCCAGTCCACCCCGAGCTTGCGGGACAGGGTGCGGCGTGCGCCGCGGATGTGCGAGCGGACCGTCGCGGGGGTGATCCCCATCATCCGGGCCACCGTGTCGGAGTCGTTGCCCAGGAGGAAGGCCAGCAGCACCACGTCGTACTGCCGCTCGGACAGGCCCGCGATCGCCGCGTACAGCCCGAGCTTCGACTCCAGCAGTTCCAGCCGCTCTCTGGAGGAGCGGCGCAGTGCGGCGAACCACGCCGTCTCCACCATCGCCACCTGTCTGCCCAGGGCCGCCAGCCGCCGCTCGACGTGCTCACGCAGCACCGCCCACGCGAAGCCGTGGAGGCTCGCCTCCTTGAGGGCCTGGCGCCACACCTTCAGCAAGAAGGTGAACACGTCGTCGACGACTTCCTCGGCGTCCTTGGGATTTCCCAGCTGCAGATGGGCGTAGCGCAGATAGGCGCGGTGCTGCTGGGAGTGGAAAGCGGTGAAGTCCACCGGCAGTACGCCGGCCAGTTCGCTGGAGACCGCCCGGTCCCCCGATGGATCGAATTCGCCTTCGCTCATACGCTCCCCCACAGCTGTTCGTCGCCGCGCGCCGGGGCGGCGGCGACCTCATGGTGGCGAGCGCGGGGAGCGGCACGGCGGGGGCCGGCGGATGGCCCACCGGTTCCCGTTCGTACCCCCGCGCCCGGCAGGCGCATCGGCGCCCTGACCACATCGATGACCAAATAGCGGGCAGTGGTGACTAACAGCGCGAGGGCGGCCGTCTCGGCAACATTCACGTCGGCGCGGAACCTTTCGAGTGGATCATGCGTAACCGGCCTGCCTGCCCCCGAACCGGCAGCCGTGGAGCACCGATCGCTCCCATTCACCACCCCATCGAAAAACGAGCCCGATCGTGCAAGCCGGTCCCCGGAAATCTTGCGCAGGAAGCGCATCCGCTCTCCCGTGCGCCCCGGTCCACCCGTGCGCGCCCCGGCGTGCCCGTCGAGCGCCACCTGCGCCTTCGTGAGCCTTCGTGCGCCCGTACGGTCCTCGCCGGTGTTTCCGTCACACGATCGGATGCCGAAAAGGACCCCATCCGGTGGGACACGTCCCGACTCCCCCCTCTGCAGGGGCGGACAGCTGCATGGTGGGTCCAGCTTTCGGCGCCCCGGCCCTTCGCCCCGCGCGCCCGTCGAGGAGGAAGGGCCCATCAGATGGCGTACGTGAGGACCTTGCTGCCCGCCGTACTCTCCCTGGCGCTGACCGGGGCACCCGCAGCGCTGCCCGGCGCGGCGGCCGCCCTGTCCTACGAGGGCCAGGCCGGCCACGAGACCGCGCTGTTCAGCGTGAAGGCCACGAACAACGCGGCGGCCCAGGCGTTCACGGTGGACGGCACCCGGCTCTCCCGGGTGAGCGTCTGGCTGGGCAGCGGGGCGGCAACGGGCACCGTGACCGCACAGGTGCGCCGGGTCCGCACGGACGCCGCCTCGGCGATCGCCTCGCAGACCGTGGACCTCGCGGCACTCGGCGGCGCCGGCGCCGGCTGGGTCGAATTCCCGCTGAGCGCCGACGTCACGGCGGGCAGCACCTACTACCTGCACCTCCAGGCGAGCAGCGCCGAGAGCGGGCCGATCGCCTGGTACGGCACCACGCGCGCCGTGCCCGGCTCACTGACCAGCTGGAACTACGACAGGGCGTACTGGGGCGGCTGGCACTCCTCCGCCTCACGGCTGGCCTTCCACGTCAACCCCGCGGGCAGCGACCGCTGCGGGGAGACCGAGCCCTGCTACGTACCCGCCTCCGCCCTCGCCGCCCGCACGTCGGGCCTGCTGACGAACCGGGTCGCCACCGAGGCGGTCCTGCCCTCCTTCGCCGTGGGCGCCTCCTACCTCGACGGGAGCAATGTGCTGCGCCTGCCGTCGGGCCGGTGGCGGTACCTGCCCAACGGGGCCTCCGCGTCGGTGGTGGTCGAGGCGGACGACCCGGGCGCCCTGGCGCAGGCCGAGGAGAGCCGCGCATGGCTCGCCTCGGGCAGGGTGCCGGGAGCGACCGCCGCGCAGCGGGAGGCGTCGCAGCGCGCCCTGCTGTCGATGCGGGCGCTGCTGAAACCGGGCGGAGCCTTCGCGGCCGCCTGGGCTCCGCCGTGGGAGTACTCCTGGCCCCGCGACGGGGCGTTCGCGGCGGCCGCTTTCGCCGCCACCGGGCACGACGAGGAGGCGTACCGGATCCTGGGATACGACGCGCGAACCCAGCGGGCCGACGGCACCTGGGAGGCCCGTACGAAGCTGGACGGCAGCGGACCGCCGGACGCACGGAAGTGGCAGCTGGACGGCAACGGCTGGGTGCCCTGGGCCACTTGGCAGTGGTACCGGGCGGCGCCGCCCGACGGGCGGGACGACCGGCTGCGCGCCCTCTACCCGATGGTGCGCAAGGCCGCCGACTACGCGGCCCGGTCGCTGGGGCCGGACGGGCTGCCTCCGGCGTCCCCGGACTACTGGGAGCTGGACACGACGACCACCAACATCGGTACCGCCGCTCCCCTGCTGGCCGGACTCAACTCCGCGGCCGACCTGGCCGCCCGGCTGGGCATCGACGAGGACGCGGAGCGCTGGGGGGAGGCGGCCCGGCGGCTGTCCGCGGGGATCGCGTCCGGCTTCGCACCGCTGGGGTACCAGCGGACCGTGGACGGCAATCACGGCCGGGACAGCGCGGTGGCGTTCATGGCGCCCCCGTTCAACTCCGCCCCGGCCGGGCTGGGCGAGGCGCTGGACTCCACCTACCGGGCGCTGCTGCTGCCGAACGGCGGGCTCTCGCCGGGCAACGACCCCTCCTTCAGCTGGGGCGCGTACGCCTGGACGGCAAGCACCTCCTTCTTCGCCCTGGCCTGGGCCGGTACGGGTGAACGGGCGAAGGCCAACGAGGTGCTCGACTGGGTGCTGTCCAAGCGCAACGGGCTGGGCGAGCTGCCGGAGACCGTGAACGGGGCGGGCCTGCCGTCCGCCGTGGCGCCCCTGGGGTGGACGGACTCGCTGGTCGTACTCACCGCGCTGACCCTCCAGGGTTCGCCGCAGCCCACTCCGCCGACGACGACGCCGGGCGGTGCCGGCGCGGCGTCGTCGTCGGTGCGTTGACGGTCCTGCCCGAACCGCTTCTCAGCGGTCCTTGGTCGTGTTGCTCGTGATCGAGCCGTCCGTGCCGGACACGGTGACCGCGTGCCGGACTCCGTCGGAGCCGACGACCACGGCCAGCCAGGCGCTGCCGCCGCCCTCCTGGGCGACCGCGCGCAGACTCGCCACCTTGCCTCCGGGCACCGCGGCAGCGGCCTTCTCGGCCGCCTCGCCGATGGCCAGGGAGGGGATGGGGGCGGGTGCCGGGGCCATCTTGGTGATGCCGCCCCGCCCGTCGGCGCCCTCGTGGCGGCCGAGCTCGTCGCGCACCTCGGGGCCGCCGGGGCGTCCCGGCTTCCCGGGCGCCCGCTCGGGCTTCGGGCCGTCCCGGAAGCCGCCCTCGGGGCCGGGTCCGGCCCAGGCGATGTGCGGGCCCCGGTCGATGCGCCCGTGGTGGTCGTGGTGCTCCGCCACGGCCACCGCCGTCAGTCCGCCGACGACGACCACCGTGGCCGCGCCCGCGGCCACCCAGCGGGCGCGCCTGCCGCGGGGCACGAAGCGACCCAGGGTCGCGGACCTGCCGGCTCCGGCCTCGGGGGCGGTGACCGGGGCGGTCCCGGCCGGATCGGACGGCTTGGCCTGCTCGGACGGCGGCGGGACAGAATCAGACATACAGGCACTCCTCAGGACAACCGGGCGCGGTGCGCGGCTCGTTCCAGAGCATGAACAGCGGATGCTGAAGCTCCGCTGAAGCCACCTGAAGACCTCTTCAGCCGGCGGCGGAGCGGTACTGCGATCCTGTCCGGCATGCGCGTACTGGTGGTGGAGGACGAACGGCGGCTCGCCGTGGCCCTGCAGCGTGGGCTGCAGTCGGAGGGCTTTTCTGTGGACATGGCCCACGACGGCCCGCAGGGCCTGTGGATGGCGACGGAGCACGACTACGACCTGATCGTGCTCGACATCATGCTGCCCGGCCTCAACGGCTACCGGATCTGCTCGAAGCTGCGCGCGGCCGGCAACGAGTCCGGGATCCTGATGCTCACGGCGAAGGACGGCGAGTACGACGAGGCGGAGGCGCTGGACACGGGCGCCGACGACTTCCTGTCCAAGCCGTTCTCCTACCTCGTCCTGGTCGCCCGGCTGCGCGCGCTCGGCCGCCGTACGGGCCGCCGGCAGCCCCAGGTGATGCGGTTCGGCGACCTGCTGCTCGACCCCGCCCGGCACTCCTGCTCCCGCGGCGGCACGGAGATACGGCTCACCGCGCGGGAGTTCGCGGTCCTGGAGTACCTGGCCCGGCGCTCCGGCGAGGTGGTGCCCAAGCGGGACATCCTGGAACAGGTGTGGGACAGCGCCTTCGACGGCGATCCCAATGTGGTCGAGGTCCACGTCAGCGCGGTCCGCCGCAAGATCGACGCGCCGTTCGGCCGCGCCGCGCTGGAGACCGTACGCGGGGCCGGGTACCGACTGGCGGCCGACGGTGGCTGAGCGTCGCGGCCTGCGGGAGCGCGCGGGCACCGCCGTGCGCGGGACCACGGGTGCGGCCGTGCGCCGGTGGCCGGTGCTGCGGCGGATGTGGCCCACCACCGTACGGGCGCGGGCCACGGTGGGCGCCAGCGCGGTGGTGGCCGCGGCGCTGGCACTCGCTTCGTTCGCCCTGCTCGGGCTGCTGGAGGCCAACCTGCTCCGCAACGCGGAGAGCGACGCCCGGCGGCAGGCCGAGACCGTGGCGCAGCTCGCCGCCACCGGGAAGCTGGCCCGGGTACGTCCGCAGGCCCGCGGCATCGACTTCGTCCAGGTGGTGGACGCGGACGGGCGCATCCTGTTCGCCAGCCCGAACCTGGCCGGTGTGCCCGCCTTCCCGCCGCCCGCCCCCGACGCCCCGGGAACCCGTTCCCACACGTGGCGGGTCCGCCCGGTGGACGCCGAGAACCGGCAGCGGGTCGTCCAGGTCGTCACGCAGACCCCGGACGGCATGGCCATCGTCTACGCCGGCGCGTCCCTGCGGGACGCGGACGCGGCCGACGACACCACCACCGCCGCCCTCGTCATCGGCCTGCCCCTGCTGCTGGCCACCGTCGCCCTCGTGACCTGGCGGGTCACCGGTCACGCGCTCAGGCCGGTGGAGGCGATCCGGGCCGAGGTCGCCGAGATCTCCGACCGCGGCCTGCACCGCCGGGTGCCGGTGCCGGCGACCCGGGACGAGGTCGCCCGGCTGGCCGAGACGATGAACGCCACCCTGGACCGGCTGGAGGCCTCCGGCATCCGGCAGCGGCAGTTCATCGCCGACGCCTCCCACGAGCTGCGCAGCCCGATCACCGTCCTGCGCACCCAGCTGGAGGTGGCGCTGGCCGTGCAGGACCCGGAGCTGTGGCCCGAGCTGATCGGCGGGGCCCTGGAGGACATCGAACGGCTTCAGCACCTGACGGCCGATCTGCTCCTGCTCGCCCGTATCGACGCGGCCCAGCCCGTGGTCGCCGCCCCGCTGGACCTGACGACCCTGGTGCGCGAGGTGGTGGAGGGCCGCCACGGCGACCGGGTCCCCGTACGGCTGGCCCTGGAGCCCGAGGTGCAAGTCACCGCGGGGGCGCTGTGGCTGGGCCGTGTCGTGACCAATCTCGTCGACAACGCACAGCGTTTCGCCGACCGGCACGTGGAGATCACCCTGCGCACGACGAAGGGCGCGGGGCCGGGCACCGCCGTGCTGGAGGTCGTCGACGACGGCCCGGGGATTCCCGCGGCGGACCGGGAGCGGGTCTTCGAACGCTTCACCCGGCTCGACGACTCGCGCAGCCGCGATCACGGCGGGGCGGGACTGGGCCTGGCCATCGCCCGTGACCTGAGCGCCCGCCACGGAGGCACCCTGACCGCCGAGGACAGTTCCGGGGAGCGGGCCGGGGACGGCTCCGGGGGTGCCCGGCTGGTGCTGCGCCTGCCCGTCACGCGCCGGGCGGGCTGACGCTGCCGGGGTGACTCCCCCTGTACTCCTTGAGCCGGCGGAACAGCTCGGGGAGGATCACCACCCTGGTGTCCGGGAATGGTGGTGACACTCTCGTCCGGGTGTCGTTCGATGCCGGTGAAGCCGAGCCGGGCCGGCAGCGCAGGCGTCGACATCCTCCAGGCGCCCGGTCGCCACTGACGTGGCGTCAATTCCGCCCCGCGGCGGGTCCGGGAAAACCCGGTGCCCCCGGACGGCCCGGTCATTAGACTCGCCGTGCGCGCTGCCGACAGGGCACCGCGCCCATGCCGAGTGAAGAGAAGGGGAGCCGCGCCATGTGCACGTACCGCACTGCCGCCTTCGCTCCCCCGTCCCGGTACGACGTGATCCCGGTGTCTCGCAGCGCGCGGTGCCTGCCGCGCGGCAGTCACCGTACGCCCGTGACCCACCCCTAGGTTCCATCCCCTCCTGCTCCCGCAACGCCCTGACGCCTCCTGCCCGGACCTCCTCCGGTCGGGACGGCGGCGCTGCGGCTGCCCGTGGGGACCGGGGCCGGAGTCCGGGAATCGCGCCGCCCTCTTCCTCTGCACACTCGAAAGGCCTCGGGCCATGCGCGCCAACAGGCAGCCCTTCATCACGACTTCCCCCACCGCCGTCCGCAACCTGGGCATCCTCGCCCACGTCGACGCCGGCAAGACCACCATCACCGAACGGATCCTGTTCGCGACCGGTGCCATCCACAAGCGGGGCGAGGTCCACCACGGCACGACCGTCACCGACTTCGACGCCCAGGAACGCGATCGCGGCATCA
Source organism: Streptomyces sp. NBC_01232 (assembly GCF_035989885.1). Taxonomy (GTDB): domain Bacteria; phylum Actinomycetota; class Actinomycetes; order Streptomycetales; family Streptomycetaceae; genus Streptomyces. The sequence goes on from NZ_CP108518.1 coordinate 600,078, forward strand.
CCATCTTCGCCGCGGCCGTGAGCTGCGCGTGGGGCGGTCACCGCGTCAACCTGATCGACACCCCGGGGCACGTCGACTTCTCCGACGAGGTCGAGCGTTCCCTGCGGGTGCTGGACGGGGCGGTCGCGGTGTTCGACGCCGTCGCCGGCGTGGAACCGCAGAGCGAGACGGTCTGGCGGCAGGCCGACCGGCACGGTGTACCGCGCATCGCGTTCGTCAACAAGCTGGACCGGGCCGGCGCCGACCTCGATACGGCGGTCGCGTCGATCCGGGCACGGCTGGGCGTCGTTCCGCTGGTGGTGCAGCTGCCGATCGGAGCGGAGGACTCGTTCTCCGGCGTCGTCGACCTGCTGCGCATGCGCTCGCTGAACTGGCGGGCCGACGCCGACACCTACCAGGAGGGCACGGTACCCGAGGCGCTCCTGGAGGAAGCGGCCCGGCGGCGCCGGCTCCTGGAGGAGACGGTGGCCGAGCTGCACGCCGACGCCCTGGAGGAGTTCTGCTCGGCCTCGGCCCTGACGGAGCGCACCCTGGTGCGCGCCCTGCGCGAGCTGACGCTCCGCGGGGACGGCGTGGTCGTGCTGTGCGGCTCGGCGTACCGCAACCGCGGGATCGAGCCGCTGCTGGACGCGGTGCTCGCGTATCTGCCGTCGCCCGCCGACATGCCTGCGGTACGGGGGCTGGCGGCGGACGGCGCGGAGCAGGAGCGCGCCCCGGACCCGGCGGAGCCCTTCACGGCCCTCGCCTTCAAGGTGACCGCGACGGCGACCGGGCGCCTGACCTACCTGCGGGTGTACGCGGGCACGCTGCGCAAGGGCGCGACGGTACTGGACGCGGCCACGGGCCGTACGGAGCGGGTCGGCCGGATCCTGCGGGTCCAGGCCGACCGGCACGAGGAACGGGAGGAGGCGGCGGCCGGTGACATCGTCGCGGTGATCGGGCTGAAGGCCGCCCGGGCGGGAACGACCCTGTGCGCGCCGGGTGCACCCCTGGTCCTCGAACCGCCGTCGGTGGCCGAGCCGGTGGTGTCCGTCGCGGTCGAGGCCCGGCGCAACATCGACACGGGCCGGCTCTCGGCCGCACTGGCGCGGCTCGCCGAGGAGGACCCCTCCCTGGTGGTGCGGTCCGACCCGGAGAGCGGCCAGACCGTGCTGTCGGGGATGGGCGAGCTGCACCTGGAGGTCGCGGTGGAGAAGATCCGCAGTGGCCACGGGGTGGAGGTCGTCGTGGGCCGGCCGCAGGTCTCCTACCGGGAGACGGTCGTGCGCGGGGTCCGCGGACTCGTCCACCGGCACGTCAAACAGGACGGTGGGGCGGGTCAGTTCGCGCACGTCGTCCTCGACGTCGAGCCGCTGGAGGAGCCGTGCTTCGAGTTCCGCTCGACGGTCGTCGGCGGGCGCGTGCCGCAGGAGTACGCGCGCGCCGTGGAGGCGGGCTGCCGGGACGCGCTCGCCGAGGGGCCGCTCGGCGGGTTCCCGGTGACGGGGCTGCGGGTCACGCTCACCGACGGGGCGACCCACTCCAAGGACTCCTCGGAGATGGCGTTCCGCGCGGCGGGCCGGTTCGGGCTGCGCGAGGCGCTGCGCCTGAGCACGATGGAGCTCCTGGAACCGCTCGTCGAAGTCACGGTGACGGTCCCGGAGGACGGCGTCGGGGGCGTGCTCGGTGACCTCGCGGCCCGCCGAGGCCGGGTCAGCGGTTCCACGGCCGAGGCCGGGACCGCGGTGATCACGGCGGCCGTGCCGCTGGCCGAGCTGTTCGGCTATGCGTCCCGGCTGCGCGGCCGGACGCAGGGCCGGGGCACCTTCACCACCCGGCCGGCCGGTCTCGCGCCGGTTCCGGCCTCGGTCGCGGGGGCCCTGCCGGCCCGGTGACCGCCCGGCTCCCGCCGCGCCGTGGCCGCCCGCTCCGCCCCGTGCCCAGGGGCGGGGCGGGCGGCGCCCTGCCGTTAAGCTGCGGCCTTCGGGGGTCCACGCAGACAGGCAAGGTGAACATGTTCGAGTCGGTGCAGGAAAATCCCTACCCTGACAGCCACGTCCTCGGCGAAGGCCCCGCACCGCACCCG